>JAIEPK010000184.1 GCA_019749875.1 Candidatus Binatia bacterium | reverse complement strand
GCAGCCGCCTCCGCTCGAGAGCGGGCGCGGCGGACGGGCTCAGAGCGCGCCGCGCGCCAGCAGCTCGACGGGGTCCTGCAGCCGCACCATGCCGAGGTAGCCGCCGCCGCGCGGGATCGCGTCGTACACCGCGTAGCCGAGCAGCTCCTGCGCTTGACGGGGCAGCGTCGCCGCCCTTGCCGGCGGCACGGCGAGGTAGTTGTTCTCCTCCGTACGCAGCCAGCCGAGGCAGTAGCTCAGGTGCGCGCCACGCCGCGCGATCGTCGTCGTGTTCGCACCGCCGGCGTGGATCACGCCTCCCGTGTAGACCACCGCGGAGCCGGCCGGCATCTCGGCGTACGCGATCGCGTCGGTCGGCGGCGGCTCCTGCATCATCTGCTCGGCCGGGCTGAGCGCCCGGTCCGCCCAGCGATGGCTGCCGGGAACGAGCCGCGTGGCGCCGTTGTCGCGCGTGAAGTCGACGAACGCGATCACCGAGGCGAGCTGCAGCTCGATGCCCGCCGCGCGCGGCACGTCGCTCCACACCGCTTCGTCGCGGTGCAGCCACTGCTCGTCGGCACCGGGTCCGCGCTGCAGCAGGTGCCCGATGTTGAGCTGGTAGCGCGCACATGCGGGCAGCAGCACGCGGTCGGCGAGCGCGAGCAGCGGCGGCGCACACATCACGTCGGTCGCGAAGGTCCGCGAGATGCCCGCGACCCCGGCCACTTGGCGCGTCTGCGGCCCGTGGAACGCCGCCAGCACCGGGTTGAACACCGGCTCCTCGGGATCGGCCGCCGCGACCGCGGCCTCCACTTCTTCATTGACGCGGGCGACGACGGCAGCGTCGAGCAGCCCCTCGACGATCGCGGCACCGTCGTCGATCAGCGCGGCATGGATGCGGTCGGGATCGGCGTCACGGGTGAAGCGCTGCAGCGTTGCGGCCATGCCGTCGTGCTACGCCAATCCGGGGCGCGCCGTCGAGCCCGAGGCGCGACGGACGTGCCCCGCGCAGACCCGCGTGGAGGTCGACCGACGCGCGGGGTGCGTCTCGAAACGAGACGACGCCGCGATCCGCGCGGCGTTCGGATCAGCGCGACGGGCAGTTCACGACGTTGCCCGAGGAGTCCGTGCACGTCCCCGAATGGGACACGCCGCTGCCCGACTCGTAGGTCGTCGATCCGTCGTAGCTGCCGCCGTTCTTGCCGTTCGCGCTGGTGCTGCGGGTCGCGGTCGTGTTGCCGTCGGCATCGCGCGAGGCCGAGCCGTAGGTCGCGGCGTTGCCGTTCGCACCGCTGTAGACCCCGCCGCTCTCGTGATTCGCCGAGCCGTCCGCCGAGCGCGACCAGCGCCCGGCACGAGCGCCCTCGGCACCGTTCGGTCCCTTGAACGCTCCGGCGCTGCCGCCGACGGCGTTGCCCTCACCGTCGCTCGCGAATCCGCGCCGTGCGGCGAAGCCGCCGTTCTCGCCGTTGAACGCGCGCGCCTGTCCCGCGGTCACGCCGCCGGCCGCGTTCTGTCGCGCGCCGCGCGCGGCCGCGAATCCTTCCGCGCCCGCCCCGTGCGCCGACAACGCCAGAGCCGCGAGCAGAGCCGTGATGATGATCGAACGTCGCATGCGTCGTCTCCTTTTGCAGGCTGACGACAGCACCTCGGCCGGGAAGCGAGCGGACTTGAGGTCGCCCACGCGGCGCATGCGCTGTGCGGCAGCGCCTCACGCGGCATCGCGCAGCGGGCGCGTTCAGCGCAGCGGCGGGATCCAGGGGCCGTGCGCCTCGAGCAGATCGTCGACCAGTGCCCAGATCTCGTCGAGGGTGAGCTCGGCCGCGGTGTGCGGGTCGAGCATCGCGGCATGGTAGACGTGCTCGCGCTTGCCGGTGAGCGCGGCTTCCACGGCGAGCGCCTGGACGTTCACGTTGGTCATGACGAGCGCCGCGAGCTGCGGCGGCAGGTCGCCGATGCGCTGCGGCGCGACGGCACCGCGGCGCACCGTGCAGGGGACCTCGACGCAGCAACCGGCCTGCAGGTTGCTGATCAGGCCGTCGTTGCGCACGTTGGCGTGCACGATGCGTTCGGTGCCCGTCTCGAGGCTGTCGATGATGCGCGCGCCGTACTCGTGGCTGCGCTCGACGCTCGCGATCGGCTCGTCGCCGCCGAAGAAGTCGCGCATCGTGCCCCACAGCCCGTCCATGAACTCGCAGCGCGTCAAGTACTCGTCGAGCGGGATGTTGAAGCGCTCGATCAGGTCGGGGCGGTCGCGGCGGATGAAGTACGGCACGTACTCGGCGAAGTGCTCGCTCGACTCGGTCACGAAGTAGCCGAGCCGCTGCAGCATCTCGTAGCGCACGCGGTTCGTGTCGGGCACGCGACCGTCCGCGACCACCTGCCGGATGCGCGGGTAGAGGTCCTCGTCGCCGCGCGCGAAGCGCAGGTAGAAGGCCATGTGGTTGACGCCGGCCGCGACGTAGTCGATCTCGCCGAGCGGCACGCCGATGTCGGCCGCGAGCTGCTCCGCGGTACCCTGGACGCTGTGGCAGAGGCCGAGCGTGCGGATCGCCGTCGCGCGCGACAGCGCCCAGCAGCACATCGCCATCGGGTTGGTGTAGTTGAGCAGCCAGGCGTCGGGGCAGAGCTGCTCCATGTCGCGGCACAGCTCGAGCAGCACCGGGATCGTCCGCAGGGCGCGCATCACGCCGCCGATGCCGAGCGTGTCGCCGATGGTCTGGCGGAGCCCGTGCCGCTTCGGCACGTCGAAGTCGACCACCGTCGCCGGACGGTAGCCGCCGACCTGGATCGCGTTGATCACGTAGCCGGCACCCGCGAGAGCGTCGCGGCGCTCGGTGTGCGCGGTGATCCGCGGCGACGCACCGAGCGCCGCCGCGACCTTGTGCGCCATGCGCTCGGCCACGCGCAGGCGCTCGGGGTCGATGTCGACCAGCGCGATCTCGGCGTCGGCGAGTGCCGCGAAGCTCAGCAGATCGCCGAGCAGGTTCTTCGCGAACACGACGCTCCCGGCACCGACGAAGACGATCTTGGCCATGGCGGGGTCGCTTGTAACCGCTCGGACGCGCGCTTGGGAAGCCGTGTTGCCGCTCGATCGTGCGCGGGTCGGCCGTGCGGTCGGTCGTCAGAGGCGCTCGCCGCGACGCAGACGCGCGCGCAGCTCCGCCGCGCGCTCCCGGATCGCCGCCAGGTCCGCGGCCGGGCGCCGCGCCAGCGAAGCGAGCGGGATCTGCATGCGCGGATTCCTCGCGAGACGCTCGCGGTTGCGCGCGAGGAAGTCCCAGTAGAGCGCGTTGAACGGGCAGGCGCGCGCGCCGACCGCGGCGCGGTGGTCGTACGCGCAGCTGCGGCAGTGGTCGCTCATGCGGTTCACGTAGCTCGCCGCCGCTGCGTAGGGCTTGCTGGCGATGCGCCCGCCGTCGGCCCACAGCGACAGCCCGAGGACGTTCGGCGTCACCACCCACTCGTACGCGTCGGCATACGCGAGCCAGTACCACTCGTTGACCTGCTGCGGGTCGATCCCGGCGAGGAGCGCGAAGTTGCCGGTGATCATCAGGCGCTGGATGTGGTGGTTGACGCCGTGCGCGGCGAGCGTCGCGACCGCCTCGCGCACGCACGCCATGTCGGTGTCGGCGTCCCAGTAGAAGCGCGGCAGCGGTAGATCGGCCGCGAGCGCGTTGCGCCGCGCGTAGTCCGGCATGTCGTGCCGGTAGACGCGCAGCACGAACTCGCGCCAGCCGAGGATCTGGCGCACGAAGCCCTCGACCGATTGCAGGCGCGCGCGTCCCTGCCGCCAGCGCTCCTCGGCGGCGCGACAGAGGTCGAGCGGCGCCAGGAGCCCGAGGTTCAGGAGCGGCGACAGCAGCGAGTGGTAGAGCGCGCGCTGGCCGCGCACCATCGCGTCCTCGTACGGGCCAAAGAGGTCGAGCCGGTGGTCGAGGAAGTCGTCGCGGAAGCGCTCCGCGTCGGCGCGCGTGACCGGCCATGCGAAGCCGTCGAGCGTGCCGAAGTGGTCTCCGAACTCGCGCTCGACGAGGCGCATCACGCGCCGGGTCTCGGCGTCGGGCGCGAAGCGCGGGATCGCGGGGAAGACGTGCCCGGGCGGCGGCACCGCACGATTGTCGGCGTCGAAGTTCCAGCGCCCCCCGGCGGGCGCGCGGCCCTCCATCAGGAGCCCGGTGCGACGGCGCATGTCGCGGTAGAAGGTCTCGAGCCGCAGCGTCTTGCGCCCCGCCGCCCAGCGCGCGAACGACGGTTCGTCGCTCAGGAACATGTCGTTCGCGACCAGCGTGACGTCGCTGATGCTCGCCGCCCGCGCCGTCGCCGCGAGGCGCTCGCCCGCGCCGGCCTCGGCGGGGTCCATCAGGCGCAGCCGCGCCGGGCGGAAGCGGCGTACGTGCGCGTCGAGTGCGGCACGGTAGGTCGGCGACTCGGCGTGGAAGTCGACCGTCCAGCCGGCCGCCCGGAGCTCGCTCGCGAAGTGGCGCATCGCCGACCACACCAGAACCAGCTTCTGCTTGTGGTAGGGCAGCCGCCGCGCACGCGCCTGCGATTCGATCAGCAGCACGCAGGTGTCGCCGCGGTCACACCCTCGCAGGGCGGCATGATCGGCGGTCAGCTGGTCGCCGAGGATCCACACGGTGTTCGCCATGGTCACGTGTCTGCCTCGGAGGTGATCATGCAGCGAATCGGCCGGTGCGAAAGCCCGACCACCGGGCGCACGTGGCCGAAATTTGAGCACGCATCGCGGGCGCTGCCTGCCGGAGCGGCACGACGTGCGCGCAGCCGCCAGCGTCAAGTGCCGATCCGCGGGCACGCACGGACCTCACGAGACGGCGCCCCTTTTGCATCCGGGCACACGCCGGTCCGCAGAGCCGTGCCCGACCGACCCGTACGCAGCCCACCCAGGAGGCCCTTCGAACATGACGTCGCAGCGTGCACGCTCCACCACGGGATCGCCCGTCCCGTTGCCGATCACGCGCTCTCTCGAGCGGCTGCACGCGCGCTTCCGCGACCTCGACGAAGGCGCGGTCGCGGACTACATCCCGGAGCTCGCGAAGGCGAAGCCGGAATGGTTCGGCATCTGCGTCGCCACCACCGACGGTCGCGTCTACGAGGTCGGCGACACGCGCCAGCCGTTCACCATCCAGTCGATCTCGAAGCCGCTGGTGTACGGCCTCGCGCTCGAGGATCGAGGACGCGACCAGGTCCTCGCGAAGATCGGCGTCGAGCCGACCGGCGACGCCTTCAACTCGATCAGCCTCGAGCCCGGCACCGGGCGCCCGCTGAACCCGATGATCAACGCCGGCGCGATCGCGGCGGCGTCGCTGGTCGCCGGACGGTCGGACGAGGACCGCTTCCACCGCATCCTGTCGACGTTCTCGATCTACGCCGGCCGGCAGCTCGGCATCGATCAGGCGGTCTACGAGTCGGAGCGCGACACCGGCCACCGCAATCGCGCCATCGGCCACATGCTGCGCAACTTCGACATCGTCGGCACGCATCCCGACGGTCCGCTCGACGTCTACTTCAAGCAGTGCTCGATCGCGGTCGACTGCCACGCGCTGAGCATGATGGCCGCGACGCTCGCGAACGGCGGCGTCAATCCGGTCACCGGCGAGCGCGCCGTCAAGTCGGACACGGTGACCGACATGCTGAGCGTCATGACCACGTGCGGCATGTACGACTACGCCGGCAGCTGGGTGTACTGGGTCGGCATGCCGGCGAAGAGCGGCGTCGGCGGCGGGATCCTCGCCGTGCTGCCGGGCCAGCTCGGCATCGCGGTGTTCTCGCCGCCGCTCGACGAGCGCGGCAACAGCGTGCGCGGCGTCGCGGTGTGCAAGGAGCTGTCGCGGGATTTCCAGCTGCACTTCCTGCGCACCGCACGCGTGTCGCGCTCCGCGGTACGTGCGGCCTACGACATCTCCGCCGTGCGCTCCAAGCGCGTACGCACCGAGGCCGAGCGTCGCGTGCTGTCCGAGGAAGGCCGCCGCGCGCGCGTCTTCGAGCTGCACGGCGACCTGGTGTTCGCCGGCGTCGAGTCGGCGGCGGCGCAGGTGGTCGAGAGCTGCGCCGAGCTTCCGATCGTCGACCTGACGCGCGTCACCGCGATCGACGACGCGGCGGCGCGCATGCTGCTCGACCTGGTGCTGGCGCTCGGCGAGAGCGGCAAGTCGCTGCTGCTCGTGCAGGGTCGCGAGCAATCGCGCTTCCTGCGCTACCTGCAGGAGAATCTGGTCGACGACCGGCGGCGCTGGCTGCAGGTGTTCGAAGAGCTCGACGGCGCGCTCGAGCGCGCCGAGGATCAGCTGCTGGCGGCGCGCGGTGCGCCCGCGTCCGATGCGGCGTCGATCTCGCTCGCCGATCACGAGCTCTGCCGCGGCCTCGCCGCAGACGCCGTCGCGCACCTCGCGCGGCTCGCCAAGCACTGCCGCTTCGCGGCCGGGGAGATGATCCTCCGCAAGGGCGACCGGGCGGACGCGTTCTACCTGCTGGTGGCCGGCAAGGTCAGCGTGACCATCGACCTGCCTTCCGGCCGGCGCCAGCGCGTCTCGACGCTGTCGGCCGGCATGACCTTCGGCGAGCTCGCGATCCTGAACGACGCGCCGCGCTCGGCCGACGTCCGCGCCGACTCGTCGACCGAGTGCTTCGCGCTCTCGATCGAGGACTTCCGCGCGCTCGGCGGCACCCGGCCCGACATCAAGCTGGTGGTGCTCGAGAACCTGCTGCGCAACGCCTCGCAGACCGCAGCGCGCTTGACGCAGGAGATCGCGGCACTCGCCCGCTGATCGGACGGTGCCGTATTTGACGCATCCGAGTCCTTGACGGAAGATCGTCGCGGCGATGCGCGGACTTCTGGTCTCGGACCTGCACTACTCGCTCAAGCAGCTCGACTGGCTGCGCGAGACGTCGCCGCAATTCGACCTCGTGGTGGTGGCGGGCGACACGCTCGACATCTCGTCGACGGTCGCGCTCGGCGCGCAGATCGTCGTGGTGTCGAAGTATCTGCGGCGCGTCGCCGAGCAGACGCGCCTGGTCGCGAGCTCGGGCAACCACGACCTCAACGTGCGCGGAGCCGACGGCGAGCGCATCGCGACCTGGCTCGCGAAAGGCCGCCTGCCGGGCGTCCTGAGCGACGGTGAGTACGCCGAGATCGACGACGTCTCGATCTCGGTGACGCGCTGGTGGGACGGGCCGCAGGGGTGCGCCGAGGTCAAGAGCCAGCTGGTGCGCGATGCCGCGCGCCGCAAGCGCCAGTGGATCTGGGTCTACCATGCGCCGCCGGACGCTTCGCCGACCAGCTGGACCGGCAGCAAGCACTACGGCGACGCCGAGCTGACGCGCCTGATCGGCCAGCTCCAGCCGGATCTGGTCCTCACCGGCCACGTGCACCAGTCGCCGTTCCGCCAGGGCGGCTCCTGGGTCGATCGCATCGGGCCGACGTGGGTGTTCAACGCCGGGCAGATCGTGTCGCCGAGCCCACCCCACGTGGCGTTCGACCTGAGCGCGCGCACGGCGGTGTGGACCTCGCTCGCTGGCCGCGAGATCGTTCACCTCGACCGACCGCTCGAGCGCCCGGTCGAGGAGCTCGCGCCGGCGTAGCTCGGACGCGTCGCACGGCGGCCGCCGTAGCCGCGAGCGGCCCCCCCGAGGCGCCCCCGCGCAGCGACCCGCGGACGCGGGCAAGCCGCCGGCTCACTCCACCGTGGGATCGGGCTCCGGGCAGCGGTCGGAGCCGGGCTCCGCCTCGGGCTCCTGGTGGTGTACCAGCGTCTCGAGCACCTCGTCGACCATCGACAGATGGTCGCTGCCCTCGTACTGGCGCTTGACGTCGACCAGATACGTCGTCAGGAAGTGCAGCCGCCGCGCGAGCAGGCGTGCGAGCGCGAAGCCGACGTCGGGGTTCGCGCTCATGAAGCCCAGCGGATCCTCGACGACGCGACAGGCGCACGGCCCAAGCGCGCGCACGGTCGCGGAATGCGGTTGATCGAGCAGCACCGAGATCTCGCCGAGGAACGCGCCGGGCTCCTCGATGACGCCGATCTGCGCATCGCCCTTCACGATCTCCACCGCGCCCTCGTCGAGGACGTACAGGACGCCGCGCCGGCCTCCGTCCTCGAGGATCGTGTCGCCCGGCTCGAACGACATGCGGGGCAGCTCGCGGCAGCGATCGAGGACCGAGCGCATGCCGGCAGTGTAGCGCGAATCGTCAAGTAATCCAGCGCTCATTCCGCGGGTGGGCGCCGGGATCGAGTGCGCCGTTGTACGCGGCCGTGCGCCTCCGCTAGGAAGGGCACGTGCAAGCGCCCGCCCCCGAAGGCACCGCGGCCGCCACGCTCCGCCAGCGGATCCCGTACGTCGTCGTGTGCACCGCGATCGGCCTCGCCCTGGGCTGGATCCCGATGCTGCTGCACGGGCCGATCCCCGAGAAGTACAACGTGCTCTACATTCGCGGCGCGGTCGCGGTTTGGGGATGGTACACGGCGCGGCTGCTGATCGGCCTCATCGTCGGGATCACGTGGTGGCCGCGTCCCTGGTATCTGCGCGGCCCGCTGATCGGGTTCATGACGCTGTTCCCGCTGACCCTGGTCTCGCTCGCGACACCGGGCTGCGGGGCGCCCTGCATGGGCTGGAACCTCACCAGCGCGACCGCGCTGGGCACGCTCGTCGCGGGGCTCGCCTGGGTGGTCACCGGGCGCCACAACGGCGCCTGACGCGCTCGGTTCGCCGGCCGCGCGGTGGCCGCAGGGGCAGCCATGGCAAGCGCCGTCGCCAGCTCAAGGCGCTCGTGATTGCGCCGATAGAAAAATGGGCGGCATGGTATGCTGCGGCCCCGAGGATACCGTTGGCGACCCGACCACATCGGCCCCGCGACAAGGCGGGCGGCGGGCAATCCCCGGCCGCCCCACGCGGCAGGGCGGATCCGGGGAGCGGCGGCGCGGCCCGCTCGACCAGGCGGCGACGTCTCCAGGCGGTCGGTCGACGACCCGACCCCACGCTCGTGCTGGGCGGAATTCCCGATGCGGTGGTGACCTTCGATCGCGACTGGCGCTTCCTCTACGTCAATCATAGGGCCGCGGAGCTGACCGGCCGACCGGCCGAGCAGCTTCTCGGCCGGTCGTTGTGGGAGCTGTTCCCGAACGCCTCCGGCACGCTCGTGCACGGCGAGTTTCACCGCGCGATGGCCGAGCAGCGACCCATCGTCTTCGAGGAGCACGGCCAGCGTGCGGGACGCTGGCTGGAGCACCGGCTCTTCCCGACGCAGGACGGCTTGACGGTGTGGTCGCGCGACGTGACCGAGCGACGCCACGCCGAGCAGACGCGCGCCGTGCTGCTCGAGGTCGCGCGCGACATCGCGGAGACGCCCGGCCTGGACGAGCTGCTCACGAAGGTCCAAGCGCGCCTGCGCGATGTGCTCGCCTGCGACGTGGTCGTGGCGTTCCGCTTCGACGCGACGACCGGCATGTTCCGTGTCCTCCAGCAGGAGGGCTGCGCTCCCGCGCTCGCGGCGGACCTCGGTGCGCTGACCTTCCGGCCGTTCGAGCCCTTCGGTGGGCGCCTCGCGGAAGGCCCGGTGGTGGTGACCCGGGGCGACGCGCCGGAGGTGATCGAGCGGCTGTGCGCGCACTTCGGCTGGAGCTCGCTGATGGTCGCGCCGCTGCGCCTGCACGATCGGCAGCTCGGCGCGCTCGCGGTGACGTTCGCCGGGCCGCGCGGCATCGCGGAGTGGGAGCGCGAGCTCTGCGCCGGCGTCGCGCATCAGCTCGCCGTCGCACTCACCCGCGACGAGACCCATCGCACCGAGCAGGACGACGCCGCGGTCGCCGCAGCACTCGCACGTCTCGGTCACCAGCTCCTGTCGGCCTCCGATCGCCCTCGCCTGCTCGATCGGGTGAGCGCGCTCACTGCGGAAGCCCTGGGCTGCGCGGCCAGCGCCACCTTCCTGTGGAGCCCGGAGGAAGAGGCGTTCATGGCGGTCGGCTCCTACGGCCTGTCCGCGACACAGGCCGAGGAGATCCGGCTGCTCGGCATCGCCCCGGGCGCGATTCCCAACCTGCTGCGGCGCCTCGCGCAGGAGGACGTGTTCGTGCAGAGCGACCTCGCGGAAGAGGAGCGTGGCGCGATACCGTCGCGGCTGCACCCGCCGCCGGGGTCGGTGATGCTGTTCTGGGCTCTGCGCCGCGGCGAGCACGTGATCGGCTTCCAGGTCGCGACACAGGCCCCGGTGCGACGGCCGTTCACCGCGGTGCAGCTGCGCATCGCGCGCGGCGCCGTCCAGCTCGCGTCGATGGCGGTCGAGCACGGCCACGTCCTCGATCAGCTCGAGCGCGCGAACCGGCTGAAGTCCGATTTCGTCGCCATGATGTCGCACGAGCTGCGTACGCCGCTGCACGTCATTCTGGGCTACGGCGACCTGCTGCTCGACGGTGCGTTCGGCGAGCTCGCGGCGCCGGCGATCGACGCGCTGCAACGCATGCAGCGCAGCTCCAAGGACCTGCTCGAGCTGGTGCGCGAGATGCTCGACCTGAACCGGCTGGAGAGCGGCCGCATGCCGGTCCACCTGGCGCCGGTCGTCCCGGCCGAGCTGCTCGCCGAGGTGGGCACGTACTGCGCCGACATCGACCGCGCCCCGGAGGTCGTGCTCCGCACGAGCTGCGATGTGAAGCTGCCCGCCGTCGTCACCGATCGTGCGAAGGTGGTGACCATCCTGCGCAACCTGATCGGCAATGCGCTCAAGTTCACCAAGGAGGGCGTCGTCGAGGCGACGATCGGCCCCGCCGACGGCGCATTCTGCTTGACGGTGAGCGACACCGGTGAAGGCATCGCTCCCGAGCTGGTGCCGCACGTCTTCGAGCCGTTCCGGCAAGGCGACACGCGGACCACGCGACCGCACGGCGGCGTCGGCCTCGGGTTGTACATCGTGCGACGCATGGTGGATTCGCTCGGCGGCACCCTCGCGGTGGACAGCGAGCCCGGACACGGCACCACCTTCCGCGTGGTCCTTCCCGATGGGCATCCGCCGCTGCTCGAGGAGCATGGGCGCCTGAAGGCGATGCTCGCCACCACCAGCGGCGAGGCGGCGATCGTCGACTCCGAAGGCGTCGTGATCGCGGTCAACGACCGCTGGCTGCGCTACGCCGCGGAGAACGGCGCAAAGGCGACGGACCGGCTGGGAGTCGGCGCCAACTACTTCGCGGTGTGCGCCCGCGCCTACGGGCCCGACGCCGCCGTCGCAGCAGAGGCGAGCCGGGGCTTGCGCGAGGTTCTCGAGGGGCGACGCGAGCACTTCGCGCTGGAGTACGTTTGCGACTCGCCGACCGGGCGCTGGCCCTACCGTCTGCAGGTGAGCGCGCTCGACGGAGCGGCGCACTACGCGCTGGTGTCGCACGTGCGGGTCGCCGCCGGAAGCCCTGCGCCGCCGCGCTGAGCGCGGCGGCCCGCTCGTCGACGCCGTGCGGTCAGCCGCGGTTCAGCCGCGCCGCGAGACCGACCACGATCGAGCGCGGGCTGACGCGCAAGGCCTGCACGCCGAGCTTGTTGGTGAAGCCGTGCACGACCATCGTCTTGCCGGCCATCATCGCCGCATAGCCTTCGCGCGCGACCGACATCGAATCCGCGGCACCGAGCTTGAAGAGCAGCGACGAGTCGTTGCCGGCGTGCGCGGCGAACTCGGTCGCGGTCGCGCCGGGACAGCTCACGGTGACGGTCACGCCGCTCCCGGCGAGCTCGTAGGCCAGCGCCTCGCTGAACGAGTTCACGAACGCCTTGCTCGCATAGTAGACCGCCATGAACGGCCCCGCCTGAAAGCCGGCGGTGGAGCCGACGTTGAGGATCCGGCCGCGCCTGCGCGCGATCATGTCCGGCACGAGGAGGCGCGTCAGCTCGACCAGCGTCGTGACGTTCACCTGGATCATCTCGAGCTGCTTCGCGACCTCCGCCTCGGCGAACGGCCCGTTGGTGCCGAGACCCGCGTTGTTGACCAGGAAGTCGATCGCGAGCCCGCGCGTGCGCAGCTCGTCCGCGCAGCGGCGCGGCGCCTGCCGGTCGGAAAGGTCGAGCGGCAGCACGTGGACCTGCACGCCGGCGTTTCCGCCGATCTCCCGCGCCAGCTCCTCGAGGCGCTCGCGGCGCCGTGCGACCAGCACGACGTCGTGTCCGTCGGCCGCGAACAGCCGCGCGTAGTCGCGTCCGAGACCCGCCGATGCACCGGTGACCAGAGCCGTGCCCTTCATGCGTCGGCGACGCTAGCCGCCGCGCCGAGCCGCGGCAATCACGGGCTTCGCGCGAACGGGCGCGATCCGGCGCTCGTCGGTCGCGGCGCCGCGAGCGACGCAAGCCGCGCGGGCTCACGAGCCGTGGGCATCGAAGAACGCCACCGCGCGCGCGGCCCAATCCGAGTACATCTGGTGCTCCGCCTGCGCGGCGCGCACCTGATCGATGACGTCGCTCTTCTGCGCCCCGCTCAGCGCGACCAACGTCGGCAGCAGGCTCGGCGTCGCCGTCACGGCCGCGACCAGGTCGTCGGTCGAGAGGGTGAAGAAGCCGTCCGCTGCAAGGAATCCCGCCGCGCGCAGCTCGGCGGCGATCGCGCGCGACGTGGCGGCGCTCACGCCCGCGACACGCGCGAAGCGCTCGTCGTACAGCGGTGCCGCGGGGTGCAGGGCGAACGCGGTCGGAATGCCGCGCGCCGCGAGCCCGGCGCTGTTCACCGCCGCGGCCGCATTGTCCACCTCCGGATTGTCGTCGTTGCCGCACATCAGCCACGCGGTCGGCGTGGTGGTGATCGCCGCCGCGGTCGCGCGACCGTCGGCACAGAACGAGATCACGGCCGCAAAGCGCAGATTCGGGAACGACGCCGCGACCGGTGACGCCGCGACCGCGCCCAGCGAGAGCGAGGTCGAGCCGCCGTTCGACATGCCGAGCACGAACAGGGGCGTCGTCGGACCGATCGTCCCTGCGGCGCGCAACGCCGCGATCAACGCGTCGAGGTTCGCGAAGTCGACGTTCGCCGTGGTGAGGCCCGCGTCCCAGCGCTTCTTGCCGTCACCGTTCAGATCGCCGGCGACCGACTCCTCGGCCTCGGTGCCGAGCACACCGTAGCCCGCTTCGAGCAGGCGGAGCGCCACGGCGAAGGTCTCGTCCTGCAGGATGAAGCCGTCTCCGCCGTTGGTGCCGTGCAGCAGGAGCACGAGACCGCGCGCGCCCGGGGGGACCTTGGCGCGCACGGTCTTCGCCCGCGTGGTGCTGCCGGTGAAGGTCGTGACCGCGAGCGTCGTCGGGCGCGACGCGATCGTCGCCGCGACGCTCGCGTCGGCGGCCGGCATGACGAGCGTCGTGTGCCACTCGTCCGGCTCGGCGAGCAGCGAGGTGTCGCCGGTCCAGCCGGTCACGAGCTGGCTCTGCGGCTGCACCGCGGCGAACACGTGCACCGTGCTGCCCGCGGGGTACGTGCCGGAGCCGTAGCCGTTGCCGACCGTCAAGCGGTTGAGCGTGCACAGCGCGGGCGGCGACGACTTCGCCTGCGCGGTGAAGCGGCCCGGAGCGTCGTTCGACGCGGTGCTCGGCGGATTCCCGGTCGCACGTGCCGGCGCCTCGGTGCACCAGGACGCGCCGCCGAGGTCCAGCCGGAGCGCGATCCGGCCCTGCTGCGGCTCGTCGAGGGTGTAAACGAAGCTCTCACCCGAGGCGCGCAGCGAGATGCGGTCCGGGGCGATCGTCAGGCTCGGGACCACCGCACCCGGGCTGCGGTCGGTGAAGCGGTAGCCGCGCGGGCGCGAAGCGGTTCCCTGTGCCGTCCAGCCGGACGACGGCAAGGCGATGCGCGCGATCTCGCCGCTGCCGGCCGCGTTCGCGACGTACAGCGTGGCGCCCGCGAGCGTCGGATCGTCCGCTGCGCCCGGCGACGGCGGCACGATCCGGCTCGCGGCCGCGGCCCGGCTCGTCGACGAGCGGAAGACGAGCTTGCGCTTGCGCGCATCCACCGGCGCGGCCACGTCGTCGCGCAGCGTGAGCGACGTGGCCTCGATCAGCACCGGCGCCGCGTGCGCGACCCGAGCGGCGCTCGGCGCACCGACGACCAGCGTCGCGAGGAAGAGGAACACGTGCAGGGGAAGTCGGATCGTCACCGTTCGGCCTCCGTTCGCGCCCGGCGTGCACCGGGCCGCACGGCATCGGATGCGCGACGCCGACGATCGGTCAAACGCTTCGCACGGCGGGGCGCAACCGCTAAGTCGTCCGGGTGGAAGAACGCATCGGGCAGATCCTCACCGCGGCCTCGGACTTCCTCTGGGGCTGGCCGCTCATCGTGCTGCTGTTCGGCACGCACGTGTTCCTGACCGTGCGCCTGGGCTTCATCCAGCGCTTCACCTGGACCGGCATCCGGTTGTCGGTCGCGCGCGACGGCGACGCCGAGGGCGACATCAGCCCGTTCGGCGCGCTCACCACGGCGCTCGCCGCGACCATCGGCACCGGCAACATCTACGGCGTCGCCGGCGCGGTCCTGCTCGGCGGACCGGGTGCCGTGCTGTGGATGTGGCTGACCGGCGTGTTCGGCATCGCGACCAAGTACGCGGAGGCCCTGCTCGCCGTCAAGTATCGCGTGCACAACGAGCGCGGCGAGATGGCCGGCGGTCCGATGTACGTGCTCGAGCACGCGATGGGGCTGCGCTGGCTCGGCGTGCTGTTCGCGCTGTTCACGACGCTGGCCTCGTTCGGCATCGGCAACATGACGCAGGCGAACGCGATCGCCGAGATGATCTCGGTGCAGGCACCGGGCTTTCCGAAGTGGATCGTCGGTGCCGTGCTCGCGTCGATCACCGCGGCGGTGATCCTCGGCGGCATCAAGTCGATCGCGCGCGCGTGCGAGCTGCTGGTGCCGTTCATGACGCTCTTCTACGTCGCCGGCTGCCTGGTGATCCTGGCGATGGAGTGGAGTGCTCTGCCCGACGCGCTCCGGCTCATCTTCTCGAGCGCGTTCACGGGGCAGGCGGCGATCGGCGGCTTCGCCGGCGCCGGCATCCGCGAGGCGGTGCGCTTCGGCATCGCGCGCGGTCTGTTCTCGAACGAGTCGGGGCTCGGCAGCGCGCCGATCGTCGCCGCTGCCGCGCGCACCGAGAACCCGGTCCGTCAAGCACTGGTGTCGTCGACCGGGACGTTCTGGGACACGGTCGTCGTGTGCGCGATGACCGGGCTCGTGGTGGTGACGTCCGGCGCATGGTCGGGTGCCGGCCTCACCAAGGCCTCGCTGTGCAGCGCGGCGTTCGCGCGCATCGGCGTCTTCGGGACGTTCATCTTGACCGGCGGCCTCCTGACCTTCGTGTTCTCGACCATCCTCGGCTGGGCGTACTACGGCGAGAAGGCGGTCGAGTACCTGATCGGCAGCCACGCGGTGCGCGCCTACCGCTGGCTCTGGGTGCTGGCCGTCTACGTCGGCACGGTGACGCACATCGAGGTCGTGTGGACCTTCGCCGACGTGATGAACGCGCTGATGGCGCTGCCGAATCTGATCGCGCTGATCGCGCTGAGCGGCGTGGTCGCGGCGGAGAGCCGCAAGTACCTGCCGGCGCTGCGCGGCGGATCGTAGTCGCGCGCGCCGCCGCACGGTGTGCAGAGCGCACGAGATCGATCGCGTCACCCGCACCAGCCCCGAACGCGCGTCAGGAGGATGCGTGCGCGAGCTCGGTCGCCAGGGTCGCGACCAGCTCCGCGGCCGGCATGGCGCGCGCGAGCGGCGCTCCCTGTCCCGCCCACTGCGCACCGAAGCCGGGCTCGCCGTGCGCCTTGGCGGCCGCGTGCAGCGCCTTCCCGAGATCGTAAGCGATCGGATAGTCCGGAACGGCCGAGTCGCCGACGTCGAGGCCGAGCCGCGTGAAGCGATTGGCGAGGCATCGCGCCGGTCGCCCGGAGATGGCGCGCGTCATCACCGTGTGTCGCGCGCCGTCGCCCGCGAGCGCGGCGCGGTAGCCCGCGTCGGCGGCGCTCTCGTCGCACGCGACGAAGGCAGTGCCGAGCTGGGCGGCCGCGGCGCCGAGATCGAGGGCGGCGGCGATGCCCGCCCCGTCCATGATGCCGCCGGCCGCGATGACCGGGACTCGCACGGCACGCATCAGCAGGCGCGTGAGGGCGATCGTGCCGAGCTGGTCGTCGGGCAGATCCGGATCGAACGTTCCCCGGTGCCCACCCGCTTCCCAGCCCTGCGCGACGATCGCGTCGAGGCCGGCCTCCTCGATCCGCCGCGCCTCGTCGAGGTTGGTCGCCGATGCGATCAGCACGACTCCCGCGCGGCGCAGCGTCCGGAGGGCGGCGTCGCCGGGCAGACCGAAGTGGAAGCTGACGACCGCCGGCCGGGTCTCCGCGAGCACGCGGAGCATCGCGTCGTCGACCACGAAGCTGCGATAGATCTCGGACAGCACGCGCGGCGGGGTCGCCCCGAAGGCGGCGAACTGCGGTGTCAAGCGTTCGATCCAGGCGGATTCCACCGCCGGCCTCGCAGTCGCGGGACGATGGCAGAACACGTTCACGTTGAACGGCGCGGAGGTCGCGGCGCGCACCGCGTCGATCATGCCGTGCGCCGTCGTCGCATCGACGGCGCCGACGCCGATCGAGCCCAGGCCGCCCGCGCGGCTCACCGACGCCGCCATCGCGGGCGTCGAGACGCCGGCCATGGGCGCCTGGATGATCGGCAGGTCGATGCCGATCCGGTCCAGCAAGGGAGAGCGTGGTCGCACGTCAACGCCTCCGCCCACGCAGGCGCGGATCGGCACGCCCGGCGAGCCGCCGACGCACACGTCGCCTTCGCATCACAGAACCTCCTCGAGCGCGTGCTCGGGGCCCTCGGTGCGAATCACGCCCTTCCCGACCGCGAGCAGGCGGTTCAAGAATGCGTAGCGCGCATCTGCCGTCTCGAAGCGGGAGATCGTGCGCAGGTAGGGAGCGTCGGGCGCGCCGTCGTCACGGATGCCCGCGAAGGTCATGTAGACCAGCGCACCGTCCTCGGTCTCCAGCGTCACGCGCAGGTCGAGCTCCATCACGCCGTCCGCGCGCTTGACGGTCCAGTCGGCGCCGCCGGGGAGCACCTTGCCGCGCAGCCGGTCACCGTCGAACGATCCGCCGCCGATCGGAAAGGTCACGCGGGTGCCTTCCGGTGCGGCGCCGACGTCGAGGGTCGGGCCGGTCTCGAGACGTAGCTTCATCAGCGGACGCGTTTGCATGACGGCGCCTTCCTCGCGGGCCGTGGTCGACGCCGACGCCGTCGAGCCCCGCGCGGAGACGGCGATGGTGGCGAGGACGGCGACCTTCAGAGCCTCTCTTCTTCGGGCATCCATCGCGCCTCAGAGGATCTCGTGGATCGTGTAGATGGGTCCGTCGGGACGCCGGTCGCCGCTCGCGACGGCGATCAGACGGTTCAGGAACGCGTACTTGGCGTGCCCGGTGCGGAAGCGTGGCGCGGTGCGGAAGTAGTACGCCGACGGGTCGATGACTTCGCCGCGGGCGAGCGCCGCAATGGCGTCGGGCGGACCGTGACGGAGCCCGAACGACCACATGTCGATCAGCGCGTGGTCGTCGGTCTCGAGCGTCAAGCGCAGGTCGAGCTCGAGGATGCCGTCGCTCCGCAGCAGCGTCCAGTCGCCTCCCTCGGGAAGCACCCGGCCGCGCAGCCGCGGCCCCTCGAAGCGACCGCCACCGATCCGCCCGATCGAGCGCCCGCCGAGCGGCACGGCGCCGATCTTCTGCGCACCGACGACGGCGACCTGCACGGTCATCAGCAAGCGCGCATCCATCCGCTCCCCCTCTCGCTCGCTCGCTCGCTCGCCGTGGCTCATCGACCGGTGCACAGCACCGCACCGTGCGGCGCACCGCGCGCGAGTCCGATCCCGCTGTTGCCGCCGGTGATCAGGGCCGTCCGTCCCGAGAGCCGCATGGGTCCTCCGTCGGTGGTTCGGCTGGTCGTCGTACGTCGGTGCGACGGCTCAAGCAATGCCGTTCGATGGCCACCGCCGGTCGCGGAACGAGCGCGGCTTCACCGTGCGCCCCGCGGCCCGGTGCATCGCCCGCGTCAAGTATCGCAAACGTCGCACGATCCTGCCGTCCGGTGTCGTGCGAGGCGGCACCTGCGAGGCGGGCTCGTGCCCGATCGACGCGGGTGGCCGTGGCGGGCGAGAGCTTCACCTGCGCTCGGGGAGCGGGGCGCGCCCGCGCGCCGGACCGGCCGGTCAGCAACGGGACGACGCGGTGCATGTCGGCGAACGCGAATTGCGCTTGCAGCCCTCGCCTCCCGCGTTGCAAGGTTGCCCCTTCCGTACTGCGCACCAGGAGGGAACCGATCGATGTCGTCGCCGACCGCGCACACCGCGCGCTTTCGTTCCATGTCGTCCGCTGCGGTGCTGGCCGCGGCTCTCGTCGCCTGCGTGGCGACGCCGGCTCGTGCCCAGCGCCAGTCGGGCATCGAGCTCACGCCGGACTCGGCGCGCTACCTGATCTCGAAGGACGTCGGCTCCGATCGCTGGGCGATCACCTACAACCTCGACGACAAGACGGTGACGGGGAACGTCTTCTCGACCTCGGGCGCGGCACCGCAGTTCGTCTGGTGCCAGACGACCTCGGTCACCCAGGCGGCCGACCCCGCCGCCGCGCAGTACAACCTGAGCTGCCAGTTCGCGACGCCATGCAGCGCCGCGCCGTGCACGCCGGCGCAGTGGGAGATGAGCGCGCCCGTCCCGGTCACGGTGCCGGGATCGTTCCTGCTGCCACCGCAGACGCGCGCGACGCTCGCCGGCAACGTGCAGCCGATCTTCAACGCCAACTGCGCCAACTCCGACGCGTGCCACGCCAACAACCAGTCCCCGGACCTCCTCCCGGGACGCAGCTGGAACTCGACCTTCGAGGTGCCGGCGATCCAGAACCCGGCGCAGGTCTACGTCGCGCCGTTCGATGCCGACGCGAGCTACCTGCTCGACAAGATCCTCGGCACGCAGTCGAACGGTGCGCGCATGCCGCTCGGCCAGACGCCGCTCGACGCGACGCAGACCGAGGCGATCCGCGCCTGGATCCTCGAGGGTGCCGCGAACAACTGACGCCAGCTCCACGTCGCCGACACCGACGCGCCACGGAGGCCGAGCAATGACCCGTCGATCCGCCACCACCGTCCTGCGGCGCGCGCGCCGCCCCCTCGCACACGTGGCGCTGCTGGCACTCGCGGCCGTCGTCGCCGCCTGCTCGGACGCCGGCAACGGCGTCGAGCCGCCACCGCCGTCGAATTCCGGCGAATGGCGCTGGCTCGGCGGCAGCCCGCAGCGTCTCTACTTCAACCCCGACGAGACCAAGATCACGAAGGACAGCGCCAAGAATCTGGTCACCAAGTGGCGCTTCCTCACCGGCGGCATCATCACCGCGCAGCCGGTCGTCGCCGACGTCGAGCTGCCCGGCGAGGGGAAGACCAGCGTCGTCTACATCGCGTCCTGGGACGGCAACCTCTACGCACTGCGCGCGGCCGACGGGAGCCTCGCCTGGAGCTTCACGTTCAAGCCGCATCCCGGCGCGTCGTATCCCGCGGCCGGCTCCGCCGCGGTGGAGGATGTCGACGGACGCCGCGTGGTCTACGTCGCGGGCGGCATGACGATGTACGCGCTCGACGCCGCGACCGGCGAGAAGATCTGGGCGTTCGACGCCGGTACCGGCTGCACGACCTGCGACTCGAGCGTCGAGCGCAACGAGGTCGAGTCGTCGCCGGTGCTGTTCGACGGCCTGGTCTACTTCGGCATGGACGTCAACGACGGCGCCGGCAAGGGCGGCCTCTACGGCGTCGACGCGCGCACCGGGACCATGCGCTGGTTCTTCGACCTCGCAAGCGGCTCGTCGTGCCGGCCGAATCCGGGCGACGACGTGACGCGCTTCGACGGCTACCACACGGCCGCCGAGCTCGGCCTGCCCGACGACTTCTTCGCGACGCGCGAGGGCTGCGACTTCCCGCGCACGCCGAACACCTGCGGCAACGTGTGGTCGTCGGCGACCATCGACCCCGAGCGCGGGCTCCTCTACACGGCGTCGAGCAACTGCGACAGCGACACCGACCCGAACACGCCGCTGCCGTCGCCGATCATGCCGCCGTACGACGAGGCGGTTTTTGCGCTCGACACCGCGACCGGCCTGCCGGCCTGGGTATGGCGTCCGCGCGAGGTCGATCCGGAGGATCTGTCGTTCGGTGCGGTGCCGAACCTGTTCGAGATCGACTTCGGCGGCGAGACCCGCCAGGTCGTCGGCGTCGGCAACAAGGACGGCAACTACTACGTCCTCGACCGTGACGGCGTGAACGAGATCACCGGCGCGATCGAACCTTACTGGGCGAAGCGCGTCGTGCAGGGTGGCGCGATCGGCGGGCTGATCGCGAGCGCATCGGTCGGCGAGGGCAAGGTCACGTTCAGCACCGCGGTCGGGCTCGACCTCGACAACCCGCAGCTGCCGGCCGCGTGGGCGCTCGACGCGTCGAGCGGCGACGTGCTGTGGAGCAGCTCGGTGTCGGGTCCCAGCTACTCGGCGACCTCGTCCGTGCCCGGCGTGTCGTTCATGGGCTCGCTCGGCGGCATCCTCTACGCGTACGACCGCGACGACGGCACGCTGCTCACGCGCCTCAACGCGCGCGGCCCGCTCGGCTCGGCACCGTCGATCGTCGACGGCAGCCTCTACGTCGGCGCGGGCACCGGCGAGCGCGGCGGCAATCCGACGCGCATCGCGTACCTCGTGTCCTTGTTCCCGAGCACGGTGAACGCGTTCTGCGTGGCCGGTGTGGACGGCTGCCCGGCGACGGAGAGCTGCGACGACGGCAACGCGTGCACGATCGACGCGTTCGACGGCACGAGCTGCAGCAGCAGCAACGCCCCGAACGGCACCGCGTGCTCGATCGGCATCAACTCGGGCTCGTGCGACGCGGGCCGGTGCATCCTGACCGATCTCGTGTGCCCGAACGTGAGCCAGTGCAGCGAGCCGTACTCCGCCGGCGACAGCTGCCGCTACCAGGACAAGCCCGACGGCACGCCGTGCACCGCGCGCAACGGCGCGGGCCAGTGCCTCGCGGGCAACTGCGTGAGTTTCTAGCGAGGGGGCACGCGGGGGTCATTCACGAGGGCGCACGCGCCCCCTCGCCCCAGTCCCCGCGGTCGCTTCGCTCCGATGCGGTCGCTTCGCTGGCGCTCGCGTTGGGCTTGCATGCGTGGGGCGGGCGGCGGTCGTCCGTGCTGCCGTGGACGCGTCACGCCTGGTCGCGTGGCGAGTCCGCGGGTGCGCCCGCGGACTGCGACAGCAGGCGCAGCAGGAAGCGGACCCGCGTGCCGCCGAGTGCGGCGCGATCGATCTCGAGGTCGCCGCCGAGGACCGCGGCGCGCTCGCGCATGCCGTGCACGCCGCTGCCGAGGGTGACCGTCGCCGGATCGAAGCCGATGCCATCGTCCTCGACCTCGAGCAGGACGTCGCCGTCCGCCGGCACGATGCGAACCGCGACGCGCTTCGCGCCGGCGTGCCGGAGCGCGTTGCCGATCGCCTCCTGGGCGATGCGGTAGAGGTCGCGCACCGCCCAGTCGGGCACCAGCGTCGCACCCGAGAGGTCGAGCGTCAGGTCGATGCTCTGCGCGAACGCGAGCACGCGCGCGTGCCCGGCCACCGCGTCCGCGAGCGACGCGCCGCTCAGCGCCGGCGGACGCAGGTCGTCGACCACGGCGCGGATCGACGCGATCACGCGCG
>JAIEPK010000666.1 GCA_019749875.1 Candidatus Binatia bacterium | reverse complement strand
CGGCGGCGCGGCGCGCCTCCATCGCCTGCGCGGCGTCGGCGAAGCGGCCGGCACCGCCGCGCCCGTCGAGCGCCAGGACGGTGGTCGACACGCGGTCGAAGAGGAAGCGGTCGTGCGTCACCAGGACGAGCGCGCCGGGGAAGTCGAGCAGGCTCTCCTCGAGTGCCTCGAGCGTCTCGAGGTCGAGGTCGTTGGTCGGCTCGTCGAGGATCAGCAGATCCGCCGGACGCAGCATGAGGCGCGCGATCAGCACGCGCGCGCGCTCGCCGCCCGACATGCGGCCGATCGGCATCTCGAGCATCTCGCTGCCGAACAGGAAGCGCTTCGCAAAAGTTGCGACGTGCAGCGGACGGTCGCGGTAGATCACCTGATCGCCGTCCGGTGCGAGCGTGCGCTTCAACGTCAGCAGCGGGTCGAGCTGCTCGCGGTCCTGGTCGAAGTAGACCACGCGCAGGTCGTCGGCACGCGTGATGGTACCGCCGTCGGGCGCGATCTCGCCGGACAGGAGCTTCAGCAGCGTCGACTTGCCGCTGCCGTTCGGACCCATGAGCCCGAGCCGCATGCCGGCCGTGATCACCAGATCGAGCCCGTTCAGGATCGCGCGCTCGCCGAAGCGCTTGGCGAGTCCCTCGATCACCACGAGCCGGCGTGTCTTGCGGTCGGACGCGGTGAAGTCGATCGCCGCGGTGCGCTCGCGGCCGCGCTCGCGTACGTCGCGCAGCTCGTCCTTCAGGCGCTCGGCCTCGTCGATGCGCGCCTGGGCCTTGGTCGTGCGGGCTTTGGGGCCGCGCTTCAGCCACTCGATCTCGCGTCGTACGCGGTTGGCGAGGGTCTCCTCGTGACGCTCGAAGGCTTCGAGCAGCTCGGCCTTGCGCGTCAAGAACTCGGGGTAGCTGCCGCGCGAGTCGAGCAGCCCGTCCGGATGGCGGCGGTTCAGCTCGAGGATGCGGTTCGCGACGTTCGACAGGAACGCGCGATCGTGGCTCACCGCGAGCCACGCGAACGTCTCGCCGCGCAGCAGGCGCTCGAGCCACAGGATGCCGTCGAGGTCGAGATGGTTGGTCGGCTCGTCGAGCAGCACGACGTCCGGATCGGTCACCAGCGCGCAGGCGATCGCGAGCCGCTTCCGCCAGCCGCCCGACAGCGTCTCGACGCGCGCCCCGGCGTCGGCGAAGCCCATCTTGCCGAGGATCACCGCGATGCGCTGGTGGCGCTCGACGTCGTCCACCGGCTCGCTCGCGAGCGCGGCCTCGACGACCTCCTCGACGCTCTTCCCGGAAGGAAACTCCTCGTGCTGTGCGACGTAGGCGAGCTTGACCTGGCGGCGCAGCGACACGCTGCCGGTGTCGGGTGCTTCGAGGCCGGCGAGGATCTTGACGAGCGTCGACTTGCCGCTGCCGTTCGGTCCGACGAGGCCCGCGCGGTCACCTTCGAAGAGACCGAACGACAGGCCGGAGAAGAGCGGCGCGGTACCGTACGCCTTGCCGATTTCCTGGCAGCTCAGCAGCAGCGACATGCGCGCAGATGCGAAGCGAAATCCGACCGCGCCCGCAACCTCTGCGCACGAGCCGCGCGACCTCCGGCAGCCGTGCGTGGAGCGCTCGCAGCGCGTCCCCCACCGGCCCCGTGCGTCGCCGGCGGTGGTGCGCCGCGCGTCAGACCGGCGTGCTCTCGAGCAGCGCGACCTCGACCGGCTGTCCCATGCAGTCGAAGCGCACCTTGCCGAGCAGCTTCCCGGCCGGGAGGTCCTCCGCGCTTCCGCCGTCCGCGATGCACGGCAGCGACAGCTTGCTCGGCCCGGGCACGAGCGGCTTCAGGTTTCCGCCGGTGATGTTGATCAGCTCCGAAAGTGCATCGCGCGTGTCGCTTTCGGTCGCAGCACCGTCGGGGACGTCGAACAGGATCGCCGCCGCATGGCTCGCCAGCGCGGACGAGCACGCGACGGTCACCGTGCCTTCGAACGCACCGGTGATCTGCACCGCGCCGGCGAGCATTCCCGCCGCGGCTGCGAGCGAGCCGTCGACTTCTGCGGGTACCGCGTCGAGCCCGAGCACGGTGGTGAAGACCATCTGCGTGATCTCGGTGATCTGCTCTTCAAGCAGTTGCATATCCGGGCCTTCGCTCGGCCGCCTCGCGCAGGCGGTAGCAGCCGGTCTTGTCGAGCTGGACGCGCTCGAAGGCGTCGTCCAGGTTCATCGTGGTCTCGGCGCCGCCGAGGAAGAGGTAGCCGTCCGGACGCATCAGCTGACGGACCTTGGCGAGAATGTCCTTCTTGGTGGGGATGTCGAAGTAGATGAGCACGTTGCGCATGAACACCACGTCGACGCGCGGCATGCCCGGCCAGGCCTCGATGAGGTTGAGCTCGCGGAACGTGATCATGTTGCGCAGCGCCTCGCTGACCTGCCATTCGAGCCCCTGGCGCGTGAAGTGGCGCACCAGCATCGCCGCCGGCAGGCCCCGATTGACCTCGAGCTGCGAGAACACCCCGCGCTTCGCGCGGTCGAGGATCTCGGTCGAGAGGTCGGTCGCGAGGATCTGCACGCGCCAGTTGCCGAGCTCGGGAAAGCTGTCGCGCAGCAGCATCGCGATCGTGTAGGGCTCTTGTCCGCTCGAGCACGCGCCGCACCAGATCGTCAGCGCTCGCTCGGAAGCGCGCGCCGCCATCAGCTCCGGCACGATCTTGGTGCGGAAGGCCTCGAACGGGTGTACGTCGCGGAAGAACGACGTCTCGTTCGTCGTCATCGCCTCGATGACCGTGCGGTGCACCTCGCCGAAGCGCTCGCTGCGCATGCGCGCCACGAGGTCGGAGATCGACCCGAGGTTCAGCTTGCGGACGATCGGCGTCAAGCGCGAGTCGACGAGGTAGGTCTTGCTGGGCTCGAGGACGATCGCCGAGCGCTCCTTCACCAGAGTCCGGACGTAATCGAAATCGGTCTCACTGAGGCTCATGGTGCAGCCGGATCCTTTCAACGGGCCTGACGGAACGCCGCCGTACCGGCGGCGCGACCGTGGCGCACCCTATTCACGATCTCCCCTGCGATCGCCTGCAGCGGCAGGACGCGATCGGCGAGGCCGGCGCGGGCGACGAAGCCCGGCATCCCCCAGACGACGCTCGTCGCCTCGTCCTGTGCGACGACCTGTCCGCCGGCATCGCGAACGTACTCGCAGCCGCGCAGCCCGTCCTGACCCATCCCGGTGAGGATCACCCCGAGCGTGTGTCCGCCGTAGACCGCGACGACGCTGCGGAACAGCACGTCGACCGCGGGACGGCACGAGTTCTCCGGCGGGTCGTCGTTGAGGGCGAGCACCACCCGCGTGCCGTCGCGACGGACGATCATGTGGCGGCCGCCGGGCGCGATGTACACCTCGCCGGCGTGCAGCTCGGTGCCCGCCGCCCCCTCGCGGATGCGCAGCGGGCAGCGCCCGTCGAGCCGCTCGGCCAGCAGCCGCGTGAACAGCGGCGGCATGTGCTGCACCATGACGATCGGCACCGGCAGGTCGGCCGGCAGGTGCGGCATCAGGTCGGCGAGCGCGTTCGGACCACCGGTCGACACGCCGATCGCGACCACGTCCAGCGGTCCCTCGCTGCGTGGCGCGGTGACGCGCCGCTGCAAGGGCACGACCGGCGCGACGCGGGGCGGCGCGGCCGCGGCGGGTGACGTGCGCTGCCCCGGGACCGGCAGGGAGTCGGCGACCAGCGCGCGTCCGGTGAGCTGCTTGATCTTCGGCACCAGCTCGTCGCGCACGCGCTGCATCGCGATGTTCATGCTGCCCGTGTTCGACGGCTTGGTGACGTAGTCGCTCGCGCCGGCCGCGAGCGCATCCAGCGTCGCCGCGGCGCCGCGCTCGGTCAGCGTGCTGAACATGATGACCGGCAGCTTGGGATGGGTCTTGCGAAGCTCGACCAGCGTCTCGAGGCCGTTGAGCTCCGGCATCTCGACGTCCAATGTCACCAGATCCGGGTTGACCTGTGGGATCTTGGCGAGCGCGATGCGTCCGTTCGCCGCCGCACCGACCACCTCGATGTCCGGATCTCCGGTGAGGCAGTCGGTGAGCAGCCGCCGAATCACGACGGCGTCGTCGACGATGAGGACGCGGATCTTGGTCATGATGTCACGCGTGCTCGATGCTGAGGAGGTCGAGCTTCTCGACCAGCGCCTCGCGGGTGAAGGGTTTCATCAGGTACTCGTTCGCACCCGCGTCCAACGCCGAGACCATCTGGGTCGCCTCGGTCTCGGTGGTGACCATCATGACCAGCACGTCCTTGAACGTGTCGTCCTGTCGCAGCGAGCGCACGAACTCGAGACCGTTCATCTCCGGCATGTTCCAGTCGACGAGCGCGATGGTCGGCGGCGCGCCCTCGCGGATGCGCTCGAGCGCGTCCTTGCCGTGGCACGCCTCCACGACCTCGAAGCCGAGGTCGCGCAACATGCGTCCCATGAGCGAGCGCAACGCTCGCGAGTCGTCGATCACCAGTGCTCGAACCATTTCCGTCTTCCTTCTTCCCTCTGCGCCATGCCGTCAGGCGAAGCCGGCGGCCAGCGAGGCGTCCGAGACCGGATCGCCCGGCCAGTGCTCGGTGGCGGAGCTGCGTGCGTCGCTGCGCATCGGATTCCTGGTGCGTCGGCTCAGCCGTCTCGCTCGGGGCCCGAGCCGTCGATCTGCAGCGTGCGCTCGGTGTCGAGCACCAGCAGCAGCTTGTCGCGCAGCTGGTAGACGCCGCGGACCAGCTCGCGCGTGGTTCCGCTGACGGTCTCCGGCGGCTGCTCGAACGTCTCGTCGGCGATCTCGAGCACGTCGCCGATCTCGTCGACGAGCAGGCTCACCGCGCCGTCGTCGCTGCGCACCACGACGTTCATCGGCAGCTCGCCCTCCGGCCGAGGCTTCAGCTCGAGCCGCTCCCGCAGGTCGATCGCGGTGACGATCTGGCCGCGCAGGTTGATCAAGCCCTGGACCACCGAGGACGCCAGCGGAACGCGGGTCATCTCCTGGTAGCGGATCACTTCCTGGACCTTCTCGACCTCGATCCCGAAGAAGAAGCCGTCGAGATAAAAGGTCGCGAGCTGCTGTGCTTGGTTCGTCATGGCGCTTGTTCCCTCGTTCAGGCAGCCGCGGCCGCCTGCAGTTCCAGGTCGTCCATCGAGAGGTCGCTCGCGACGCTGCACACGATGCCGCGCACGTCGAGCAGGTCGGTGACCTTGTTCTGGATCACCGCGGACCCGAGCAGGCCATGACGCTGCGTCCCGCGCCGGACCTCGAGCCGGTCCTCGACGATGTCGAGGATGCGGTCGACCACGATGCCGATGGTCTGTCCTTGCTCGGTCGCGACGACGACCTGGAGCGGCATCTCGCCGTCCTCCGGACGCGGGGTGCCGAGCATGTCGCAGAGCCGGACGAGCGGGAGGATCTGGCCCCGATACTGCACGACCTCCTGGCCGGCCGACCACTCGATGGCGCGGTGCTCGATCTCCTCGAGGCGGTCGACGAGGTCGAGCGGCACGGCGAGCCGGCCGCTGTCGCCGACGCCGAGCAGCAGCAGCGTGCGCAGCTCCTGCCCGGCGTCGTTCGTGGCGTCGCTCGCCTGCCTGTCGTCGGCGATCGCGCGGTCGTGGCCCTCGGCGAGGACGTGTGCGCGCTGGGCGAGGCCCATGACGTCGAGGATGAGCGCGACCTTGCCGTCGCCCATGATGGTGGCGCCGGCAAACGAAGTGATGCTCTTGAGCTGCTTGCCGAGCGGCTTGACGACGATCTCCTCGGTGTCGCTGATGCCCTCGACGACGAGCCCGAACTGGCGCCCGTCGGCCTGCAGGACGACGATGTTCACCGCGGCGCCGTCGCTGGTCGTCGCGTCGTGGCCGAGCTCGCGGCTCAGGTAGGCGAGCGGCAGCAGGTTGCCGCGCAGGCGATAGACCGGCGCGCCGTGGATGCTCTCGATCGCGCGTCGCGCCTGGTCGCCCTCGAGGCGCACGAGCTCGAGCAGGCTGACCTGCGGGATCGCATACCGCTCGCCGCCGCTGGTCACGACCAGCGCCGGAATGATCGCCAGCGTGAGCGGGATCTTGACCTTCAGCGTCGTGCCGTGCCCGACCTTCGACTGGATGTCGACGGTGCCGCCGATCTTCTCGATGTTGGTCTTCACGACGTCCATGCCGACGCCGCGGCCCGACACGTTGGTGATCTTCTCGGCGGTGGAGAAGCCGGGCAGGAAGATGAGGTTCAGGATCTCGCGCTCGCCCATGCGCGCGAGCTGGTCGGGGTGGACGAGGCCGCGCTGCAGCGCCTTCTGCTTGAGCTTCTCCGGGTCGATGCCGCCGCCGTCGTCGGAGATCTCGATGTTGACCTGCCCGCCCTCGTGGAAGGCGCGCATGAAGAGGCGCCCCTCGGCGGGCTTGCCGGCGGCGACGCGCTTCTCGGGCGCCTCGATGCCGTGATCGACGGCGTTGCGCACGACGTGGGTGAGCGGGTCCTTGATGGCCTCGATGATGGTCTTGTCGAGCTCGGTCTCGCGGCCGTCCATCTCGACGCGGACCTGCTTGCCGCAGGCGAGGGCGACGTCGCGGACGACGCGCGGGAACTTGGCCCAGATGTTGCCGATGGGCTGCATGCGCGTCTTCATGACGCCCTCCTGCAGCTCGGTGGTGATGAGGTTGAGGCGCTGCGAGGTCGCGACGAAAGAGGTGTCGTCCTGGGTGGAGGTGAATTGCAGGATCTGGTTGCGCGCGAGGACGAGCTCGCCGACCAGGTTCATGAGCTTGTCGAGCAGGTGGACGTCGACACGGATGGTGGTGTCGGCGACCGACGAGGAGTGCGCCTCGGGATGCTCGGCGGCGCGCGCGGTGGGCAGTGGGGATGCGTCGGCGACGTCGGGCACGTGCTCGGCGACCGGTGCCGAGACCGGCACGGGCTCTGGCTCGGGCGCGAGGTCCTCGACGGCGGCGGAGGCGGTGAGCTTGACGGCCTCGTCGACGAGGCTCGGCCGCGGCTCTGCGTCGGGTGCTGCGGGAGCGAGCGCCTCCTGCAGGTCGTTGAGGCGCGCGACGAGGGCTGCGTAGTCGTCGTCGCCGTCGCTGCCGGTGGCCTCGATGTCGGCGAGCATGCGGCGCACGGCATCGACCATGGCGAGCAGCGCGCTGGTGATGTCGGCGTTCAGGGTGAGGCGGCCGTCGCGCAGGCGGGAGAGCAGGTTCTCGCCGACGTGGGCGACGCTCTCGAGCTTGCCGAAGCTCAGGAAGCCGCAGGTGCCCTTGATGGTGTGGATCGTGCGGAAGATGCTCGCCAGGCGATCCTTGGAGGTGGGATCCTTCTCGAGTGCGACCAGGTCGCGGTCGAGCTGGTCGAGCCCCTCGTGGCTCTCCACCAGAAACTCGCGGACGACCTCGTCAAGCTCCGTTGCGTCCGCCATGGCTCAATCCTCCCCACCACTTCAATCAACCGTTGTCGTGATTTGTAAGAGTTTCATCGACCCTCGGGCCGAGAGCTTTAGGCTGATGCGGCCAATCTGATCTGCTGCATCAGTCTTGGTCCTGACCAGGGCTCAGGCGCCCACGGGCTCGAAGGGAATCTTCGCGGTCTCGGCGAGGCCGGAGAGGAGCGAGCCGAGGTCGGGAGTGCCGCGCAGCTTGACGTCGAGACCGAGGCGGCCGGCCTCCTGCGCGACGTCGACCATCAGCTTGATGGCGCGCTCGGGACGGAGCGGCATCTTCACCGCGTCGAGCTCGACGTTGTCGAAGCAGGCCTCGGCGATCTTCAGCATGTCCGCACGCACGCGCTGCGAGAGCTTCGAGTAGTAGCGGTCGAGGCCCTCCTCGCGTCCCGTGTAGGCCGACACGCGCATGGAGCTGCCGTCGACGATCAGGATCTCGCTGGTGTCGAAGTACGACCCGACGAGATCGTCGACGAGGTCCTGGGTCAACGGCTTGTAGAGGACGCCGTCGTAGCCCTCGCGCTTGGCTTCCTCGAGAGCGTTGTCGGCGGTGCGCAGGCAGAGCGAGATCATCGTCGCGCGCGGCTGCAGGGCACGCATCTGGTTCATCAGCGCCGCGCTGTTCACGTCCGGGATCTGGTTGTCGACGATGACCAGCCGGTAGACGCGCTCGCGGACTTGACGGAGCGCGTCCTGCGCGGAGGTGGAAGCGTCCATCGAGATGTTCTCGGGCAGGAGCGAGCGCAGGCGCTTGTAGACGTTGTCCATGTCGTCGACGAGGAAGATGTCGACGAAGCGGCGCGCGCCCGGCTCGGCGGGAGCGTCGCTGACCGCGGGATCGGGGGCCGCGGCCGGATTGATCGCGGCGGCCGCGGAGACCGGGCCCGCGCCCTGGCCGCCGAGGTCCTTGAGGACCTTGGAGACCTTGGCCTTGAGCTCCTCGGGCTTGAAGGGCTTGAGGATGTAGTCCTCGATGCCGAGCTTCATCACCTCGCCGACGATGGAGCGCTTGGCCTCGGACGTGAGCATGAGGACGGGCGTCTTGTTGCCGGCCTCGCGCATCTTGGCGAGCATGGTGGGGCCGTCCATCTCGGGCATGGTGACGTCGAGGAGGACGAGGTCGTAGAGGACCTCGTCGAGCTTCTCGAGCCCCTTGATGCCGTCCTCGGCCTCGTCGGTCTCGACGCCCCACTCGTTCAGCTGCCGCACCACGATGCTGCGCACCGCGCGGCTGTCGTCCACCGTAAGTACTCGTGCCATGCTCGTCCGCTCCGCTCAGTAGATTCTTGTCGCCACGGCGAGCACGAGATTGAGCTCGCCGGCGCGCATGAAGTGATGCGACCAGGCATCGTCGCCCGCCGACAGGAGCTCGTTCTGCCGCATCGACGGCAGCCCCAGTGGCTGATCGACGTGCATCGCCGACTTGAGAAGGCCCGCGGTCATGTTGACCAGCTCGCAGAGCGCGTCGGCGACCATGCCGTCGTCGAGCCTTTCGACCGGCGTGGCGAACATGTTCGAGCCGAGGATGCGTGCGCAGGCCTCGTCCGCCGACACCGCGACCGTGAGCGGCGTTGTGCCGTCGATCGGCAACGCCGCCGTCTTCCAGGCCGGGTTGATCTCTGCTGCACCCGACGCGGCCGCGACGAAGGTCACGCCGAGCACGGGCTCGGTGACCTGCGATACGATCCGCGCCATCTCTGCCGTCTCCATCCTGCTGCGCTCCTCGCCGTCTGCTGTCGTGCCCCCGCGAGAGCACGCCCCGGCCGAAGATCGGACTGCGCGGAAGAGCGCTTGAGGCCCGAATCGACAAAAATTGAAAAATGTTCGACGGCGGGACCCTGCACAGCGCCGCGGATGGACGGATCCGTGACACTGTGGGCGGCGCTGGTCGCCGCTGGCACGCTTTCCGATTCTCCGGTCGACTCACTCGGGCGCGTTCGTGCATGATGCGCGCGCTGCGACGGGGCCGCGCGGGGAGGTGTGATGGAGACGACGGACGTGCTGATCGTGGGAGCGGGGCCGGTGGGCCTGCAGCTCGCGCTCGAGCTGCAGCGACGCGGTGTCGGGTGGATCGCGGTCGATCGTCGGGAAAGCCCGGAGTACTACTGCAAGGCGCTCGGGGTCACCCCGCGCACGCAGGAGATCTGGGACCAGTGCGGAATCGTCGACGACGCGCATCGTCGCGGCGCGTTCCTCGCCGGGATCGAGTCGTCGGTCGACCAGGGGCCGCGCACGCGCGACACGATCCGCGACGGCGACGATCTGCCGTACGGATTCCTCAGCCTCGCGCAGTACGACACGGAGGAGATCCTGCGCGCGCACCTCGCCCGGCATGGTGGCGCGGTGCGGCAAGGGATGCAGCTCGTGACGTTCGCCCCGGAGTCCGACGGCGTGGTCTGCGAGCTCCAGGGCGCGGGCGGAGGAAAGCGCAGCATTCGCGCTCGCTGGGTCGTCGGCTGTGACGGCGCGCACAGCACCGTCCGGAGGGGTCTCGACATCGAGTACGAGGGCGAGGCCTATGCGATGACGTTCATGCTGGGCGACGTCCGCCTGGACTGGGATCGTGACCACCAGTTCGGACAGCGCATCACCCACCTCGAGGACGGCGCGCTGCGCAACGTCCTGGTGTGCATTCCGATCCCGGGCGACCGTCGCCGCTGGCGCGTGTCGCTGATGGCGCCGCTCGAGCTCCAGAGCGACGACGCCGACCTGTCGGCGCCGCCCACGCTCGACGTCTTGCGTGCGGAAGTCCTGCCGATCCTGCCACCGGGGACGACCATCTCGGATCTGCGCTGGTCCTCGTACTACCGGATCAGCCATCGCATCGCGTCGCGCTACGCGAGCGGGCGCTGCTTCCTCGCCGGCGACGCGGCGCACATTCATCCGCCGATCGGCGGGCAGGGCATGAACACGGGGCTGCAGGACGCGCACGGCCTCGCGTGGCGGCTCGCGCTCGCCGCGACCGGTCGGGCGGGCGATGGACTGCTCGACGGGTACGCCGAGGAGCGGCGGCCGGTGGGGCTCGACGTGGTGCAGCGCACGACGCGCCGCATGGACCGGGAAGTCGTGGCGGGCGACTCGAAGTTCGACCAGTGGCGCGAGGACTCGCAGCTGTTCATCACCTACCGCGACAGTCGATGGGTCGCGGAGGACGTCGCCGCGGCCGGCGCACTGGCGCGTGGGCCGCAGCCGGGCGACCGGGCACCCGAAGCGACCGGCCTGCGTGCGCCTTGGACCGGGCACCCGATCCGCCTTTCCGAGCGCATGCGCGTGCCCGGACACCTGCTGCTGCTCTGGTTCGACGACGACGCGACGCCCGACGACTTCTCGGCTGCGGCCGCGCTGGTCGATCAGCTCGCCCGTCGCTGGGGAGACGCGCTCACCGTCGACGCGATCGTCGCGCCCGGCGCGCGCGTCGTCGACCACGAGCGCTGTCCGCTGCTGCGCGATGCCGACGGCACGTTCCGGCGCGCGTACGACGCGCGCGGCTGCTGCCTCTACCTGCTGCGCCCCGACCGCCACGTCGCGTTCCGCGCCGATCGCCACGACGGCGCGGCGCTCGAGCGCTACCTCGCGCGCATTCTCGTACCCGTGCGCTGACGGTGGCGGCCGGGCCGGCGGAGCCGGGTGCGGACGGAACGCCGGCGCGGCCGCGGCTGCGCGCGCATGCGTCGCCGCGCGGGTGCTCTTCCGGAGAGGCTGACACGTGTCGGCCGGTCCGGCCGTGCATCCGTTGCGGTCCGAAAGCGCGCCGGGCTACGGAAGCGGCCTCGACCGGTCCGCCGACCCCGGAGGCTTGCCCGCATGCACCGCTTCGATCCTCGCCCACGCTTCGACGTTCTCCTGACACTCGGGGCGATCCTGGTGCTCGCGGCCGGCTGCTCGGACGGGGGAGGTGCCGGCGGCGGCGTCCCGACGCCACCGACTGCCGCCTGGGAGTCGGGTGTGCCGCTCGCGGCGGAGGCGCAGCACGCGGGCGACGCGGAGCGCGGACGCCATGCGCTGCTGCAGGAAGGCTTCATGACCTGCGGCATCCCGTACAAGCTGTGGGGAGACACGCCGGTCGGACGTCTCATCTCCGGCTCGTTCGGTGGCCCCGCCGACGCCCCGCGCGTTCCCGGACGCGACGGCCTCAACACGGACCTCCCGTACTTCCTCACCGCGTTCACGACCAGCGACGGCGTGGACGTCGTCAACGCGAACTGCCTGATGTGCCACGGCGGCTACGCGAACGGCGAGCTGGTGATCGGGCTCGGCAACGCCAACGCCGACTTCACGCGCGGTGCGGGCGGCGGCATCGGCACCCTGCCGCCGGCGGCGCTCGACGCGCTCGGCCTGACCGACGGCGAGAAGGCGCAGCTGCAGAAGATGCTGCAGCGCGGGGCGGTGCTCGGTCCCGAGACGATCATGCGCACCGTGGGCATGAATCCCGCCGAGACGCTGGCGGTGATCCTGATGGTCCACCACGATCGCGACACCCTCGCCTGGAGCGACGAGCCGCTCACGCCGCTGGTCGTGCGCGACGCGGACGGCAATCCGATCGAGAATCCGATCGTGACCTCGGACCCGCCGCCGTGGTGGCGCGCGCACAAGAAGAACGCGCTCTTCTACAACGGCATGGCGCGCGGCGATCACCGCGGCACGATGATGCTCGCGACGTCGGTGTGCGTCGACAACCTCGACCAGGCGGCGCGCGTCGACGCGTGGTTCAAGGACATCCAGGCCTTCGTGCAGTCGGTGCGCGCGCCGCGCTATCCGCACACCATCGATCCTGAGCTCGCCGCGGACGGCAAGGCCATCTTCCAGGCGAACTGCTCGCCGTGCCACGGTACGTACGCCGAGGACGCGCTCGACGACGAGCACGACTTCTACCCGAACCTGCTGATCCCGCTCGACGTGATCGGAACGGATCCGGTGGTCGCGAACGCGGGGGTGGTCCACGCGCCGCAGCTGGTGAGCTGGTACAACGCGTCGTTCTACGGCGGCATCACGCGCATGGTCCCCGACGATCCGTTCCCCGGCTACATGCCGCCGCCGCTCGACGGCATCTGGGCGACCGCGCCGTACCTGCACAACGGCTCCGTGCCGACCGTCGAGCTGGTGCTGAACAGCAAGGCGCGTCCCGCCGTGTGGCGTCGCGTCGATCTCGACAGCCGCAACTTCGACGAGGAGGCGCTCGGCTGGCCGTTCATCGCCCTGGACTACGGTCAAGCAGAAGCGCCCGCCGACGAGCAGAAGCTGATCTACGACACCGGATACTGGAGCCAGTCGAACGCCGGCCACACCTTCGGCGACCATCTGACCGACGCACAGCGGCGCGCGGTGATCGAGTACCTGAAGACGCTGTAGGCGACCGCGCAGTCGGACGACTCAGTCGGCGGGGCTCGTCGCGGGCGACGCCAGCGACGGGGCCGCCGCCGTCGCTGCCAGGTCGCCGAGACGCGGCGCGATCGGCACGCGCCGGTGCACCGCGATCACCGCGAAGAACGCCATCAGCCGGAGACGCGTCGTGAGCGACGGACGCCAGTTTCCGGCCAGCACCGACAGCACCGCCTCGCGGATGCCGAGCGGGGTGTCCGATTGGAAGAAGATGTCGCGGAACGCGGGATCGTAGAACCCGGTCGCGAAGCGGCGGAAGTAGCGGTAGCGCCGCTCGACCAGCTTCTCGAAGCCGGCGAAGCGTGCGCGCGAGACGTCGCCCGCGGCGAGGGCCGCGTGCAGCGCGTCGCCCGCGTCGATACCGGCCTGCATCGCGAGCAACACGCCGGTCGAGAAGATCGGATCGAGGAATGCCGCCGCGTCGCCGGCGACGAGCCAGCGGTCGCCCGCGTAGTCGCGCGACTCGTAGGAGTAGTCGGCGTCGAAGCGGACCTCGCTCACGCGTCGCGCGCTCGCGAGCAGTGCCGTCGCGGCCGGCGTTTCGCGCACGCAGCGCTCGAGCGCCTCGTCGAGCGAAGCCCCGGTGCGCGCTGCATGCACGTCCTTCGGCAGCACGACGCCGACGCTGGTGATCTCGTCGCTGACCGGAATCAGCCAGAACCAGCCGCGGTCCGTGCGTGTGATCATGCGGATGTCGCCGGCGCGTCGACCGGTGCGGCGCGGCACGTCCTCGTACCAGGCGTGCAGCGCGACGTTCTTCAGCAGCGCATCGTAGCGGCGCTCGGTGAGACGGCGCGCGAGCACGCCCACCCGGCCCGAGGCATCGACCACCGCCGCGGCGCGGACCGTGCGCTCGCCGCCCGGCCCGCCGTGGCGGACCGCGACGTGGTCGGGCGCGAAGGTCACGTCGAGGCACGGCGTGTCCTGCAGGACCGTCGCCCCGGAGCGCTCGGCGTGCTGCAGGACCAGCTGATCGAACTCGGCGCGCGTCACCTGGTAGGTTTGCGGCCGCGGCGTCTCGACCGCAGAAGCGAAGTCGGCGTACTTCTCGACCGAGCCGTCGCTGCTGGTGAAGCTCGCCCCCCACTTCTCGACGAAGCCGCCCTGCGCGACCAGCCCGTCGATGCCCAGCTCCTGGAAGACCTCGTCGGTCCACGGGACCTGCGACTCGCCGATGTGGAAGCGCGGGAACACGTCGCGCTCCAGCACCAGGACCGAGCGTCCGTGGCGCGCGAGCCGGATCGCGGTCGAGGCGCCCGCCGGACCCCCGCCGATCACGACGACGTCGAAGTCGCGGGTGGGAGGCACCGGTGAAGCAGCCATGACCCGGTTGTTCCAGAGGGTCGAGCGAGAGACAAGGCGTCCGCGCGGGCGCGACCGTGCCGCGGCGCGAGTCCAGTGCGGTGGCGGCGCTGCCGCGTGCGGTCCCTGTGCGCGTCGCGTCGACCTGCATGCGCGTCCCGTGTTCCCGCGACGCTGCGCATGGCGCCCGTTCGCGCCACGGGACCTTGCGTCCACGCCACATCGTGCGCTCACGTCGCGTCCGAGCACCGCATTCGGCGCGCACTGCCGCGACAATCCAAGGCTTCGCTGGCGCGCGCCTTGCTCCGGCGGCCTCCGCCCGCGCGCGCCCCGCTCCTGCCGCATTGCTCACCCGGAGAATCGATTCATGTACGTGACCTTCGCTCGTTCGTTTCGCCCGTCGTCCGGGCACTCCTTTGCGGCGCGCGCGTCGGCCGTGTTCGCTGCCGGGCTCGTGAGCCTCGCCGTCGGCGGCATCGCCGAGGCGAGGTGGGAGTGTCCGAATCCGGCGCCCGTGTGTCTGGGCCATGCGGCCACGCTGTGCGGGACGCCGGGCGACGACACGATCCTGGGCGGCGCCGGGGACGACGTGATCGTCGGCGGCGGCGGCAACGACACCATCCGCGGTCGCGGCGGCAACGACACGATCTGCGGCAACGGCGGCGACGACAAGCTGTTCGGCGCGAACGGCGACGACTCGCTGTCCGGCGACGGCGGCAACGACGAGCTGTACGGCGGCACCGGCGAGGACACGCTGCTCGGCGGCCGCGGACGCGACAGCCTGGACGGCGGCGGCGGCGACGACGTGCTGGCCGGCGGCAAGGGCAAGGACACCTGCGACGGCGGCATGAGCCTCGGTGACGTGGTCCAGGGCGGCTGCGAGACGGTTCTGCGCGTTCCCTGATTCCCCGCGCGATGCGGCGCGCATCCTCTCCCTAAGGATGCTAGACCGAGCGCCCAACGGTTCGGACTGGAAAGGGGGAGGCATGGTGCGCTCGAGGATGGGCTGGTTCCGGGGAGCAGTGGTGGCGGTCGCGCTGGTGGCGGTCGCATCGGGCTGCGCCGCGATCCGCAAGGACGAGGCACAGCAGGACGAGAACCTGCTGATCGCCGCCGGCTTCAAGGCCAAGCCGGCCGACACGCCGGCCAAGCTCGCGCAGCTCAAGGCCCTGCCGCCGCTGAAGATGGAGGTGCGCAGCCGCGACGGACAGGTCGGCTACAGCTACGCCGACCCGTACAACTGCAAGTGCCTCTACGTCGGTGGCCCGCAGCAGTACCAGGAGTACCGCAAGCTCGCGGTGAAGCAGCAGATCGCCATGGACCAGATGGAGGCTGCCGACGCCGAGGAAGACGCGGCGCTCGACTGGGGCATGTGGGGCGGTTTCGGCCCCTGGTACTGACCCGTACGCGGCGACCTGCCGGCACCGGAGTCCCCGCGGCCGGCGGGGCGCGCGATCGTTTCCACGGGTAGGCGTCGCGAATTGCCCCGGAATTGGGCAAACCGCATTGTGACGACCTCGGGGCGCTGCGATCGTGGGGGCGATGACCGTACGGTCCGAGGGGCTTGACCGCCGATGATGCCCGAGCGGAGCTCGCGGGCGTTCGTACCCGAGCTGGAGCAGCTGCGGACCGTCCTTCGCCTCGCCGATGCGGCGATCGCTCTCTGCACCCCGGACCTGACGGTCGTGTGGGCGAACGATGCCTATACCCGGTTGCTGGGTCGATCGCTGGACACGCTGCCGGGGACGGCGCTCGCGGATCTCGTCGGCCCGCGCGCCCACCGATCGATCGTGCGTGCGCTCGACGGTGCCCCGGACGAGTCGCCGGTGGACGTCGAGGTCGAGCTCGACGCACGGCCGGCGCACGGTCGGATCCTGCGCTTGCGCCACGCGCAGGTGGTCGACGAAACGGGGGCGGTGACCGGTTTCGTGCAGACCATTCGCGACGTCACCGCGGAGCGCCAGAGCGAGCCGGCGGCGCGTCTCGCCGCGATCGTCGAGAGCAGCGACGACGCGATCGTCGGCAAGACGCTCACCGGCATCATCACGAGCTGGAACGAGGGCGCGCGGCGGCTGTTCGGCTACTCCGCCGACGAGATGATCGGCCACCCGATCCAGCGCATCATGCCGCCCGACCGCGTCGACGACATGCACCGCATCCTCGGCAAGATCCGCGAGGGCGAGCGCGTCGAGCACTTCGAGACCGAGCGCGTGCGCAAGGACGGACGGCGCATCCAGGTGTCGCTGTCGGTGTCGCCGATCCGTGACGCCACCGGACGCGTGGTCGGTGCGTCGAAGATCGCGCGCGACGTCACCGAGCGTCGCCGCGCGGAGAATGCGCTGCGCGAGACGCTCGAGCTGCTCGCGACGTTGAACCGCACCAGCGTCCTGCTGTCGGGTGAGCTCGAGCTCGAGAAGCTCGTCCAGGCCGTGACCGACGCCGCGACCGAGGTGACCGGCGCACGCTTCGGCGCGTTCTTCTACAACGTCGCCGACGAGAACGGCGAGTCGTATATGCTTTACTCGCTGTCCGGCGTGCCGCGCGAGCAGTTCCGCGACTTCCCGCTGCCGCGCAAGACGCCGTTCTTCGCCCCGACCTTCGACGGCGAGGGCATCGTCCGCCTCGACGACGTGCGCCGCGATCCGCGCTACGGGCAGCGCGCGCCGCACCACGGCACGCCGCCGGGACACATCCCGGTGACCAGCTACCTCGCGGCTCCGGTCGTGCTGCGGGGCGAGGTTCTGGGCGGGCTCTTCTTCGGCCACCCCGATCCCGGCGTGTTCAGCGAGCGTGACGAGCGCTTCGTCGCCGGGCTCGCGGCGCAGGCCGCGATCGCCATGGACAACGCGCGTCTCTACGAGGCCGAGCGGCGCGCGCGCGCCAACGCCGAGGCCGCGAGCCGCGCCAAGGACGACCTGCTGTCGATCGTGTCGCACGAGCTGCGCACGCCGCTGTCGTCGATCATGGGCTGGGTCGCGGTGCTCCGTCAGGGCAAGCTCGGCCCCGCAGGCGTGCAGCGTGCGCTCGAGACCATCGAGCGCAGCGGGCGCGTGCAGCGCGAGCTGATCGACGACCTCCTCGACGTGTCGCGCATCGTCGCCGGCTCGATGAACCTCGAGCTCGAGCGTCTCGACCTGCGCTCCGCGTGCGAGGCGGCGGTGGACGTCTTGCGCCCCGACGCGGCGGCGAAGAACGTGCGGCTCGACGTGAACCTCGGGCGTCCCGCGTTCGTGGTCGGAGATGCGATCCGGCTGCAGCAGGTGGTGTCGAACGTGCTCGGCAACGCCGTCAAGTTCTCGTCGCCGGGTGGACGAGTGGAGATGTCGCTGGTGCGCCGCGGCACCGACGCCGAGATCGTGGTTCGCGACGAGGGCATCGGCATCGAGCCGGAGTTCCTGCCGCTGGTCTTCGAGCCGTTCCGCCAGGCGGAGGACATCCGCAAGCGCAAGTGCGGCGGGCTCGGCCTCGGCCTGACCATCGTGAAGAACCTGATCGAGCAGCAGGGCGGCACGGTTGCGGTCGAGAGCGCGGGGCGCGATCGTGGGGCGCTGTTCACCATCACGCTGCCACTGGCCGCTGCGACACGCTCGCCGGCGGACGCGGCGCCGGCCGCGGAGCACGCGTCGCCGGAGTAAGTTCGTGCCGCAAAGTACTTTCCCACGAGCCGGCGCCGGCAGCCCGTCCGGAGGCGACCCCGCCCACCTCAGCATCCTGCTCGTCGAGGACGACGACGACATCCGCGAGGCCATGGCCGCGTTCCTCGAGGCCGAGGGCTACGACGTCGTGCAGGCGATCGACGGCGACGACGCGCTGCGTAAGCTGCGCGCCTCGTCGGATCGGATCTGCCTCGTGCTGCTCGACCTGTTCATGCCGGTGAAGAACGGCTGGGAGTTCCGCGCCGAGCAGATGGCCGACCCGGCGATCTCCGCCGTGCCCGTCATCGTGGTGTCCGCCGACCGCAACGCGCGCGACAAGGCCAACACCCTCGGCGCCCTCGAGTACCTCGCAAAGCCCGTCGACTTCGACCGCCTCCTCGGCACCATCGCCACCTACTGTTGAAACGAGGGGGCACGCGGGTCGTCGCCACGAGGGGGCACGCGCCCCCTCGCCCCGTTGGGCGAAGCCCAACGGGGCCCCACTCCCCGCGCTCGCTTCGCTCGGCGCTCGCCGTTGGCTCGCGTGCACGAGGTGGTGCCGGCGCGCACTCCCCGCGCTCGCTGGCGCTCGGCCGCGCGGCGGAGCCGCGCGGAGGCGCTTTCGCAGGTCGAGCCTTGTCGTGTCGGCGTCCGCCAGGATCTCCGCCCGCGGCGCGCACGGCCGAGCGATGCCAGCGCCCGCATCGAAACCATTCGGGGAAGCGAACGGCTCTTGAGTCCTTTGGCCGGGGTTGTCACGGTGGGCGACATGCTCGACACCCTGATTCGCAACGGCACCGTGGTCGACGGCACCGGCGCGCCCGGCGTGCGCGCCGACGTCGCCATCCAGGACGGCCGCGTGGTGACGATCGGCCGGGTCACCGAGTCCGCGCAGCGCACGATCGACGCCGACGGTCTCGTGGTCGCGCCCGGCTTCATCGACCCGCACACCCACTACGACGCGCAGCTGTTCTGGGACCCGTTCGCGAGCCCGTCGAACCTGCACGGCGTCACGACGATCATCGGCGGCAACTGCGGCTTCACGCTCGCACCGCTCGGCAAGAACGACGCCGACTACATCCGCCGCATGATGGCCAAGGTCGAGGGCATGCCGCTCGCGGCGCTCGAGAACGGCATCGACTGGAAGTGGTCGTCGTTCGCCGAGTACCTCGACGCGCTCGACGGCCGGATCGGCGTCAATGCAGGATTTCTCGTCGGCCACTGCGCGCTGCGCCGCACGATCATGGGCGAGGAGGCAGTCGGCGGACCCGCGACGCTCGACCAGACCGTCCAGATGGTGCGTCTGCTCGACGAGTGCCTCGCCGCGGGCGGGCTCGGCTTCTCGTCGTCGCAGGCGTTCACGCACGTCGACGGCAACGACGCGCCGGTGCCGTCGCGCTTCGCGTCGCGCGAGGAGACGCTCGCGCTCGCCTCGGCGGTGCGCAGCCACCCCGGCACGACGCTCGAGTTCATCATCGACGGCTGCCTGAACGGCTTCCAGGACAGCGAGATCGGCCTGATGATCGCGATGTCGCTGGCGGCGAACCGGCCGCTCAACTGGAACGTCATGCAGGTGAGCTCGGTGAACCGGGCGAAGCACGAGCACCAGCTGTCGGCGGGGACGAAGGCCAAGGCGGCGGGAGCGAAGATCGTCGCGCTCACGATGCCGACGCTGGTCGGCCTCAAGATGAGCTTCCTCGACTACTGCGCGCTGAACTCGATCCCCGAGTGGGGCCCGATCCTCTCGCTGCCGGTGCCCGAGCGCATCGCCAAGCTCAAAGATCCCGCGGTCCGGGAGCGCATGCGCGAGGGCGGGCGTCGCCCCGAGGCGGGTGTGTTCGGCGCGCTCGCGAAGGGCGAGCGCTTTCAGATCGGCGAGACGTTCGCGCCGGAGAACCGCGCCTTCGCGCACCGAAGAGTGGCGGACATCGCGGCCGAGATCGGCAAGAACCCGTTCGACACGCTGCTCGACATCGTGGTCGCCGACGAGCTGAAGACGGCACTCTGGCCGCTGCCCACCGACGACGACGTCGACTCGTGGAAGCTGCGCGTCGAGGTCTGGCGCGACGAGCGTGCGATGATCGGCGGCTCCGACGCCGGTGCGCACCTCGACCGCATGTGCGGCTCGGGATACCCGACCGGTTTCCTCGGCGAGGTGGTGCGCGAGCGTCAGCTGCTGCCGCTGGAAGAGGCGGTGCACATGATGACCGGCGTGCCGGCGGCGCTGTTCGGCCTGAAGGACCGCGGCCGGATCGCACCCGGCACCTGCGCGGACCTCGTGCTGTTCGACCCGCTGACCGTGGGCAGCGGCAAGATCCAGACGCGCGCCGACCTGCCCGGTGGTACCGAGCGCATGTTCTGCGACGCCAACGGGGTGTCGCGCGTGCTGGTGAACGGTCGCGACATCGTCGTCGAGGGGAGAGAAACCGGCGACACGCCGGGGCGCATCATCCGCTCGGGCCGCGACACCGACACGGTCACCGTCCCCGGCGGCTGAGCGATTCGCCTCGACCGCACGAGGATGCGTCGCCGGGCCGCGTGGCGATGACCCTGGTGCTCCTCGCGGCCTGCGCTGCCGATGCGCTCCGCTCGACTACGGGGTGGGCCCCGCGCTGTCGTTCGATGCGGCCGAGGGGACGCTCACCGAGGCGGACACCGTCACCACGACGAGCGTCGCGGCCGGCCAGTGCGTCGCGCTGCGCGTCGAGCTCTTCGGGACCACGACCGCGACGTACCTGAGCTGCACGCTCGAGCGCCTGCCGGGCTGATCGCGCCCCCCGCCACCGAACGCACGTTGTCCGCTTGTCTGGCGTTCTGCGGACGATACCATCGCTTGGTTTGCGATCCGCGCCGCCTTCCTCGCCGCCACCTTCCGGGCAGCCGCCCGACGGCGGAGCTGCGCCACCCGCACCGCCCCGCCGGCGCAGGCGCTGGGGACGGCGCACCGTCTTCTGGCTGACGCTCGCGGCGATCGTCGTCGGGGCGCGGCTCGCGCTGCCGATCGTGCTGGCGCCGATCGTCGAGGATCGCCTGTCGCGCGTTCTCGGCGCGAACGTCGAGGTGCGCGACATGACGTTCGCGCCGATCGACGGCGTGCTGACGCTGCACGACGTGCGCGTGCGCGCGCTCGGACAGAGCGACGGTCCGCCGGCCCTCAAGGCCCGCCGCGCGCGCGCGGACCTGCAATGGCTGCCGCTCCTGCATCGCGCGCTGGTCGTGCGCGAGCTCGCGCTCGAGTCCGCGATGATCGACGTCGCGCGGCTTTCCGAGGGCGGGGTCGAGCTGAGCCGCCTGCTCGAGAGCGATCCCGCAACGCCGATCGCGCCGGGCTGGAGCTTCGAGCTGGGGCGGGTCGCGCTGCGCGACGCGCGGCTCCGCCTGCCGGGTGCATTCGACGGCGGCACCGAGCCGATCGAGGTCGGCGTGCGCGAGGCGCAGTTCGCGACCCAGCCGCGACGCGCGAGCGTGTTCGGGCGCGCGCCGAACCTGCGCATCGACGCCGTGCTCGACGGCGGACGCATCCGCGTCGACGGCAGCTCGGACATGCGCGACAACGGCCTGGTCGTGAACGCGCTGCTGCGCGCCAAGGACGTCCCGGTGTCGCGCCTGAAGCGCTATCTGCCCGACCTTGGCTTGACGGACGTCGTGGGGCGCCTGTCCGGACAGCTGCACTACCAGCGCGACCCCGGACGCCGTGACCGCGCCTCGGGTCGCGTGTCGATCCGCCGTCTCGGCGTGGGTGTCGCCGCGATCGAGGAGCCGGCGCTCACCGTGCGCCGCACCGAGATCGACGTCGACGCGATCGACCTGCAGGCGCGTCGCATCGTCGCCGAATCGGTCACGCTGCACGGTGCGCGGCTCGCCGGCCGCGCCGACCTGAGCGACCCGCTGCCGCTCTTCGCCGGCATGCTCGCGGCTCCGGAGCCGCCGCGCGGCGCACCGGCC
>JAIEPK010000613.1 GCA_019749875.1 Candidatus Binatia bacterium | reverse complement strand
GAGACGAGCGCACCGCGACGGCGGCCGGCGCGAGGCTGAGCGCGCGGAGCCTGGCGTCGCGCTCAGGAGCCGCCGCGCACGGCGCGCACGTGGTGCGCCGTCGTCTTGGGATCGGTGTACGCGGTGCCGTCGTAGAAGTTCACCAGCCACGCGGAGCTCGGCGTCTTCACGTACGTCGTCGACGACCACGCGATCTCGTCGATCGCCGACAGCGTGCAGCTGCAGGTGAGCACCGTGCAGCCGTTCGGGCAGGCGGTGTTGAACTCGGCCGACACCGAGGGAAAGTACGTGCCCCGGTTGAGGATCGTCTCGAGCTCGGTCTCGTTCGGCAGGCGCCAGTCGGTGAAGCCGGCGAACGCCGCGGTGTTGAGATCGTCGATCTTCGCGAAGGCCTCGTCCCAGTCGTACGTGTTGTCCTTGTCGTGGATCGAGCCGTCGTTCGACAGCTTCTCCCACGAGAGCGAGGTCCGCTTGTCGCGGATGGTGCCGTTGCCGGGATCGAAGTAGGAGCGCGGATCGCCGCGCCGCAGCTCGCCGTCCTGGCCGGTGCCTGCACACGAGATGCTGTTCCCGGCCGAATCCCAGCACGCGGTCTGACCGGTTCTGACCGGTCGGCTGCGGTGGGCGCCGGCATGGGCGTACGGCGACGGCAGCAGGGCCCAGGCGAGCGTCAAGACGACGACGGGACGCAGTGGATGCCGGTGGACCATGAACCTGACCTCCGAGTTGCGAGCATGACCTCGGTGCGGGGTAGGGCGTCGGCGGTGCGCCGGTACATCCGCTGAAGTGCGTAGGGCGTCGGACGACGTGCGGGGCGGCTACAGCAGCGGCTGGAACAGGTAGCAGAAGTTCTCGGCGAGCCGCCGTGTCATCGAGCGCGCGCGGTGTGCGTCGAGCGACACCTCGACGCTGTGTGCGAGCTCGCTCGCGATCTGCTCGTTGAGCCGCGCGAGAAAGGCCGGCTCGGCGACCTCGACCGCGGTCTCGAAGTTCAGGTGCAGGCTCCGGTAGTCGAGGTTGGGCGAGCCGAGCACGGCGTAGCTCTCGTCCACGACCAGCGCCTTCGCGTGCGAGAACGGCGGACGGCGCTCGAAGATGCGCACGCCGGACTCGAGCAGCGCGGTGTAGAGCGAGCGCGAAGCGTAATCCACGTACCAGTGATTGCTGTGCTGCGGAACGACGAGCCGCGTGTCGACGCCGCGCAGCGCGGCCGCACGGATCGCCTGCAGGATCGGCTCGTTGGGCACGAAGTACGGCGTGACCACGCGCAGCGCCGTGGACGCGGCCCCGATCGCCGCGAACAGCAGATCGGTGAGAGCCTGGCCGCCCGAGTACGGGCCGCCCTGCACGATGTTCACCAGCGCGTCGCCGCTCCGCTCCTGGGCCGGGAAGTAGCGCGCGAGCACCAGCTCGGACGGCGCCTCGCCGGAGGCGAAGCTCCAGTCGGCGACGAACTGCAGCTGCAGCTCGCTCACCGCGGGTCCCGACACCAGCAGATGGTAGTCGCGGATCGGCTCGCCGTTCGCGCGCGCCGACAGGTTCAGGTCGCCCACGTTGATGCCGCCGGTGAAGCCGATGCGTCCGTCGATCACCGCGACCTTGCGGTGATTCCGTAGATTGACCTGGAAGCGGCCGCGCAGCGGGCTCGCGTGCGAGATCGACGCGACCTTCACCCCCGCCTTGCGTGCCGGCCGGAACGTCGTGCTGTAGTGCGCGTAGGTCGAGCCGAAGCGATCGTAGAGGAGACGCACGATGACGCCGTCGCGGGCGCGTGCGGCGAGGTGCTCGACCAGCTCTCGGCCGGTCGCATCGCGCGCGATGATGAACGACTGCAGGTGGATCGAGTCGCGCGCCGCGGCGATCGCGTCGTGCAGGGCCGGGTAAAACTCGTCGCCGTCCACCAGCAGCGCGACGCGGTTGCCGCCCATGCGAGAGAGCGTGCGGCGTCCGTGGTTGGTCGCGCCGAGAATCTCGACGCCGCGTCCGTCCGGGATCGACGTCTCCGGGACGAGCGTCGCGACAGGATCGCTCCCCGGCGGCAGTCCGAGCTCGTCGAGGATGCGACGGCATGCTGCGCGCGCCGCGGCACCGCGCTCCACCTGGTCGACGCCGAAGCAGAGGTAGACGAACGCGCCGAGGAACGGGAACGTCCACAGCGACGCGAGCCACAGCACCGCCGATACCGGGCGATGCTTGTTGAGCAGCACGTGCAGGCTCAGCGTCACGCCGATCACGGCGTGTGCGAGACCCGCGAGGGTGAGATCCTGCAGGGCGGGGAGAGCGAGCGCGATCACGCCGCCACGCGTGCCGCGAGCGCGGCGCGCATCCTCAGCTCGACTGTCCGTACGCCCGGCGCAGCGCGTCCGTCGCGTGCTGCACGGCGGTCTTTCCCTTCGCGATCATGTCGCCCATGCTGAAGAAGCCGTGGATCACGCCATCGTAGCGGCGCAGCTCGACCGGCACGCCGGCGTCCTTGAGCTTCTTCGCGTAGGCCTCGCCCTCGTCGCGCAGCGGATCGAACTCGGCAGTGATCACCGTCGCGGACGGCAGACCGCGCAGGTCGTTCGAGCGCAGCGGCGCCGCGTACGGGTTGGCCGCGTCCTCGTCGCCCCCGAGGTAGTGGTTCCAGAACCACTGCATGTCGGACCGGCTCAGGAAGTAGCCTTCCGCGTTGTCGCGGTACGAGGCGGTGTCGAAGCGCGCGTCGGTGACCGGGTAGACCAGCAGCTGGTGGACGATGCGCGGCTTGCCCTCGTCGCGCGCCTTGAGCGCCACGCACGCGGACAGGTTGCCGCCCGCGCTGTCGCCGCCGACCGCGAGCTTGCGCGGATCGCCGCCGATCGCGGCGGCGTTCTGGGCGGCCCACAGCGTCGCCGCGTAGCAGTCGTCGAGCGCCTTGGGGAACTTGTGCTCCGGCGCGAGCCGGTAGTCGACCGACAGCACGATGCCGTCGATCTGCTTCGCGAGCGTCCGACAGGTGCCGTCGTGCGTGTCCAGATCGCCGAGCACCCAGCCGCCGCCGTGGAAGTACACCAGGATCGGCAGGTTCGGCTGCGTGCCGGCCGCGAAGAGGCGCACCGGGATGTCGCCGTGCGGGCCCGGGATCGTGCGGTTCTCGACGCGCGGCAGCTCTTCGGCGCCGGTGCGCAGCGACGTCAGGTTGCGCATGTTGGCCCGTGCATCCTCGACCGACATGGACGTGAGGGACGGCGCGCCGGGGGCGGCGAGCAGGCTGAGCAGCATCTTCACGTCGTCGTCGAGCGGCATCGGACCTCCGAGAATGGCCTGAAAGAAGGCCCGACTATGGTCGGCACCGATGCGTACTGTCAATTGCCGCGCGACGGCGAGCATCGGAGCGGACGCGAGGCCGTCCGAATGCGGCGTGCGCGCGGACCGCGGCACCTCCACGGCCCGCGTGGCCGTCCGCCGACGGTCACGCGGGCCTCTCCCCGCCCCACAGCGATCGCGCCCGACTGGCGCGGCAGCGGCTCCCCCGGGAGTCGAACCCGGCTCGGTCGGTTTTGCAGACCCCGCCATCACCGGATGGAAGGAGCCGTGGTCGGGACGCGAGATCAGGCGAGCCAGCGCCCGAGCTCGCGCCAGGACGGATCACGGCCGCCGACCACCGTCATCGGCGCCCGGCCGGCCCGCGCGAGACGCGGCCGGAGCAGCATCGCCGCCGAAACCTCGGCGAGGAAGTGGAACACCGCCGCGACCTCGGCGATCGCGCGGATCGCGTGCGCTGTCAATCCCAGGTCGAGGAGTCGCTCCACGTCTGCGCCGTCGATCGCGAGCCAGCGGCGCGTGACCTTGACCGCGAACTCCGTGATGCGCCGCTCGCGCTCGTCCGCCGACCCGGACGCGTCGGGTGGCGACGCCCCGGCCCCGTCGTCGGCGTGCGGTGCACCGAACGCGTCGGCATCGCGTCCACTCACCGCCCGGGCGATCAGCTCACGCTCGCGTTGCGACAGCGGACCGGTCTCGGGGCGGAACAGCGGTGCATAGCCCTCGAGCGAGACGCGGAACGATGCCGGCAGCTCGGAGAAGCCGGGAAAGAGCCGGCAGGCGACGCGGAAGGCGTCGATCTGCGGGTGCAGCCCGTCGTCGTGCACGCCTGCACGCCGTGTTCCTGCGTCCTGTGCGAAGCGGCTTGCAGCTCTGCCCGACGTCGCGTCGGGCGTCGTCTCCGCGAGCGAAGGCCATGCTCGCTGTGCGTTCCTCGAATGTCTCAGTGCCATCTCTCCGACCTCTCCGTGGCTTCCCGAACGTGAGAGGTGGTGGACACGAGCCCCGGAAGCAGACGAGCCCACCGACCTCTCGGGTGGTGGGCTCCTTGCTCCGTCCGCAACCGTGCGTCAGCCGGCGTCGGGCGGGACGACGTCCCACCACCGCGACCGACAGCAACAGATTGCGAAGCGCGACTGCACGACGTCTGCACTACGCGCGCGCGTCTGGTGTGTCAAGATACGATGCGCGAAAAGTGCGCGCGGTCGACGTGCGTGGACGCGACGATCCGCGCTCGACGCGGACGCAGTGCCGTGGTCGACGCGCGTGCGCGGCCGTGACCGGCCCCGGTGCGGTGTACTAGGCGGGACCGACGTGGACGCGCGCGCGCGCAGCGGCGCGCAGCTCCTCGCGATGATCCGGATCGGCGAGCGCGATCAGGCACTCGGTGCGCTCGCGCTGGCTCAGCCCGAACAGGTTCGCGATGCCGTGCTCGGTCGCGACCCACTGCACCTGGTGGCGCGGCGTGGTGACGATCGATCCCGGCGGCAGCTCGGCGACGATGCGCGTCCGGCGCTCGCCGTGCACGGTCGCCGTGGCGTGCAAGCAGAGAATCGACGTGCCGCCGTCCGCCTCGCGCGCGCCGGTGACGAACGACTCGTGTCCGCCGACACCGGAGTGCTGTCGTCCGGCGACCGTGTCCGCGACGACCTGGCCGGACAGGTCGATCATGATCGCCGCGTTGACGCTGAGCATGCGCCGGTTGCGGCCGATCACCGCCGGCAGATTGGTCGCCGACACCGGCAGGAAGCGCAGCGCGGGCTCGTGCTCCGCCCAGTCGTAGAGCGCACGCGAGCCGAGCGCGAAGGTGCAGACGCTGAAGCCGTCATGCACGCCCTTCCGGTTCTCGACCTTGCCGGCGTCGTGCAGCAACTTGACGCCGTCCACCAGCATCTCGGTGTGGATGCCGAAGCCGCCGCGCGGTCCGTCGGCGAGGATGCGCGCGATGGCGTTGGGAATGCCGCCGATGCCGAACTGCAGCGTGGCGCCGTCCGCGATGAGCTCGCTCGCGTGCGCCGCGATGCGCGCGTCGGCGTCGCCGCGGAACTTGCCCGACAGCTCGAACAGCTCCGCATCGTGCTCGACGAGCACGTCGACCTGCGAGACGTGCACGCGGTGGCCGCCCAGCTCCGGCAGACCGCGCGTTCGCGGCATGCGCGCGTTCACCTCCGCGATCGCGAGCCGCTCGGGATCGCGCGCCGCCTCGAGGAACGGAACGATCAGTGCGCCCGCGTGGACGCCGAACGAGAGGAAGCCGTCCTCGTCCGGCGGTGCCAGGGTGGTCGCGACGACGCGCGGCTTCGTGCGCCGCGCGATCAGCTCGAGACCGTGGAAGTCGGACGTCAGGTGATCGATCGCGACGCCGTCCTTCACGAGATCGCGCTCGACGTGGCCGAAGAACTGGCTGACGACGCGCACACCGGGGCGCTCGAGCACCGCGAAGCGCTCCTGCAGCAGCGCACACAGGATGCGCAGCTCGCTGAAGCGCTCGCGCCGGCCGAGGGCGGCGAGCAGTGCGGTGGGCTGCGCGGGCGCGAGCGGCAGGTAGATCTCGTCGCGGTCACGCACCAGCTGTGCCGCGTCGTCGGCGGAGCGCAGGCGCTCGCGATACGCGTGGCCGCTCAAGACGCACCCGCGTCGCCGCTGCCGGTCGGCGGCGGTGCCGGATCGAGCCGCACCGCGACCGAGCGCGACGTGTCCTGCAGCAGCGCCACCCAGCGGTCGGCCCATCCGTACTTGTCGCGCAGCAGCGCGCGGATGCGGCGGTGCCCCGCGTCGCCGGGCTCCGCCCTGGCGATCATGCGCTGCGCGCGCCCGGCGTGCTCGACGTCGATCTCCGGGCGCTGCAGGAGGTCGCGGTAGAAGCCGCGCTCCGGCGTCGCCGCCTCGACCCAGAGCGCGCCGTCGCTCTCCGCGACCCACACCCGCGTGCGCCGCGCGCCGCCCGTGTCGTCACGCGTGTGCAGCACGGCGACGTCCTTGCCCTCGAGCGCGACCAGCGTGGTGGCACCGAAGGCCGCCGCCGCGCCGAGGACCAGGAGGAGGATCGTGCGTGGCCGCGTCACCGTGCGTTCCTCAGCGTGACGGCAGTGCCGCGCACGCCGCGAGCACGGCCGCACGATCGGGCGGCGGCGGCAGCGCGTAGACGGCGTTGCGTCGCTTGCCGCGCAGCATCACCCAGCCGGCCCGCAGCAGCACACTCGGGCGGCTGAACGCCTGCTCGGGAGTTTCGAGCATGTTCATCATGCGCACGAACGCGCGGTAGACGACCGGATCGCAGCGCACCGCGACGCCGACGCCGTCCTCGAAGAAGCGCGTCGCGAGCCGCGCGCGCCAGCCCTTCGGGACGCGGCCTTCCGCCTTGCGCTGCGCGTCGCGGTCGGCGGCGAGCGATGCGCGGTAGTAGGGCTCGATGTCGCGCTTGGCCCCCGCATCGACCTCCAGCGCGACCGCGCGCCAGTCGCGGCCATGCCGCTCGAGCGCCGTCGCCAGCAGCTCCGCGTGCACGAAGCCCTGCGAGCAGCCGCGGCCGTAGAGCGGGTTCGTGCAGTAGGCCGCGTCGCCGAGCACGAACAGGCCGGTCACGAGCGGTCCGTGCGCGTCGACGTAGCGGCGTAGCCGGTTCACCAGCCCGCCCATCGCCTGCACCGGATGCTCCGGGTCGCCGATCGGCTCCGAGCGCGCGGGATCGACCCAGCGCGCGACGGCGGGCAACGCGTTGGCGACGATCTCGAACGCGTCGGCGCGTGCGAGGACCTTCATCTCGGGGAACGCGAGCGAGGCCGCGAGCGTGATCGAGAACGTGCGGTCGTCGGCCGGGAAGATCGCGTACTTGATCCAGTTGTAGTCGGCGGCGCCCGGATGGCCGTCGGGCCTGGGCTCCTCGGCCCCGGGTCGCAGCCGGTAGAAGCGCGTGTAGTAGACGATGCCCGACGGCTCGGTCAGCTCCTCGGGCGCGCGCGCGCCGGCGTCGACGAGCCACTTCGGCGCCTGCGATTGACGGCCGCTCGCGTCGACCACGAAGTCGGCGGCAAGCTCGCGCTCGCTGCCGTCCTCGCGGATGCGGAGCCCGGTCACGTGCGGGACACAGCCGGGCTCGGTCGAAAGGCCGACGACGGTCGCGCCGCCGAGCAGCGTCACGTTCGGCCGCGCCAGCACGTAGCGCCGGATCACCCACTCGAGCGTCGTGCGCCGGCAGCCGAGGATGACGAGGTCGTCGTCGCCGGGCTCGGGGACGAGCCCGCGCAGCGTCTGCGGCGGGGTGTCGAGCATGCGCAGCTCGCGTGCGCCGGCATCGATCAGCTGGCGCAGCAGCTCGGGATGCCGGTCGCGCAGCAGGTTTCGCAGGCGACCGAGGAACACGTGGCTGTGCCGGACCTGGACCGCACCCTTGCGCTTCCAGTGGTCGAACGCGGCGCTCGCGGTCTCGGTCGCGGGCTCGGCGTCGCGCTCGAGCAGCGTCACGCGGATGCCTCGCTCGGACAGCGCCAGCGCCGCGGCGAGGCCCGTGATGCCGCAGCCGACGACCAGCGCGTGCGCGCCGGCGATCGACGTCGTGGGGGTGGCAGTCGGTGCCTTCGGAGCTGCGGCGTTCATGCGATCCTCTGCGGGACGAGCTACTTGCGGAAGAACATGTCGATGGCGATCAGCGCCATGACCACGGCGAAGCCCTTGCGCAGCATGGGTCCGGAGATGAGCTGCGCGGTCCAGCCGCCGACCCAGCCGCCGAAGAAGAAGCCGACGGCCACGAGCACCGCGACGTGCACGTCGACGTGGCCGTTCTTGAAGTACTGCAGGAACGCCATCAGGCCGAGCGGCGGCAGCAGCACCGCGAGCGACGTTCCCTGCGCCGCGTGCTGCGTCATGCCGAAGAAGAACACCAGCAGCGGCACCATGATGAAGCCGCCGCCGAGGCCGGTCAGGCCGCTGAGCGTGCCGCCGATCAGTCCGACCAAGATTCCGAGCATCGTTCCGTCCTCAATCGTGCCAGTCGAGCGCTTGACGCATGGTACGCTCGTACTCTTCGAATGCCAGCGAGCGATAGGTCGCGGCGATGGTCTCGGCGTCGCCGCCCGCGAGGTAGCGGAGCTTCGGATGCGGGTCGTGGACCGCTCGATGGATGAGCTGCGCGACGTCGTGCGCGCTGCCCGCGACGCCGCCCGGACGGAGCGTCTTGATCGCCGCGTCGAAGCGCTCGGCACGCTGCCAGTACGGGGAGCCGGGCCCGAAGCCGTCACCGGCGATGGCGTTGTCGAGCAGCCGCGTCGCGAACTGCCCCGGCTCGATCAGGACGACGCGCACTCCGAACGGCTGCACCTCGAAGTGCAGCGCCTCCGAGATCGCCTCCAGCGCGTGCTTGCTCGCGGCATAGAGCCCGCCGTACGGACGGGCGACGATGCCGGCGATCGACGACACGTTCACGATCGTCCCGCTGCGGCGCGCGCGCATGCCGGGCAGCACCGCACGGATCAGGCGCAGCGGCCCGAACACGTTGGTGTCGAACTGGCGCCGGACGTCTTCTTCGGAGGCGTCCTCGATCGACGAGCGCAGCTCGATGCCGGCGTTGTTGACCAGCACGTCGACCGGACCGGCGGCGGCGAGCGCCGCCGCGATCGATGCGGCGTCGCCGACGTCGAGACGCAGCAGCTCGAGCGCGAGACCCTCGTCGCGCGCCGTCTGCGCGAGCGCCGCGCCGTCGGCCGGGTTGCGCATCGTCGCGAGCACGCGATCGCCGTGGCGGGCGAACACCAGCGCCGCCTCGAGGCCGAAGCCGCTGCTGCAGCCCGTGATCAGAACGTTCGCCATCCGCGTCTCCCGTCGACCGGCGCGCCCGGCGCCGCCCGGATGCCTTAGTGTCCGACCTGCTCGCGGGCAACGCCCCGGGCCGTGCGGCGGGGCTTCGGCTCAGACGGCGGCGCGCGTGGACTGTTCGGCGTCGGTCTTGCCGCCGGTCTCGGGTGGTGCGGGAGCCCAGCGCTCGAGGGCCGCGCGCAGCAGCGGCGCGCGGACGGGCTTCGACAGGTAGTCGTCCATGCCCGCGTCCAGGCAGCGCTGACGATCGGTGTCCATGGCGTTCGCGGTCATGGCGATGATCGGCGTGTGGACGCGATCGCCCTCCCGGCGCCGGATCTCGCGTGTGGCCTCGAAGCCGTCCATGTCGGGCATCTCGCAATCCATGAGCACGAGGTCGACCGGCCCACGGGTCAGGGCGGCGAGTGCCTCGACGCCATTGGCCGCGGTCTGCACCTTGCAGCCGAGGCGGCTCAGCAGAAGCACAGCGAGCTTGGTATTGACGGCGTTGTCCTCCACCACCAGGACGCGCAGCCCGTCGAGCGTGCGTGCCGCGGCCGTCGCGGCGGGTGCGTCGCCGCTACGCAGCGGCACGCCGGCGCGGCGTTGCATCGACTCCTCGACCGCACGACGCAGGGCTGCGAGGCGAAGCGGGCGCGTCGCCTGACGCGCGCCGACGCGGCGCAACGTGTCGGCCGGCAAGCGCTGGCGGAGGCGCGGCAGGAGCACGATGCCGAACTGCGCCGAGGGCTCGTCGCGGCGCAGGGTGTGCGCGATCTCCAGCGTGCCGTCGAGCGTGGTGCCGACCTCGAGCAGAGCGACCCGCTCGCCGTCGCCCGCGCTCGCGAGCCATGTCGGCGCGCTCGCCGGCGTGTCGCTCTGGTCGACGATCGCGCCCCACTCGGAGAGACGCTTGGCGACCACGCGGCGCAGCTCGGTACCGTCGATCGCGACCAGCGCGCGCATGCCATGGAAGTCCGGATCGACCGCCTGCGTCGCGTCGGCGCGCACGCGCTGCGTGAACCAGAAGGTGCTGCCGCCGCCCGGCGTGTCGGAGTGGCCGATCCGACCACCCATCAGCTCCGCGAGCCGCTTCGAGATCACCAGGCCGAGCCCGCTGCCGCCGTGCTTTCGGCTCGAGCTGCCGACCTGCGAGAACGGCTGGAACAAGCGCTGCGCGTCGTCGGCCGCGATCCCGCAGCCGGTATCGCGAACCTCCACGCGCAGCAGGAGCTCGTCGCGCTCGCGTTCTGCCGTCGCGACGTGCACGACGATCGAGCCCCGGGCGGTGAACTTCGCCGCGTTGCTCACCAGGTTGAGCAGGATCTGGCGAAAGCGCCCGACGTCGCCGTGGACCTGGTCCGGGACGTCGCGGTCGACGTCGACCACCAGCTCGACGCCTTTCGCATGCGGCGCCTCGGCGAGCAGCTCGACGATCTCCTCGATCGTGGTGCGGAGCTCGAAGCGCGAGCTCTCGATTTGAATCTTGCCGGCCTCGATCTTCGACAGGTCGAGGATGTCGTTGAGCAGCGCGAGCAGCGCCTCGCCGGACGTCCGGATGGTCTGGGCGAGGTCCCTCTGCTCGCTCGACAGCTCGGTGTCGAGCAGGATGTCGGTCATGCCGATCACCCCGTTCATCGGCGTGCGGATCTCGTGGCTCATCATGGCGAGGAACTCGCTCTTCGCGCGCGACGCGGCATCGGCCTGGTCGCGCGCGAGCGACAGCTCCGTGGCCTGGTGTCCGAGCAGCGTGGTCTGCAGCTCGCTCCGGTCGCGCGCCTCCTCGAGCTCGCGTACGTAGCCGCGCAGCTCGTGCTCGGTCGCTCGCCGTCGCGCGACCTCCGCACGGCTCATCGAGACCACGCCGGCGCTGCCCGCGACGAGCGCGATCGCGAGCGTCGCGAGCAGCAGCGGTCCCGCGCGGCGGCGCACGATCGCCCCCACCCAGGTCGACGCCGGGTAGTCGACGCCGACGGCCCCCTCGACGCTGCCGTCGGCGGCGTGCAGCGGCGCGTAGGCCGCGACCCACGTTCCCCAGCGGTCCGTGTCGGGCTCGTCCTCGACCGTGGTCTGGCCCGCGAGGGCCAGGCCCATCTTTCCGACGGGTCCTTCGTAGACCTCGTAGATGCCGGTGCGGCCTTCGCGCTCCTCGTCGTAGTCGCCGTCGCCGTCGTAGTCGGTCTCGGAGTCGACGACGAAGACGATCCGCCCGTCAGGCAGGCGGCGAAACGTATAGATGTCGGCGATGTTCGGATTGACGGCGAGCCAGCTCTTCTCCGCCTCGATCATGCGCAAGTACGACGGGTCGTCGGGGCGCGTGTCGGGTCCGAGGCTCGCGTGTCCGAACTGCTCCAGCTCGTGTGCGTAGGTTGGGGCGAAGCCGCTCAGCATGGCGAGGATGCGCATGCGCTCGCGCTCGCCCTCGCGCTCGGCGACGCCGATCCCGGCGACGGCGACCAGCACGATGCCGAGCCATGCCAGGCGGGTCAGCACGGCCTCGTGCCGCCGGCGCAGCCAGAGGTGCAGCAGCGCCACGGATCCGAAGCTCAGCAGCAGGAAGAGGACGGCGTCGAGGCGCCACGAAAGAACGGACTCCATCATGTGTGCTGTTCGCTCCGCTCCATCCCGCATATCGGTCGAACGGTTGCCGAACCTGAGACCGATGGCGCATGCGCCGTGCGCCCTCATGTCCCGACGCGCACGCGCCGACCATCGTTCGGAGGTGGACGTGATGACGGCACGACGGGTGGCGGTGATCGCCGCCGGCATCCTGGCCTGCGCGGCGACGGCGGCGACGGCGCAGACGGACGAGCAGCTGGAGCGCATCCGCAACTGGAACCCGAAGGTCGGGGAGATCCAGAAGCCCGGCGAGATCCAGGTGCCCAAGGGGACGATCCAGACTCCGGGCGAGATCCAGAAGCCGGGCGAGATCCAGGTCCCGCGCGGCATCCAGGCGGTGCGGGTGGTCGACAGCGAGCGCTGCGAGCGCCGCCTTTCGGTCGGCGCAGACGCGCTGTTCGCCTTCGATCAGTGGACGCTCGGCCCGGACGCCGAGGAGACGCTGGTGGTCCTGCTTCCCGAGCTCGAGAAGGCCGGCACGCACCCGGTCTCGATCGAGGGCCACACCGACGCGAAGGGGACGGACGCCTACAACGATGCGCTCAGCGAGAAGCGCGCCAAGGCCGTCAAGCAGTGGCTGGTGGCGCGCAAGGCCGTTCCGGAGGGCGCGAAGGTCGTCGCGTACGGTGAAAAGAAGCCGATCGCGCCCAACACCAAGCCCGACGGATCCGACGACCCCGAGGGGCGGCAGAGGAACCGCCGCGTCGAGGTCGTCGTCGACACCTGCGGCTGACGAGGCACGGCGGGAGCCGGTGACCGCTGCACCGGGCCCGCGCACCGCGCACGAAGGTTAGGCGACCAGCTCCTCGAAGTTCGCCTTCATGATGCGCTGCACGTCGTCTGCGGACATCCCTTCGAGCTCGTCGGCGAACTCGCGCGGCCACAGCAGCCCCTCGGGGTGCGGATAGTCCGAGCCGTTCAGCACGTGTCCCGCGCCGATCGCGCGTGCGAGGCCGACCACGTCGTCCTCGTAGAACGGCGACACCCAGACGTTGCTGCGGATCGTCTCGCTGGGCTTCATGGGCGGTGTTCCGAAGCGCCACATGTCCTTGCTGTAGAGCCGCACGATGTGGTCGAGCTTCCACATCAGCGGCTCGACCCAGCGCGAGCCGTACTCGACGCTCAGGACCTTGAGCTTCGGGAAGCGTCCGAAGACGTTGTCCGCGATGAGAGCGGTCAGCGTGTCGGTGATCGGACGCTCGGTGAACGACAGCACGTACTCCATCAGCGAGTGACGGTGCGACGGCGGGTGCGCCCGCAGCCCCCACGGCGTGTTGTACATCTCGGAGAACGGCGTGCGGCCGATGTGATAGACGACGTTGACCGACGCCTCCTCGCAACGCGCCCAGAACGGATCGAAGTACGGCTCGCCCGGCGAGCGTCCAGCGAACGGACCGGCCGTCAAGATGACGAAGCGCGCGCCGAGCTTCAGCAGGCGGTCGAGCTCGCGCAGCGCCTCGTCGAGGTCGAGCAGCGACAGCAGCGGGGCGCCGTAGATGCGACCGTCCGTGCCGTAGCCCCAGTCCTCCTCGAGCCAGCGGTTGTAGGCGCGCAGGCTCGGGTACAGCACGTCGGGGTGCTCGCGCAGCTGCGGCTCGATGCCGACGCCCATGGTCGGCAGCATCAGGCAGCGCTGCACGTACTGCTCGTCGAGCTTCGCGAGCCGGGCCTTCTTCTGCGTGAACTCGGGCACGGAGAGGCCGTCGATCGGGCTCAGGCTCGGGCTGCCGCCGTCCTCTGTCTCACCGCGCAGAAAGGCCTTCATGATGCCCGGTCCGCCGATCGAGTCGCCCGCGCCCACCGAGAAGAAGTGGCAGCGCTCGTCGCCGACGTACATGCGCGACGGACCGCTGCTCGTGCGGTCGATCCACGCGGTGCGCTTCTTGAGCGGTGCTTCGATGTGACGGGTGAAGCAGTCGTCGGGCTCGTAGAAGTGGTTGTCGGCGTCGTTGATCCACTCGTCGGGTCGGAGCATGCGGAGTCCTCGTCGATCCCGGGAACGTCCCGGTTCATCCTTCGTCTTCGGGGGAGCCGGCCGGGCGATCGTCGTGCAGCGCGCGGGCGAAGAGCCCGTGTGCCTCGTCGTGGCCGAGCATTCTCGTCGTCCGGCACGCGATCTGCCAGCGGCCGTCGTGGCGCTCGAGCTCGAAGCGGTTGAAGCTGAGCCGCCACAGCCCGATCGCATCGCCGTCGCGCTTGTAGATGCGCGAGTATGCCGTCGCGACCGCGCGATCGCCGTCGACGCACACCACCGCCGGACCGATGGTGTGCGCGCAGTTCGGCAACAGCGACTGATGGCGCACGCCGCGGACCATCTCCTCGACGCCGCTCCGCCCGTGCATCACGAGCGTGGTGTCGACGTCGTAGAGGCCGTCCTCGGTGAACAGCGCGCCGGTCGCCGCGGCATCGCCGGTGTCGACGGCGAAGCCGTAGGTCACGATCAGGCGATGGATCGCGAGCTCGTCCTCGAGCGCCGCCACGCGGCGCTCGATCGCCGTCAGGCGCTCCTCCGGTGATCGGCCCGCATCGGGTCCTCCCGCCATGGAGCCGTTCTCGCTCGCACCGCGACGGTGCGCAACGCCAGGCCAGGGGCCCTTCGGTCGGCGGCGAGCTGCGCGCGCGAGGGCTGCCCGGGTCAGCGCTGCACGGCGAGCTCGAACGCCGCGCGCTGCGCGAGCACCGAGGCGAGCAGCTCTTGCTCCCCCGGATCGAGGCGGTTGCACCAGGCCACGACGGTGACGTCGTTTGCCTCGTCGTGGGCGACGATGGTCTGCGCTCCGGGTGCGGCGCCGCCGTGTCCATGGATCCGGAAGTCGCCATCGAGCAGCAGGTCGCCGGCGGAGATCGTCGCGACCTCGCTCGCCAGGGAGCGTCGGCTCGCGGGCTGCAGCAGGCGCGCGGTGGCGAACAGGGTGTGCACGAAGGTGAGCAGATCGGGTGCGGTCGACACGACGCCGGAGCCGGCCGGGTCGACGGTGAATGCAGCCTCGCGCGGGAAGCCGCCGATGTCGATCGGCGTTCCCGTGCCGGTGACGTCGAAGAGCCCGTGGAAGATCACGGCACGCAGCGCGTCGAGCCGGTCGGGACCGTAGAGCGTTCGTTGCAGACGCAGCGGCTGCACGATCTCCCGCTCGATGCCGTCGCCCAGCGTACGACCGGTGATCCGCTGGACGATCGCTCCGAGCACGATGAAGTTCGCGTTGCTGTAGTGGTAGCGCTCGCCGGGTGCCGCCACCGGAGGCACGCGCGCCACGAGCGCCAGCACCTCGTCGTAGCCGTACACGCGCGTCAGGTCGCCCAGGACCAGGTCGCGCAGCTCGGTCGAGAAGTCGTTGCCGAAGTCGCCCATGCCGCTGGTGTGGCCGAGCAGCATCGCGACCGTGATGCGATCGCCGCCCGGCCACGACGGCAGAAACGCGGCGACCGGCTCTGCGCGGCCGAGGCGACCCTCTTCGATGAGCCGATAGGCGAGCGTCGCCACGAACAGCTTGGTCACGCTGCCGGCGAAGTACTGGCTGTCCGCGGCGAGCGGGACGTCGGGCGCGAGCTCGCCCGAGATCGCGAGGTGGCGGGCGCCATCGGGAGTGCGAACGCCGATCGCGGCGCCGGGTGATCGGCACGCGTCGCGGTAGTCGTCCGCGACGCGCTGCAGTGCGGCCTTGGAGATCGCGGAATCGGCCCGGCGGCTCTCGTCCGCGTCGCCGCAGCCGCTCAGGGCGATCGCCGCGGAGAGCACGAACGCGAGCCGGCGACGCCCGCGGCGCCGCTCGGGTAGCCCGATGGTCGCCGGGGACGAGCTGCGGGGTGACGAGAGGAGAAGCATGACCGTCCATGTAAAATGAACGGTTCATTCATTCAATCGACAATCGTCGCCGCGGAGGATCCGGGATCGCTCAGCGCATCTCGGCGCCGGCGGTGACGTTGACGTCCTGGCCGGTGATCGCCGACGCCTCGTCCGAGGCGAGGAACAGCGACAGGTTCGCGACCTCCTGCGGATCGATCGCGCGCCGGAGCGGGATGTCCGCGACGATCGCCGCGCGGACGTCGTCCGGATCGCGACCGGACTCGCCCGCAGTGCGGCGGATCCAGGCGTCGACCAGGTCGCCGTCGACCAGCCCGATCACCAGCGTGTTGACGCGGATGCCGAGCGGGCCGACCTCGAGGGCGAGGGTCTGTGCGAGCGGGATGAGCCCCATCTTCGCGACCGCGTAGTGCGCCTTGCGCGCGCGCACGCGCTTCGCCGCGGCCGACGAGAAGAACTGCACGTTGCCGGCGCGTGCGGGAATCATCGATTGACGAAGCGCCTCGCGCGCGAGCAACATCGGTCCGGTCACGTTCGCCGCGATGGTGTGGTTCCAGTTGTCGAGCGTCATCTCGGCCACGGCCATGTCGGTGCCGGGCAGGCCCGCGTTGTTGAGCAGCACGTCGACGCGCCCGAAGTGGTCGACGGTGCGCTCGACGAGCGCGATGCAGTCGCGCTCGACGGTGACGTCCGCGGTCTGCACCAGGCACGCCGCACCGGTCCGCCGAACGAGCTGCGCGGTGTCCTGCAGCGGTGCCGCGCGCCGGCCGGCGAGGACGACGCTCGCGCCCTCGCGCGCGTACGACGTGGCGAGGACGCGGCCGATCCCGGTGCCGGCACCGGTCACCAGCACGACCCGGCCCGCGAAGCGCCCTTCGGCCATGGCAGCGGTTCTCGCTCCTGTCGCGCTGGCGCGCAACACGCCGTTGCGGCCGCTCGCCGAAGCGCAGGATGTGCGATCCGTCCGCACGCCCGCCGCGTGAGGATCTGTGGCGCCGAGCGTGGCGCGCGAATCGGTCGAAAGGAGCAAGCGATGTGGCTGTCGAGGTCGTTCAGGACCCGCCGGGGCAATCCCACCGCGTGCGACAGAATGCGGCACGCGCCGCATTGGCTCGTCACCTTCGCTCTCGTGGTCGCGTTCGCGGGCCAGGCGTCCGCGGAGGACGTGTGCCTCACGGACGGCGCGAGTCATTACGCTTTCAAGAGCGTCAAGGCGCTCAAGCCGGGGATGGCGATCCCGCTGCACGGCTACGTCGTCTTTCCGAACGCGTTCGACGTGTACCCGCTCACCGGCACGGCGATGATGGAGACCGATCGCACGGTGCTCGCCACGGTGGTGGCGGTGGAGCTCGGCGGCCCGGGCGCGTCGGTTCTGTTCGGCTGGAAGGGCGACGCGGTGCTCGTCGGCGGCGGCGTGTTCGACAAGCTGCCGTTCGACGGCATCGACGGCGCCGTGACGCTGAGCCCTGTCGGCTGCAAGTCCGTCGTCCTGCCGTAGCGCGATCTCCGCAGTGCGCCCGGCGAGCGCTGGGAGCCGTCGGGCGCGCGCGTAACAATAGGAAGTTACTGATGAAACGAATATTCCTGCAGCGGGTGCCCTTGACTCGTGCGATGCCTTCCCCGATAGACCTGACCGATCGGTTTAGGCCGCTCGGTCAGGGCCGGGCGCGCGGGAGGGGGAGCGGAATGGCGACGAGCGGGGCCCATCGGCATCTGGAGGCGGACCTCGGCGACCTGCTGGGCGGAGCGATCGACGGTGCCCGCGACGCGATCCTGCAGAAGCAGTTCGCGGCCGGCTACTGGCACGCGCCGCTCGAGGCCAACGTCGGCATGGACGCGCAGTACGTCGTGTTCAACCGCTTCATGGGACGTCGCCCGGTCGAGACCGAGCGGCGCCTGGTCGAGCACATCCTCGCGAAGCAGGGCGACGACGGCAGCTGGCCGCTCTACCACGGCGGTCCCGGCCACCTCAGCACGACGATCGAAGCCTACTTCGCGCTGAAGCTGACCGGCCACGCTCCCGGCGAGCCGGCGCTGGTCCGCGCGCGCGAGTTCATCCACGCGCACGGCGGCCTCGCCCGCGCGCAGGTCTTCACGCGGGCGTACCTCGCGTACTTCGGACAGTTCCCGTGGGAAGGCCTGCCGGCGATGCCGGTCGAGCTGATGCTTCTGCCGCCGTGGTTCCCGCTCAACATCTACGCGATGTCGAGCTGGGCGCGCGAGACCGTGGTGCCGATGCTGCTGCTGTTCGCGCGAAAGCCGCGCATCGACCTCGAGCCGGGCTGCGGCGTCGAGGAGCTGTGGCTCCGTCCGCCGACGCGCAGCGATCTCGCGTTCCCCGCCGATGACCGCATCGTCTCCTGGGGAAATTTCTTCTTGCAGCTCGACCGCGTGCTGAAGCTGGTCGGCCGCAGCCGCTGGAAGCCGCTGCGCAAGCGCGCAGCGGCGCGCGCCGAGAAGTGGATCCTCGAGCGCCAGGACCGCAACGGCGGCTGGGGCGGCATCCAGCCGCCGATGCTGAACTGCGTGATGGCGCTGCGTGCGATCGGCTACGCCGACGACCACCCGGCGGTCAGGAGCGGACTGCATGCGATCGACGACTTCGTGATCGAGCACGAGGGGCATTTGCTCTTCCAGCCCTGCGTCTCGCCGACCTGGGACACGGCGCTCACCATGCGCGCGCTGCTCGACGCCGGACTGCCCGCCGATCATCCCGCGCTCGCCCGCGCCGCCGAGTGGCTGATCGACAACCAGATCTTCAAGCCCGGTGACTGGAGCGTCTACAACCCGGACCTCGATCCCGGCGGCTGGGCGTTCGAGTTCGCGAACGACTGGTATCCCGACGTCGACGACTCGGCGGTGATCCTGATGGTGCTGCGCCGCCTGCGCCTCGCGGACGCGACGCGCCTCGAGCGCTCGATCGCACGAGGGATGCACTGGACGCTCGGCATGCAGTGCCGGAACGGCGGCTACGCCGCGTTCGACACCGACAACGACGCCGCGTTCCTCAACGAGATCCCGTTCGCGGACATGAAGGCGATGATCGACCCGCCGACCGAGGACCTCACCGGACGCGTCCTCGAGCTGATGGGCAACGCCGGCTTCGACCTCGACTTCTCGCGTGCCCGCCGCGCGCGCGACTTCCTGCTGCGCACGCAGCACGCGAACGGCGCGTGGTGGGGTCGCTGGGGGTCGAACTTCATCTACGGCACGTGGTCGGTCCTGCTCGGGCTCCGCGCGATCGGCGAGGACATGGACGCGCCGTACGTCAAGCGTGCGGTGCGCTGGCTCGAGGAGCACCAGAACGCCGACGGCGGCTGGGGCGAGACGCTCGCGTCGTACGACGACCCGTCGCTCGCCGGCTGCGGCCCGTCGACGCCGTCGCAGACGGCGTGGGCGATCATGGGGCTCCTCGCCGCTCAGGGACGGGTCACGCCCGCCGTCGAGCGCGGCGTCCGCTGGCTGATCGAGCAGCAGCAGGACGGAACCTGGACGGAGGAGCCGTTCACCGGAACCGGGTTCCCGGGCCACTTCTACCTCCGCTACACGATGTACCGCGAGTACTTCCCCCTGATGGCCCTGGGGCAGGTGCGTGCGGCGCTCGAGGCCGCCGTCACCGTACCGTTGTCGTTCGAGACCGGGCGCGTCGCCGTCGCGCGTGCGCCGCTCGTCGAGCGCGCAGCCGCCGCGTCGGCGTAGCGCTCCGGTGGTGCTGTGGGAGTGCCGTTCCATCGTGAAGGGAATCGTGGGGGGAAGGGGAACGTCGTGACAATGCAGAATTCACCCGCCGTCGGAATCGATCAGCTCGCGGTGTACGTGCCACGCTACGTGCTCGAGCTCGACAAGCTCGCGCGCGCCCGCGACGTTGCGCCGGAGAAGATCTCGATCGGTCTCGGCGCGCACGCGATGGCGGTGGCGCCGCCGTGGGAGGACACCGTCACGCTCGCGGCGAACGCGGGCGAGCGTCTGTTCGCGCAGGGCTGGGCGCGTCCCGACGACATCGGGCTGCTGCTGGTCGCGACGGAAACCGCCGTCGACCACGCGAAGCCGGCGAGCATCTTCGTGCACGATCTGCTCGGGCTGCCGGCCAACTGCCGCACGTTCGAGCTCAAGCATGCGTGCTACGGCGGCACGGCCGGCGTGATGATCGCGCGCGATTGGCTGCTGTCGCCGGCGGCGCGCGGCCGCAAGGCGCTGGTGATCGCGAGCGACATCGCGCGCTACGACCTGCACTCGAGCGCAGAGTTCACCCAGGGCGCGGGAGCCGCCGCGGTGCTGCTGTCCGCGGATCCCCGTCTCCTCGAGCTCGCCCCCGAGAGCGGCGTGTTCGCGAGCAACGTGTACGACTTCTGGCGTCCGCTCGAGCGTCGCGAGGCGCTGGTCGACGGCAAGTTCTCGGTCGACTGCTATCTCGACGCGCTGTCCGGCGCGCTCGCCGACTATCGCAGCGCGCTGAACGGACGCGGCGGACAGCCGCTCCTCGAGCGTTTCGACGCGCTGCTCTACCACACGCCGTTCCCGAAGATGGCCTACAAGGCGCACCTGCGTCTCGCGGACGTGGACGCCGCGCCGCGCATCGCCGATCCGGAGGAGCGCGCGCGTCTGGCCGAGAAGACCTACGCGGAGCTGGTCGAACCCAGCCTGACGATGGCGCGCCGCACTGGCAACTCGTACACCGCGTCGCTGTACCTCTGCCTCGCGTGGCTCGCGTCACAGCGCGCGGCGGCGCTGCCCGGTCGCGAGATCGGCCTGTTCTCGTACGGCTCGGGCTGCTGCGCCGAGTTCTTCACCGGGCGCTTCACCGAGCGCGCGACCGAGGCCGCGCAGAAGATCGCCGCGGCGGAGCTGCTCGATGCACGGCGCTCGCTGTCGGTCGAAGAGTACGAGCGCTGTGCGACGACGGCCATCGGCGAGCCGCCCGCGACCGACGGCGCCGGCGCGTTCTTCTTTGCCGGCGTACGCGACGACCGGCGCCACTATGCGCGTGCGCAGCGCGCACACGGCGCGGGAGCCTGACATGAGCGAGCCGGCCCTCGCCGCCGCAGGCGGAGCGGCGCTGCTGCCGCGTCCGGCGGCGCTTCGTCCGGCCGAGATCGCGGCGGCATACCGAGACTGCGTACGCGTCGCTCGTGCGCACGACGAGAACTTCACCGTCGGCTCGTTCCTGCTGCCGCGCGCGCTGCGCCGCAACGTCGCCGCGATCTACGCGTTCGCGCGCGCGGCCGACGACATGGCGGATGAAGGCGACCTGCCGCGCGCGGAGCGTCTCGCGCGCCTCGACGCCTGGGAGTGGGCGCTGGAGGAGGCGTACCGGGGACGCCCCACCGAGCCCGTGTTCGTGGCGCTCGCCGACACCGCGGCGCGCTTCGCGATCCCGATCACTCCGTTCCGGCGCCTGCTGCGCGCGTTTCGCAGCGACGTCGACTTCCGTCCGTTCGCGACGTTCGCGGATCTCCGCGACTACTGCCGCGACTCGGCGGATCCGGTCGGACACCTGATCCTCTACCTGTTCGGCCACGGCGACGAGCAACGTCAAGCACTCTCCGACCGCATCTGCACCGGGCTGCAGCTGGCGAACTTCTGGCAGGACGTGTCGGTGGACGCGCGAAAAGGCCGCGTCTACGTGCCGCAGGAGGACCTCGATCGCTTCGACGTGTCGGAGAGCGACCTGCTGCGCGGCCGCGACGACGAGGCCGTTCGCGCGCTGGTCGCGTTCGAGGTCGAGCGAGCGCGGGCGCACCTCGTCGAGGGCCTCGCGCTCGCGGACACCGTGCAGGCGCGGCTCGCGCGCGAGGTGCGCATGTTTGCCGGCGGCGGGCTCGCGATCCTCGACCGCATCGAGGCCGAAGGCTTCGCGACGTCGTCGCGGCGTCCGGCGCTGACACGCGCCGACAAGGCGCTGGTGCTGCTGCGCGGCCTGCTCGGACGGGGAGCGTCGGCGGCGCATGCGGCGGGAGAGCGCGCACGCCG
>JAIEPK010000134.1 GCA_019749875.1 Candidatus Binatia bacterium | reverse complement strand
TCGGCTGCAAGCAGAGCGACGCACCGGGCTGGTGCGTCGCGCGACGCTTCGCCGGCGACGTCGCGGGTGGCGAGCTCGGCTTCCGCTTCGGCGAGCCGCGCGACGTCGATGGCGACGGCGTCGCGGACGTCGTGGCAGGGGCACGCTTCACCCTCGAGAAGGGCACGCTGCAGAACGGCAGCGCGACGGTGTGGTCGGGCGCGACCGGCGCACCGCTGCGCATCTGGCGTGGCGAGCTGCCGGATGGCCTGTTCGGCCACTGGGTGCTGCTGCTGCCCGACCTCGATGGTGACGGCAGCGCCGACGTCGCGATCTCGGCACCGAACGCGCGCGTGGAAGGCAGCGTGCGCGGCGTGGTGTCGGCGCGCTCGCCCGCGACCGGCAAGGAGATCTGGCAGCGCAGCGGCAAGGACACCGAGAACCTCGGCTGGGATCTGGCACCGGCCGGCGACCAGAACGGTGACGGTGTCGCCGATCTGTTCGCCGGTGCGCCCTCGGTCGACGCGGGCAGCGTCAAGCTGCTGAGCGGCAAGGACGGAACCGTGCTGCGGACGTACACGCCGCCGAGCGACGTCCAGTCGTTCGGCTGGTACGTCGCTGCGGTCGGCGACCTGGACGGCGACGGGCGCGCCGACCTCGCGGCCGGAGCCCCGCTCGAGCCCGGCGTCGCCGAGGCGAAGATGGGCGGTGCCTGGGTGCTGTCGACGCGCGACGGCCGCGTCCTGCAGCACTGGCAGGGGACCACCAAGCTCGACGGCTTCGGGGAGATCGTGGCCGCCGTCGGCGATCTCGACGGCGACGGTGTCGGCGACATCGCGGTGTCGTCGCCGCGCACCAACGACCAGACGCGCTCGCTGCCGGGCGAGGTGTTCGTCTACTCGGGCAAGACCGGGAACGCCCTGCGCCACTGGACCGGCACGCAGCCGGGCGAGCTGTACGGTCGCATGGTGACGTCCACCGGTGATCTCGATCGCGACGGCGTCGACGACGTCGCGATCGGGGCGCCGTGGTATCGCGATGGCGAGCGCGCGCGCGTCGGCCGCCTGGAGCTGCGCTCGGGGCGCACCGGCGCGGTCATCGACCAGCTCGTCGGCGACGAGGCCGACGGCTGGTTCGGTTGGCACGTCCGCCGGGCACCCGATCCGGACGGTGGCAAGCGGCCTGCGCTGCTCGTCGGCTCGCTCCGTCACTCCGTCGACGGCGAGCCGGCCGTGGGAGTGATCGACCTCTACGTGCTGCGCGCGGCGCCGCCTTCAGGAGGCGCCGGCAAAGGCAAGCACCGATCTCACGGGACGACCACGCGCGGCGCGCGTCGCAGCGACATCAGGTAGACGCGCAGCGCACCCTTGTCCTCGTAGGACAGCGCCGCGTAAGCCGCGCGCGCCGCGGCTCCCTCGCCGCCGTGTCCGGCGATCGCGTAGTCGAGGCTCGGGGCGCGGCCGTCGTGCAGGTACGGTGCCGAATCGGCGACGCCCCAGAGTCGCGGCGTCAAGTAGAGCCGCGACGGCACGCCGTTCTGCTCGTGGCGGGCCGCGTTCTCGCCGCCCATGTCGTGCCGCTTGAGATCGCTGAACAGCCACACCGGGTAGCCGCCGACCTGTGCGTCGTAGGTGAGGCGCGGCGCGCGCATCGCGCGCGACAGGTCGATCGGCGGCAGGCCGTCGAGCGCCAGCAGCGGGCTGTCGAGGACCATCATCGGCGTGTGGCAGCCGGCGCAGCCGAGCGCGTGGAACTGCTCGCGCCCGCGCTGGAAGTCCTGCACGAAGCTGGTCGTGGTCGGTGCCAGCAGTGCGGGTGCTGCGGGCGGCAGCGCCTGGTCTTGAACGAGCGGTGCCACGATCGGCAGCTCGAGCAGCGCCAGGTGTGCGACCATCGCCGTGAACGGGCCGCGGCCGAGCTCGTCGCGCAGGCCGTCGCCGTCGGGATCGGGGGCGTCGATCGCTGCGTCTGCGCGCTCTGCTGTCGTCGTCGCCGTCGCCGCTCGGGGCGACGGCGCCTCGGGTGCTGCCGCTTGCGAGGCCAGCGCCGACGACGGTGCCGGCAGCGCGGCCTCGACGGTGCCCGTCGCCCCGCGCCGCACCAGCTGCGGCGCACCGTGTGCCACCAGGTCCTCGCTCTGGACGCCGGTGTGCACCTGCAGCGCCTCGGCCGAGAAGTCGGCGATGGTCGCGAGCGTGCCCTTCCAGCCGAACGGCTTGACGACGAAGTCGGCGTCGATGCCGCGCAGGCCGGACGCGTCGACCTTGCCGTCGCCGTCGACGCGCAGCACGCCGAAGTCGATGCCCTTGCTGGCGAGCTGCGCCGTGCGGACTGCGCCACCGTCGCCGGAGCGCGCCGTCGCGTCGTTGCCGGCCGCGCGGCGCACGAGCACATCGCGCTGGCGCTGCAGGTCGCGCGTCATCTCGGCGGCGAGCGCTTGCACGACCCCGGGCGCGACGAGCGCCGGCGGGTTGCGCGCATCCCCGCTCGTCGGGCGCTCGCCATCGCCCTGCAGATAGGCGTCGTCGGTCTCGGCGCCGGCACCGTTCGGACCACCGATCCAGTGGCAGGAGGGACACGAGATCGTCTCCGGGCCACCGAACAGGCCGCCGTGGACACGCCGGAACGGTCCGCGCGCAGCGCGCGCCGCGCCGTCGCTGCCGAGCCCGTCGACGAAGCCGTACTCGTGCTCGAACACCAGCTCGCCGAAGTCTGCGATCTCCGCGAGACAGATCTCGCCGCGCGCCATCCGCTCGGGATCGAGGGCCGCGTCCAGCGTACGACGGAACGTGCCCGGCGCTGCGGCCTCGCGCAGCCGCAGCTCGTGGCGTCGCGCGGCGAGCCGGTGCGCCGCGCGGGCGGCATCGAGGCTCAGCGGTTCGGACTCCGCGAGTGGCGGGCAATCGGCACGCCACGACACGCCCACCTCGGTGCTGCGCGCGGCGGATGTCGCTGCGGTTGAGGTCGACGACGCTGGAACCCCCGTCGTTGCTCGAGAGGACGGCGACGACCGCGTGTCGCGGCGGTCGCACGCGACGGGCAGCGCGCCGAGCGCGCACAGCATGCCCAGCGTGACCGCGCGCGACAGACGGCACCGCACGCGCGTCACGGCACGAACAGCTTCGGCTGCCGCGACAGCGACAGCAGGAACACGCGCAAGCTGCCGCGCGCACGCTCGTCGAGCGCGAGGTAGGCGTCGCGCGCCGCGGCGGCCTCGCCGCCGTGTGCCACGATCGCGTCGTGGACCGACGGCGCGCGCCCGTCGTGCAGATACGGCGCGGTCTCCGCGAGCCCCCAGAGGGGGCGCGTCAAGTACACCGTCGGTGCGATGCCCTCCCGGGTGGACGGGCTTGCCAGCGCCGGCCCCATGTCGTGCCGCTTCAGATCGCTGAACAGGCGTACCAGGTAGGCGGTGTCCGGCGAGGCGTACTTGGGCTCGATCTTCGGGCCGTCGCCGTCCTTCGCGACGTCGACCACGAACGGCGGACGGTCCTCCTCGCGCGGCAAGCGGACGTCGAGGCGCGGGTCGTCCAGCTCGAGCGTCGGGACGTGGCAGGTCGCGCAGCCGAGCTGGTCGAAGCGGGTGCGCCCCTCCGCGAACCGGTCGAGCAGCCCCGGATCGTGCGGCGGGCGGATCACGGGCGCCTCGAGCTGTGCGAGGTAGCCGACCACCGTGGTCAGCATGCCCGAGTCGATCTCGAGGCTGATGCCGTCGCCGTCGAGGTCGTCCCACGGCCCGGTGCCGAACGGTGCCGCGTCGAGCGCACCGTCGCGTACCGCCAGGTGGATGCGCTTCGACAGCAGGCCTTGATGGATGTGCAGCGACTCCTCGACCATGCCGCGCAGCGTCGCCTGATGCCCCTTCCAGCCGAACGGTCGCACCGTCAAGTCACGGTCCACGCCGCTGATGCCCGATCCGTCCTCGGTGCCGTCGGGATTCGCGACGATGCGTCCGAACGACACGCCTTTGCTGGTCAAGTCCCGCGTCACCGGCCGCCCCTCGCTGCGTGCGCGCGCCATCGCGTCGCTCGCTTGCGCGCGCAGCTCGGCCGTCATCTCGACCGCGAGCGCCGCGATCGGACCCACGCCGAGCAGGTGCGGCGCGTTGCGCTGGTCGGCGCCGACGGTGCGCACGCCGTCGCCGTCGAGGAACGCGTTTTGCGTCTGCGTGCCTGCGCCGTCGGGACCGCCCTTGGCGTGGCACGAGAAGCAGGCGAAGGCGTCCGGGCCGCCGGCCCGGCCGCGGTGCACGCGCTGCAGCTCCGGCGTGTAGTCGATCGCCGTCCGATCGCGCCCGCCGTGGCCCCAGCCGTTCTCCGGGCGAAATGGGTAGTTGAACAGCTCGTCGCCGACGATGAACAGCGTCTCCGGCGTGACGGCGCGGTGATCGAAGTCGATCTCGGTGAGCGTCGCGTGCTCGACCAGCTCGCCCGGGTCGCGTGCGTCGAGCACACGGTCGAATTCCTCGCGACGTCGCACGTCGATGGCCCGCGTCAAGTCGTCGAGCAGCGTGGCGTCGTCGGGGATGCGCGCGGTGTCGAGGGCGAGTGCGGCGCTGGCGTCCACCGACGCCGGCGGCGTGTCGCTGGATGCGTCGCCCGTCGCGGAGGCGCGGCTCGCGGCGTGCTGCCCGAGCGCCAGCGCCGCGATGAGCGGGATCGAGAGCAGCGCGGTTCGGCGGCGCACGAGAGGGTTGGGCGCTGGACGATCGCGCATCGCGCGGCATGGTACCAGGGTCGTCGCGGCGCATGCCACGCCGGATCGCCCCGCCGACGAGTGTGCGCACGCCGGCACACCTTGCGGACGCCCGCGCGAGCGCGGCAAATGCCCCATCATGGCGTTCGACCTGTTCGACCCCGCGACGCGCGCCGATCCCTACCCGTGCTACGCGGCACAGCGCGCTCGCGCGCCGGTCGTCTGGAGCGACCAGGTGCGGGCCTGGGTGCTGCTCGGCCACGCGGAGGTCCAGGCCGTGCTGCGCGACGACACCGTCTTCTCGGCGGACCGCCGCCGCTCACGCCGCCGCCGCGGCGAGGAGGGGGCGGACGGCCTCGCTCCGCAGCGACCGACGCCGGGTGCTGGCCCCCCGGGTGGCGCGGCTGCCGCCGGTGGGACCGTGATCCGCGTGGTGGCGTCCGATCCGCCGGAAGGCCTCGACGTGCGCGCGCTGCTCAACGATGCGCTGGTACCCATGGTGCGTGCGATCGGGCCGCGCATCGACGCTCTGGTCACGGAGCTGCTCGATGGCTTGACGCTGCGTGCGGCGCGCGAGGCGACGGTCGATCTGGTCGAGGACTTCGCCTACGCGCTGCCGATCCGGGTCATCGCCGAGCTGCTCGACGTACCGCCGCATGAGCGCGCACGCTTCCAGGACCTGTCGCGCGCCATCGCTCGCGGCATGGATCGCTTCTATGGCGGCGACGACGTGCGGGCGGGGCTGGCCGAGATCGGAGCGTACTTCCTCGGGCTGCTGCCCGAGCGCCGCGAGCGTGCGACGCTGCTCACGCGGGGCGGCGCCCTGGGATCGGCTGCGTTGCACGACGTCGACCTGGTCACGCGTCTGCTGCTCGCCGAGCGACAGGGCGATCGACTCTCCGACCTGGAGGTCGTCGCGATGTGCACGGCACTGGTGTTCGGCGGCCACGAGACAACCGTCAATCTCATTGCGAACGGCATGCTCGCGCTGCTCCGGCACCCGGACGAGCGCCGGCGCCTGCTCGACGTCCCGTCCCTCGTGCCGACGGCGGTCGAGGAGCTGCTGCGCTACGACAGCCCGCCGCAGTTCGTGTCGCGCGTGGTCGTCGAGACGACGACGCTCGGCGGAGCGCTCCTGCAGCCCGGCGATTCCGTGCTGGTCGGGATCGGGGCCGCGAACCGCGACCCGGCGGCCTTCGACGACCCGGACCGGCTCGACGTCGGACGCACACCGAACGCCCACGTCGCTTTCGGGCTGGGCACGCACTTCTGTCCCGGTGCGCAGCTGTCGCGGCTCGAGGCGCGCGCCGCGCTGCCCGCTCTGCTGGCGAGCTTTCCGGATCTGCGGCTCAACGGTGATCCGGTGTGGCGGCCGACGTTCATCCTGCGCGGGCTCGAGCGGCTGCTCGTTCGGCTACGTTGACGGCGACTTCCGGAGGCGACGCCGGCACGGGCGTCAGTCGGGATCGACCGGCGCCAGCAGGTACTCGAGGTCCGCGCGCGTGAGCGCGCGCGCGCTGCCGCCGTCGCCGAGCAGCTCGCGCACCAGCGAGGCCTTGCGCTGCTGCAGCTCGGCGATCTTCTCCTCGATCGTGCCGCGCGCGATCAGCCGGTACGCGATCACGGTGCGGTCCTGGCCGATGCGGTGGCTGCGGTCGATCGCCTGCGCCTCGACGGCGGGGTTCCACCAGGGGTCGAACAGCACGACGTAGCTCGCCGCCGTCAAGTTGAGCCCGGTGCCGCCGGCCTTGAGCGACAGCAGGAACACGGCCGGGCGGGGGTCGTCGGCGAAGCGCTGCAGGACGCGCTCGCGGTGCACGGTCTCGCCCGTCAGGACGTGATGCGCCATGCCGCGCGCGACCAGGGCGCCCTCGAGGATGCGCAGCATCGCGACGAACTGCGAGAACACGAGCACCTTGTGGCCCTCGGCGAGCAGTGGCTCGAGCACCTCGAAGAGCGCTTCGATCTTGCCCGCACCGAGCTCGGGCTTGCCGCCGACGAGGGCCGGGTGGCAGCAGATCTGCCGCAGCCGCGTCAGCGCGGCGAGGATGGTGATGCGGTTCTTCTTGAGACCGTCGGGCTCGTCCTGCAGCCGCTCGACGAGGTCGCGGCTCTTCGCGAGCTCGGCGAGATACAACCGTCGCTGGCCCGGGGTGAGCTCGCAGTCGCGCTGCTCCTCGATGCGCTCCGGCAGGTCCGCCGCGACGTCGCGCTTGAGCCGGCGCAGCAGGATCGGGCGCAGCTTGGCCGCCAGCAGCACGCGCCGTGCCGGCGGCAGCTCGGGATGGTCGAAGTGCTCGACGAACTGTGCGCGCGTGCCGAGGTAGCCGGGACAGACGACGCTCGCGATGCTGAACAGGTCGAGTGGTCGATTCTCGAGCGGTGTGCCGGTCAGCGCGAGGCGGTAGCGTGCGTCGACGGCGCGTGCGGCCTGCGTCACCGCCGCATCGGGGTTCTTGACGTTCTGCGCCTCGTCGAAGATCGCGGCACGGAGCTTCGTCTCGCGCCACGCCGCCGCGTCGCGACGCAGCAGGGCGTAGTTGGTGATCACCAGGTCGTGCTGCGCGAGCTCCGCGCGCAGCGCGTGCCGCTCGCTGCCGCGCTCGAGGACGAGGACGCGCAGCGACGGCACGAAGCGCTCCGCCTCGCGCCGCCAGTTGTGCACGACGGATGCGGGGCAAACGACCAGTGCCGGTCCCCCGTCGGGCTCGCGGCGCCGCAGCAGCTCCAGCCAGGCGAGCGTCTGCACGGTCTTGCCGAGCCCCATGTCGTCGGCGAGGATCGCGCCGCCGCCAAGGTCGCCGGCGAAGGCGAGGAAGTCGAGGCCGCGTCGCTGATACGGACGCAGCTTCGCCTTCAGCGTGCGCGGCGGCAGCACGTGCGGCAGCCCGGCGAAGTTCTTGACGCGCTCGCGCAGCTCGTGCACCGCGTGCAGCGTCTCGGCGTCGGCGCCGACGGTCGCCAGAGCATCGAGACTCGACGCCTGCGCGCCGGCGAGCTGCCACAGCGTCAAGCGCTGCTCGCCGGCGCCGGCCTCGACGCCGAGATCGGCGAGCGCGCGCTCGACGGTGTCGGGCTCCTCGTCCGGCTTGCGCGCCCAGCCCGAGGGCAGGCGGACGAAGCGCGTCGTGGCACGACGCAGCGCCGCGATCTCCTCGAGCGTCAAGCCTGCGGCCTCGGTCTGCCAGGCGGCCGACACGGCGAGGAAGTCGACGCCGCTCGCCAGCACGCGCACCTTGGGCAGCGTGCGTGCGCTCGGACCGAGCAGACGGCGCGCGCGCTCGTTGCCGAGATAGGTCACGCCGAGCGGTCGGCGCTCCCACTCGGAGAAGAAGGCCGGGATGCGCTTGCTGGTGAGGCGGATCCAGAAGCCGGTGTCGCGATCAGGCCATGGCGGTGGACCACCGCTCGTGCCGCGCCGGTCGGCCGCGCCGGCGCCGGTCACGCCGAGCCAGTCGACGACGCTCGCGACGCGTGCCGGGTCGGGGATCTCGAGCCAGGGGTCGCCGTCGAGCGCGGCATGTCGGTCGCCGGCGGCGATGGCTGTGGCGGCGGGCTCGCTGGCGGCAGCCTCGCGCGCATGGAGCTCGACGGCTGCGGATGGCCTGCCGTCGTCCGCCGACGCGTCGCTCGGTGCGACGCCCGCGGCCCCGAGAGGCAGCGCCGGCAACGACGGATCGGCAGGAAGCGCGATTCGCTGCCACGACCCGTCGGTGCCGTACTCGAAGCCGTCGACGGCGAGCGCCGCGTCGCCCGCAGTCGTTGCGGCCGCCGTCAAGACACCTGCCGTCGTTGCGCGCGGTACCACGTCTCCCGCTGGCGGCATGTCCGCGTCCGTCGCCTCCGTCGCGATGCTGCGCCGCGCGAGCAGGCGCATCTGCAGCCAGTCGTCTTCCCGCAGATCGAGCGTCACGACGGGCGCGACCGGCACGACACGCGTGTGCGCATCGAGCGTCGCGCGCAGGTGCGGCCAGCGAGCGGCGAGCTGCGTGACCAGCGGCACGCGCTCGTCGTCGCGCAGCGGCAGGCCGCCGGTCGTCCGGAAGCGCTCGATCAGCGCCGGCGGCGGTGCCGAGCCGATGAACGCGAGCTCGCCGTCGGCGATGACGACGCCCGCCGCGCGACCCCCGCGCCACACCTCCTCGCCCTGCACGAGCAGCGCGTCGTCGAACGGCACGGCGCGACCGTCCGGCCAGGTGAAGCACAGCTCGAGCACCGTCTTGCCGGCACGGCTCACACACGATGGTGCGACGTTCGCCGTGCCCGCCGCGAGCCGCAGCGGTGCTCCGGGTGTGAGTCGACCGCGATGCGCGATCTCCGGGTCGAGATCGGTGGACCACGTCACGAGGCCGGCGCGCGTCGCGCGGTCGAGGAAGAGGCGCAGTGCCGCGGGCGGCAGTGCCACGCCGTCGCCCCAGCCGCCCGCGTCAGCGTACGGGGAAGAGAGGTGATCGACGACGATCGCCAGCAGCTCCGTCTGCTCGGGCGGCAGCAGCCGCGGGTCGTCGCGCACCTCGCCGTGCAGCTGGCGCAGCTGGCTCGTGGTCCGCGCGTGCTCGCCGCGCGACGTCGCGACGTGCAGCTCGATGTCGAGCGTGACCAGGTCGCCCTTCCAGCTCTGCAGGGACGCCACCGCGCGCAGGGATCGTGGCGACGGCGCAGCGCGTCCCTTGCCGACCCAGCCGAGCAGCTCTTGACGCAGCCGGGCGTGCTGCCGTTCGACGACGCGTTGCTCGAGGTCGGGACGGTCGAGGAACGGAGCCAGCACGCGCGGCACGTGCTCGCGTCCGGCCGCGTGAGCGAGCTCGGTCGCGAGCCGCCAGCAGCGCACGTCGGGATCGGCGGTGTCGAGCTTCGCCGACGCCACCACGCGGTGCACGGTGTCGTAGGCGAGGCCCACGCGGCGCAGCAGGGCGTCGGCTGCGTTGCGGCGCTCCCACGAGTTGCGGGACTCGCGCAGCACGACGAAGGCTTCGATGTCGGAGCGCTCGCGTGACGGGAGCGACGCGGCTGGCGCGACCCTCGTCGGGATGGGCGGCGGTCCGGGTCGCACGACCTCGGCGGTCGCGCCGCCATGGCGCTCGAGGTCGGAGGTCCAGCCGTCCTCGGGCACGACGCGACGCACGGCACCGGGATCGTCGCCCGCGGCGGGACTCGCATCACCGAGCAGCAAGGATGCAACCGCGAACGCGTGCTTGCAGAAGATGCCGACCGGGCACGAGCACTGCGCGATCCAGACGCGCCGCTCGCCGCGCTCGGTGCGCTGCCACCGTACGCGGTAGGGTGCCTCGCCCTGCACGACGGCCTCGACCGTGCCTTCCCGCAGGACGATGTTCTCGACGCGCCCCTCGCGGGCGTAGCGCAGGCCGCGCTCGGAGGTGCGGCGCCCGAACGCCGCCAGCGCGTCCGTCAAGCCGTCACGGACCTCGGGCGTGAGCGCCAGCGCCTGGCCGAGCGAGGACATCCGGAGAACTGTCGCGCGCCTCGCGCGATGCGGCAAGCCGCCGGAACGCCGCCGGCCGGCTTGCTCCGACCGGAGCTCGGGCGCATCCTGCCGGCGGTTTCGGGTGGAGCGTGGGAGGGCCCGCGCGGGGAGGTGGGGACGATGGCAGCGCTACGCACGATGCTCGCGCTCGCGACGGTGGTGCTCGCGGGCTGCAGCGACTCGCCGTCGGAGCGGCAGACCAAGCCGACCTTCGACTGGGGCTATCCCGAGTACTCGCAGTACGACGCGAGCGGCAACCACGTCGGCACGACGCTGTACCAGCAGGATCCGCAGTGCCGGGAGCGCTTGACGTTCTACGACTGCGCCTTCATCGACGCGAAGACGCCGGACACGCCCGAGAACAACCCGACCGGCGCGAGCGGCGACCTCACCGGCGGGCTGGACTCGTGCACGAGCGCCATCGCGGCCGAAGCGCCGAGCTGGTGCCTCCCGGCCGACGTGTGCAATCCGACGCAGCAGAACCCGGCCTGGGCGCCCGGGCAGGCGAGCGCGGACAATCTCGCGTGGCAGCTCTTCCTCGCGATCAACTGGCCGGCGAACCCGGAGGAGCCCGGCTATCCGGACACGACGCGCGTTCCGGGCGCGCTCGATCCGTCGGGCGACGGCCAGCACGCGAAGACGGTGTGGCTCGACTACCCGACCGCGGATCAGCTCTTCGGCGTGCCGCCCCCGTGCAGCGGTCCGACGCTGTCGATGCCGTCGAAGATCTCGCGGGCCTTCCTCTCGAAGTCCGAGCCGCCGGGTGCGTTCGGCGACGTGCTGGAGGCGGGTGGCGGCGTGCTCGTCGACCAGAACGGCAAGGTCGTGCAGTTCGACATCCGCGTCAATCGCACGGAGTGGGAGTTCATCGTCAATCAAAACGATTACTGGAAGACCGGCACGAGCCTCGCCTCGCTGCAGCCGAACCTGCGTCGCGACTACAGCCTGCCGCCCGGCGACACGCCGGGCGGGTTTCCCGCGGCCAAAGTCAGCGAGCCCGGCAAGCCCGGCATCGAGGGCGCCATGGAGGTCAAGGCCGCGTGGAAGGAGCTCACCGACGCCGAGATCGCCGGCGGCACGTACTTCACGCGGCGCTTCGCGATCGCGGATCCGGAGCTCCCGGCGCAGGGCGGCTGCGCGCAGCGCACGATGGGACTCGTCGGACTGCACATCCTCTACCAGCCGGCGCTGTTCGGAAATCCGGAGTGGGTCTGGGCGACCTTCGAGCACCGCGACAACGTGCCGACCGCCGGCGTCAACGACGGTGCGACGAGCTTCTCGTTCTACGATCCCTCGTGCTCGCCCGTGCCGAGCCCCGCCGAGTGCGCCGCGTACCAGCCAGGCGTGTCGTCGCCTGAAGCCTACCGCTGCTGTCCGGACCTGCTGCTCTACCCCGACGTCACGGACCTGCCGTCGTCGCCGCCGCCGAACCAGATCGTGCGCGCGACCAATCCCACGGTGTCGACGATCCTGCCGACGCACTGCACGGACCAGTACGACCAGGCGATCGCGACCTTCTTCGGCGCGGGCAACGTCTGGCGCAACTACTTCCTGGTCAGCACGCAGTGGCCGCTGCGCGGCTCGTCGACCAACTTCCCGTTCTACGAGCCGCAGTTCGAGGCGAACTTCCCCTGCACCAGCGGCAACGTCACGCTCGAGAGCTTCCTCGTCGGCGGCACGCCGGCGGCGATGAACGGCTGCAACCTGAACGATCAGCGGCCGTACTGCCGCGCCTGCAACGGCGACTGCGTCGCCACCACGGAGGAAGCCGCGGCGAGCTGTCCGGGCGGGCAGGAGACGCCGGGCCTCTACATGACGGCCGACTGCATGGGCTGCCACGCGACCTTCGCCGGACAGAACTCGTCGTTCATCTTCGGCCACCGCCCGTGCTGCGTGCGCAAGGACGGCTTCCTGCCGAACGTCTGCGGCGTGCTGCTCGAGGAGTCCGAGTGCGGCGGCAACGCCGCATGCACGTGGGAGTCGAGCGACCCCGCCTGCACGCCGTCGTAGGCGAGGTATTCCCGGCGCGGGGCACCTGGCCGAGCGAAGCGAGCGCGGGGAGTGAGGCTCCGCGCGGCTTCGCCGCGCGGCCGAGCGAAGCGAGCGCGGGGAGTGAGGCTCCACGCGGCTTCGCCGCGTGGCCGAGCGAAGCGAGCGCGGGGAGTGAGGCTCCGCGCGGCTTCGCCGCGTGGCCGAGCGAAGCGAGCGCGGGGAGTGAGGCTCCGCGCGGCTTCGCCGCGTGGAGCGAGGGGGCGCGTGCCCCCTCGTTGGGATAGCCCCCGCTGAAACGCGAACGGGCGCGGAGAGACTCGCTCTCCGCGCCCGCTGCGCACGCCGAAGATCAGACGATCTTCAGTTCGTCGGCACGAGCTCCACGCGCCGGTTCTGCGCGCGGCCGTCGGCCGTGTCGTTGGTCGCGACCGGGTTCGACTTGCCGAAGCCCTTGGTCGTGAGCCGGCTCGCCGCCACGCCCTGGCTGACCAGGTAGTTCTTGACGGTCGCGGCACGGCGGTCGGACAGCTTCAGGTTGTACTCGACCGAGCCGATCGCGTCGGTGTAGCCCTGCACCTGGACGTTGATCGACGGGTTCTCCTTGAGGATGCGCGCCGCCTCGTCGAGGATCGGCTTGCCCTGCGGCTGCAGCGTCGCCTTGTCGAAGTCGAAGTTCACGCCACGGAGCACGATCTTCTTCTTCGCGGCCGGGGCGGGCGCCGGCGGCGGGGGCGGCGGCGGAGGAGCCGGAGCCTCATCGGCCTCGTGCCAACCGAGCTGCAGACCGGCCATGACCATCTGGCGATCGTCACGATCGGAATTCGCGGCGGGACGGAGGAACGCTTCCTCGAAGCGCACGAACAGACCGAGGTTCAGCTCGGGGTGGACGTCGAAGCCCACGGCGCCGTGCACCGCGAGACCACCGCCCTGCTCGTCGATCGGGCCGGCGATGTCACGGAAGTAGCCGCCGAGGAACGCGATCGAGGCCTCGACGCCCTTGTCGACGATCGAGAACTTCGGACCGGCCGTGAACGAGAACGTGCTCGTCACGTTGGTGTTGTCGTCGCACGCGACGTAGTACGGTCCGCCCGGGCACTTCTCCGACGGCAGGATCGTGAACGAAGGATTGCCGATCAGCGACACCGCGCTCTTGTCGAACATCCAGCGGTAGCCGCCCCAGCCACCGACGACGCCACCGATGTCGGCGGTGTCGTTGTAGTGGCCCACCGGGAACCCGGCGCCCACGTAGCCGCCCGCTTCCGGGCCATCCGCACGCGCTTGCGATGACGCAAGCACTCCAGCCATGGCGATGACGGTGAGTCCCGTCAGGCGCCAGCCACTCCACATCGAACCCATCAGTCGGTCCCTCCCCTACTGTTTCGCCACCAGCGCGAAACTTTGACGGTTCACTGTTCCCGCAGGCGGAATAGCTGGCGAGCGCAACTGGCTCAAGCATGCGGTTCGCACGGAGCAACGCGTGGGAGCCGTGCTGCGCAAGGGCTGCAGCGTGGTGCGGAGAGTGCGGCGACCCGTGGAAAGAGAGGTTTTCCGGTACCTTGGCGACGTCCCCGGGAGCGCCCGCCCGAGCGCGCGCCAGGTCGCTCGCGTGGCCGGATCCGGCTCGAATGCGACGCGAGAAAGCGCGGCAGCGGTTCATCCGCGACCGCAGGCGACGTGTTGTCAACCGTGACGGTCGCGTCTATGGTCGCGCGACGTGAGGCGCCGATCCTCGTCGTCTCGCGGTTCCCAAGACGCATGCTCCACGCCCGTTCGTGCGCGTGGGGCCTCATTTCATTCGGGACGGAGCCATGTCTGAAGCAGCAGCTGCGAAGCCGCGTCCAGCGGTCGATTTCCTGAAGATCCCCGAGAACGGCGATCCGTACCTCGAGGGTCACAAGTGCAAGGCGTGCGGCTCGATGTACCTCGGCGAGCGCACCACGTGCGCGAAGTGCGGCGCACGCGGCCAGATCGAAGCCGTCAAGCTGTCCAACAAGGGCAAGCTGTACGTCTTCTCGATCGTCTACCGGTCGTTTCCCGGCATCCAGACGCCGTACGTCTCCGCGATCGTCGATCTCGACGGCGGCGGCACCGTGAAGGGCAACCTGATCGGCGTCGAACCCGATCCGAAGAAGATCTCCTTCGGCATGCCGGTCGAGGTCGTCTACAAGGACGCGCTCGGTCGCAAGGATCGCGAAGGAAATTCCTATCTGAGCTACTTCTTCCAGCCGGCGAGCTGAGCGGGAAGAGCACGAGACGACTCAGGAGATTACGATGAGCGAAGACGTCTACGTCCTCGGAATCGACATGATCAAGTTCGGCCGCTTCCCCGACAAGAGCCTGGCCGAGCTCGGAGCCGAAGCGGCCCTGCTGGCGCTCGACGATGCCGGACTCAAGATCCAGGACATCGAAGCGATGTGGTGCGGCAACCTGATGCAGGCCAACAACATGGTCGGCCAGCAGGTGCTGCAGCAGATCGGCCAGACCGGCATCCCGGTCGTCAACTGCGCGAATGCCTGTGCGACCGGTGCCACCGCGTTCCGCGACGCCTGGCTCGCCGTCAAGGCCGGCGCCTACGACGTGGTGCTCGCGGTCGGCGTGGAGCAGATGGGCAAGGGCCTCCTCGGCGGACCGGGCGGCAGCCGCGGCATCCCGAAGGAGGGTCTCCTCGGCTCGATGACGATGCCCGCGGTGTTCGCGGAAGCCGGCATGGAGCACTCGCGCAAGTACGGCACGACCTTCGAGCAGTTCGCCAAGGTCAGCGTCAAGAACCACCATCACTCGACGCTGAACCCGAAGGCGATGTACCAGATCGAGACGCCGCTCGAGCAGGTGATGGGCGCCGAGATGATCTCCTACCCGAACACCAAGCTGATGTGCTCGGTGAACGTCGACGGCTCGGCCGCGGCCGTCCTGGTCTCGGAGAGGAAGGCAAAGGAGCTCGGCATGAAGCGCGCGGTCAAGATCCGCGCCTCCGTCCTCACCAGCGATCCGTGGCAGGAGCGCGACCTGGTCATGCCGGACGTCAACACCTGCACGCGTCTCGCGGCGAAGAAGGCCTACGAGATGGCGGGTGTCGGCCCGGACGACATCGACCTGATCGAGCTGCACGACTGCTTCGCTACTGCGGAGATCCTGCACTACGAGAACCTCGGCCTGTGCAAGGACGGCGAGGCGGGCGCGCTGATCGACTCGGGCGCCACCACCATCGGCGGCCGCATCCCGGTCAACCTGTCGGGCGGTCTGCTGTCGAAGGGCCACCCGCTCGGCGCGACCGGCATCGCGAACATCTACGAGATCTCGACGCACCTGCGCGGCGAGGCGGGCAAGCGCCAGGTCCCGAACGCGAAGCTCGGACTCACGCACGTGATCGGTCTCGGCAGCGCGTGCGCGATCCACATCCTCGAGAAGGCGGCATAGGCACTTCTCGCATGCCGATCGAAGGGGGCGTGCCCGAGGGCCGCCCCCTTCGTATTTTTCGAGCACCATGCGGATCGGCGTCGTCAGCGACACCCACAACCTGCTGCCCAACGTGCGGCGCATCGTGGAGCTGTTCAATGCAGCCGGCGTCGAGCGCGTGATCCACACCGGCGACGTCACACAGGCGCGGACGATCCATGCCCTCGCCGCGCTGCACGTGCCGCTGATCGGCGTCTACGGCAACAACGACGAGCGCGACGACATCGCGCCCGCGGCAGCCGAGCACGGCTTCGCGTTCCACGAGGGCGCGCTCAGCCTGGAGCTCGCCGGGCGCCGCATCGTCGTCGTGCACGACCCGCGCGATCTCGCCGGCGCGCGCGAGGACGAGCACGACGTCGCGCTGCACGGGCACGACCACCGGCTCGTCGTGCAGCGGACCGCCGGTCGCCTGCGCTTCAACCCCGGCGAGTGCGCGGGGCACGTCGCCGGATACAACGCCGTCGGGGTGCTCGATCTGGCCTCGCTCGAGGTCGAGCTGCTCCGGTTCTGAGACCCGCGCCGGCTTCGGCTCGCCGGCTCGGCCCCCGCGTATCGTCGAACGCTCCCTCTCCGCGGCGCGCGTGGCATGCACGGTTGCGGGCGGCGGCCGCATCGGCGACAGTCGCCGCCATGCCCGCACCCGAGCGCTTCGACAACGTCACCGCCGTCGCCAAGGCCAACGTCTACTTCGACGGCAAGGTCGTGAGCCACACGATCCTCCTCCCCGGCGGCGAGAAGAAGACCCTCGGGCTCATCTACCCCGGCCAGTTCCACTTCGGGACCGACGCCGCCGAGCGCATGGAGATCGTCGCCGGCACGTGCCGGGTGAAGATCGACGGCTCGCCCGCGACGACGGAGTACGCGGCCGGGCAGCACTTCGACGTCCCCGCGAAGTCCGGCTTCGACATCGAGGTCGCGGCGGGCATCTGCGAGTACGTCTGCTCGTTCCTCGCCTGACGCGAGCGGTCCTGCGTCGCGCGCGACGTGCTAGCGCGTCGCCGTGTCCGCCGCGTAGCGCGCCGCGAGCGCCTTGTGGTCGATCTTGCCGGAGTGCGTGAGCGGCAGCACGTCGATCGCGAGAATGCGTGCCGGGATCTTGAACGCGGCGATCTGCGTCGCCAGGAAGGTCTTCAGCTCGTCCTCGGTCGCGCCGGCGCCTTCTGCGAAGCGTACGTACGCGATCGGTACTTGACCTTGGTCGGGATCCGGTACGCCGAATGCAGCCGCCTCCGCGACCGCCGGGTGCCGGTACAGCGCCTGCTCGATCTCGCCCGGCGTGATGTTCTCGCTGTTGCGCTCGATGATCTGCTTCGCGCGCCCGGTGAACCAGTAGTCGCCGTCCGCGGTGCGTAGGCCCATGTCGCCGGTGCGCAGCCACCCGTCGATCAGCACCGCGCGATCGGCCTCGGGACGCCGCCAGTAGCCCGGTGTGACCATCGGGCCGCGCACCCACAGCTCGCCGACCTCGCCGTCCGCGACGTCGGTGCCGAGCCGGGCGTCGTCGATCTCGACCACGCGCACCTCGACCTCGTCCACCGGACGCCCGAGATAGCCACGACGGATGAGCTCGGGCGTGCGCGCGGCGGTCAACCAGATCGCCTCGGTCATGCCCCAGCCGACGAGCACCGGCTTGCCGGTGCGCTCGAGGAACGCCTGCTGCAGCGCGAGCGGCAGCTCGTCGCCGCCGGTGAAGATCGTCGCGACGCAGTCGAAGTCCTCGCGCCGCGCGCCCGCGTCGCGCACGATCTGCCAGAGGTGATCGACGTGCGCACCGACGATCGTCGGACGCCACGTGCGCAGGTTCGCGTGGAACCGTGCGGGGTCGAAGTCGCGCTCGAGCGCGACGGTCGCGCCGCGCCACAGCAGCGGGAAGACCTCGATCCAGCCGCCCATGTGGCCGACGGAGTCGTGCACGACCATGCGCGACGACGCGTCGACCGGTGCCAGCGCCGACAGCACGCTGCGCACGATGCCCGCGGCCGACGCGTGCGAATGCGTGACGCCCTTGGGCAGCGCGGTCGAGCCCGACGTGTAGAGGATGAATGCGAGCGTCTCCGGCGGAACGTCGGGCAGATCGCGCGCCGCGACCGCGAGCAGCTCGTCGAAGCGCGCGTGGCCCGTCGCCGGCGTGCCGACGACGAGCACGCGCTCGAGCGACGTCTCGGCGAGATCGACGCGCGCCAGGTCGGCGAGCTTCTCCTGGTGCACGATCAGCCAGCGCGCCGCGCTGTCGCCGAGGCCGTAGGCGATCTCGGGGGGCGCGTCGACGTACTCGAACGGCACGGCGGTCACGCCGGCGCGCCAGCAGCCGAGGTAGCACGCGACGAGCTCGATCGAGTTCGGCAGCAGGAACGCGACGCGCTCACCGGCGAGCCGCGCGTCGTGCAGAGACGTCGCGATGCGGCGCTCGAGATCGGACAGATCGGCGTAGGTCACGCGACGCTCGTCGCATGCGAGCGCGAGCTTCGCCGGGTCGCGCGCGAGCGGCTCGTCGAGCAGGCGATCGAGGCGAGGTGCGCTCACGTGCCGAGCCTCGCCGGACCGGTGCTGTCGTGTCAACGCAGGCGCGCGGTCGAGCGGCGGCTGCTCGCGCCGCGCCCCCGCGGCGCCGACATGCGCGGTGCGGACCCAGCGGTCGATGGCGCATCGCGCCTCGGACCGGTCGTCTTGCGCAGCAGCAGCTCCGCGCTGCCTGGGATCAGCAGGTCGTCGAGGCGTCCGACCTGGACGTAGCCGTGCCCTTCGTAGAAGCGGCGCGCGCCGTCGTTGAAGTCGGACACGCAGACGAAGAAGTTCGGGGCGCAGGCGAGGACCGCGTTCTCGCAGTGCTCGAGCAGCCGCGCACCGAGACCGCTGCCGCGCGCCGCCTCCTCGATCGCGAGCAGCTCGAGGTAGCCGCCGGCGAGAAACGTGCGCCGCACGATTGCGATGCCGCGCGCGCGTCCGACCTCCGCGATCACCCAGGCGTCGCGGTCCGCGAGCGGACCGCCCAGCAGACGACGCCAGTCCGCCGTGCCGTAGCCGAGCCTCAGCCAAGGCTGCGAGGTGGCGAGCAGCCTGACGAGCCGCGGCACGTCGCGTCGCTCGAGCCGTCTGATGAAGGTCGGCTGCTGCAGGTCGTCCGCGGCTCGCGCGCCGGGCGGGTCAGCTCGGCGTCGCATCGGGACACGGCTTCAGCAGCTCGCCGACCGTGACCGGCGTCAAGCCGGCGGCGGCGATCGCGGGCAAGAGCTTCTCGACCAGCTCGCGCGTGTGCACGCCCTTGCCGTTCGCGTGCATGACGACGATCGCGCCGTCGCGCAGCTGCGGCTTCAGCGTCGCGAGCATGTGCGCGGCGGAGAGCGACGGCACGGGATCGCCGGACACCGCGCTCCACAGCACCACGGTCTGTCCGAGCGACGCCGCGACGCGCTCCGTGGTCGCGTCGTACTCGCCGTACGGCGGGCGGAACAGGACGGGTGTCCGGCCGTGTGCGTCGGCGAGCTGCTTGACGCCGGACGCGATCTCCTGCTCCTGTCCCGCGACGTCCAGCTTGCGCAGGTGCGCGTGCGCGGCGCCGTGCGTGCCGAGCTCGAAGAACGGCACCGCCAGCAGCTCGGCGACGCGGTCGTCGTGCTTCGCCATCCAGCGTCCCGACGCGAAGAACGTCGCCGGCGTGCGCGTCGCGACCAGCAGCTCGACGAGCTTCGCATCGAAGCCGTTCGGCGCGCGCACGGGGCACAGGTCGAAGGTCAGCGCGATGCGCTTGCAGCCGGTGACGCCGCTCTTCACCACCGGCGGCGCGTCCGTCGCACCGGCTGGCGCGACGACGAGCGCCGCGAGCAGCGCGAGCAGCGGTACGAGCAGGGCCGCGCGCGGCGCGTTGGGGGCGAAGCGATGCACGGCGACGCACCGTATCACGCGCCCGGCGAGATGCTCGGCGCGAGCACCGAGGTCCGGGGAAGGACGATCCGGTGCCGCCGAGGGCCGGAAAGTGCGGGCGCGCTGGCGCCGCGGCGGCGGCGCGCTGCTATGGTCGGAGGCCGGTGACGCGATCGCTCCACCCGCATCACGACCGCCCGGCCGCGCGCCGGCGCGCGCTCGACATCTTGCGCGGCCATGGCTGGGTGTCGGTGTCGTTCCAGCTCCTCGAGAGCGATTTCCGCTACTGGTTCGACGGCGACGACGCGTTCGTCGCCTACGTCGACACCGGATCGGCGTGGGTCGTGGGCGGTGCGCCGGTCGCGCCGGAGGCCCGGCTGCGCGAGGTCGCGCTGCGCTTCACCGCGGCGGCGCGTGCGAGCGGGCGGCGCGCGAGCTTCTTCGCCTGCGAGCGGCGCTTCGTCAAGGCCGCGCGCATGCGCGCGCTGCGCGTCGGCGAGCAGCCGGTGTGGGTGACGTCGGAATGGGAGACCGTTCTGCGGGGCAATGCGTCGCTGCGCTACCAGCTGCGGCGCGCGCAGCGGAAGGGCGTGACGGTGCGGGTCGCCACGGCGGACGAGCTCGCGCCGGCGGACGCACCGGTGCGGCGCGCGATCCTGCAGCTCGGCACGCAGTGGCTCGCGGCGCGTCGCATGGCGCCGATGGGCTTTCTCGTACAGCTCGAGCCGCTGACCTTCGCGGAGGAGCGCACGGTGCTGGTCGCCGAGCGCGACGGCGAGCTGGTCGCGTTCCTGTCCGCTGTTCCCGTGTACGCGCGGCGGCGGCTGTTCGTCGAGGACCTGATCCGCGGCCGGCGTGCACCGAACGGCACCACCGAGCTGCTGATCGACGCGGCGATGCGCGCCGCGGCCGTGCGCGGCGACGACACCGTCACGCTCGGGCTGGCACCGCTCGCGGGGGCGGTGCCGCGACCGTTGCGCCTCGCACGTGCGGTGTCGACGCCGCTGTACGACTTTCGCGGGCTGCGCGCCTTCAAGGCGAAGCTGTCGCCGTCGCGCTGGGAGGGCGTGTACCTTGTCGCGCCCGGCTCGACGTGGCTCGCGCTGCGCGATGCGCTGCGTGCGTTCGCGGGCGGCAGCCTCTTGCGCTTCGGCGTGCGCACGCTCGCGAAGCGGATCGGCGCGGCGGTGTCCGACGGCGCCGCGCAAGTCGAGCCGGAGCATGGCGCGCCGCTCCGGTAGCGCGGACCTGCCGCTGCACGGCGGTCGCGTGCCGCGCTGGCTCGCCGAGCGCATGAGCCGCCTCGGACGCGTGATCGTCGAGGCGATCGTGCTCGAGTACGGCCGCGACGAGCTGCTGCGTCGCCTCGCGCACCCGTTCTGGTTTCAGTCCTTCGGTGCGCTGATGGGCATGGACTGGCATTCGTCGGGCATCACCACGGCCGTCATCGGGACGCTGAAGCGTGGGCTCGAGCCGGTCGCGAGCGAGCTCGGCGTGCACGTCTGCGGCGGGCGCGGCACGCACTCGCGGAAGACGCCGTCGGAGCTGCTCGCGATCGGCGAGCGCACCGGCGTCGACGGCGACGCGCTGGCGCGCGCGAGCCGGCTGGTCGCCAAGGTCGACAGCGCCGCGGTGCAGGACGGCTTTCAGCTCTACCTGCACGGCTTCGTCGTCACCGACGACGGACGCTGGGTCGTGGTGCAGCAGGGCATGCGCCCCGAGACGCGGCGCGCGCGCCGCTACCACTGGCTGTCGGAGGGGCTGGAGAGCTTTCTCGACGATCCGCACGCAGCGGTCGAAGGCGAGCGCCGCGGCACGATCGTCAACCTCGCCGACGCGCGGGCGGCGCGCTCGCGGGCGGCGCAGCTCGACGTTCTGTCGCGCGGTCCCGACCGCGTGCTGGCGGCGT
>JAIEPK010000209.1 GCA_019749875.1 Candidatus Binatia bacterium | reverse complement strand
GAGGTCGAGGCGCCCCGCCTGCAAGGCGCGACGACGAGTCATCGTCGTGGGATATGCCGAGGAGGAGCAACGCAGCAGGCGGGGATGCATCGGCCTCCCGGCGACGGGAGGGGATTGATTCACAGACCCTGAGGGCGGCGCAGCGGCTCAGAAGCGGAAGGTCAGCGCGGCGAGGATCGACCGCCGGACGCCGACGCCGCCGTCGAGCACCAGGTCGAAGCGCTTGCCGAGCGAAACGCGTCCGCCGAGTGCCGCGTTCCAGGCACCGACCTCGCGGATGTCGAGGTCGAAGCCGACGTCGGTCGAGCCGCGACCGGGAATGTCGAAGGAGATCTGGCCGTACTGGTGCTGGCTCAGGTGCAGGTAGTTCGCGCCGGTCCAGAGACTCAGTGCCGTCGGGCCGACCGACGTCTGCCAGCCGATGCGCGGTGCCGCGATGAACACGTTGACCCTCGACTCGAGGACGTTCACGTCCTGCGTGGTCCAGTTGACGCTGCCGATCGCGAACAGCTCGCGCCAGCCGCCGGCGAGGGTCGTGCCGCCGCCCGCCGTGACGACCCGGTACGGCTGCTCGAAGGATCCCGAGACGATCGGGGGCACGTCGACCCGGATGTCCGCCGTACCCTCCGAGTACGCCCCGACCCCGAACACGTTCCAGAACGGCAGCAGCCAGGCGTCGAGGGTGAGCGCATACGTGCTCGTCGACACCCGGATGTCGTCCACGGCGCCGGACGGCACCGCGATCGGCGGCGAGCCGTCGAGCGTCACGTCGAGACGCTCGACGCGAATCCTCTGCCACTGGTGGTTGTAGCCGAAGGTCAATCCGACCGGCAGCGCGAGCTCTCCTTCGCGGTCCCCCGCGAGCGCACGGCCGAGCGGCAACGTCGTCTGGAGCGCCTGATCGACCGCGTTGGCACCACCGAGGAAGCCGTCGCCGATCGCCTGGAGCGTCGGGTAGATCACGCCGCGGGGCGCTGCGGCGTCTTCGGCGTGGCAGCGCTCCGCGGCGAGCATCGCGACCACGAGGGCGAGCAAGCACACCAGCGCGCGTGACACGTCGCTGCTTTCTACGGCGCCGCGGCCGGGGCCTCGTCGCGCGGTACGAGCGGCTCGTCGGTCATCGTGCCCTTGATCGTCACCACCGCGCTCGCACCCATGCGGAACGGGTGGGCCGGATCGGTCTCCTCGAGCAGGATGCGGACGGGGAAGCGCTGCGCGAGGCGCACCCAGTTGAGCGTCGGCTCGACCGCCGGCAGCACGCCGACCGTCGAGCCGTCCTTCTGGTACAGCGCCCAGCCGATCCCCTGCACGCGGCCGCGGAACTTCCGGCGCGGATAGCTCATCAAGTAGATCTCCGCTTCCATGCCCGGCGCGATGCTGGCGAGGAAGTCCTCGCGGAAGTTCGCCATCACGTACCACTCGCGGTCGTCGACCAGCGCGAAGACTTGACGGCCCTGGTTCGCGTACTCGCCGACGGCGATGTTCAGGTTCGTGACGTAGCCGTCGAACGGCGCGCGCACCCAGCAGTAGCTGAGATCCAGCTCGGCGTCGTAGAGCTCGGCCTCGGCAGCCTGCCGACGTGCGTTCACGTCGCCGAGCTGGCCGAGCTCGTTCTGCGCGCGGCTCAGCTCGAAGCGCGCCTCGGCGACTTTCGCCTCGGCCGCGGTCGCGCGCGTCTTGGCATCGAAGACGTCGTTGGGCGTGACGAACTTTCGTCCGAGCAGCGGCTCGATGCGGCCGAGGTACTGCTTCGCGTACGCCGCCTCCGCTTCGCGCTGCGCGAGCGTCGCGCGCGCGGCGTCCACCGCGTGCTCGAACCCGCGGATCTCGAGGTTGGTGAGCTCGAGCTTCGCCTTCGCCTTGTCCACCATCGACTGGAACGGCCGCGGATCGACGACGAACAGCAGCTCGCCCTGCGCGACGCGCTGGTTGTCGACCACGTGCAGCTCCGTGATCGGCCCGCCGACGTGCGGCGCGATGCCGATGGTGTTGGCACGCACGTAGGCGTCGTCGGTGCGCGGGAAGCGATACAGGTCGCGCCAGGTCCAGACGCCGAGAACGATCGCGGCCACGACGATCGCGGTGCCGAGCAGCCTGCCGGCGATGCGGCGCGCGGTGTCGTCGCGCACCAGGACCTCTTCCGCCGGCGCCGCCATCAGGTGCGGAAGAAGGCCAGCCACGCGACGAGCGTCAAGAGCACGGCGAGGCTCGTGTAGATCAGCGGCAGCGGGCCCAGATACGGCTCGATGCCGAGGCGGACGAACAGCGGCCGCAACGCGACCGTGAGCACCACGCCCACGATCATGCACAGCAGCCACGCCGGGAAGAACGTGCCCTGGATCTCGATCACCGGATCGCAGCCGGCGGCCACGACCGACAGTGCGAAGACGAGCCGCGGCGGCCGATTTCCCACGCGCGCCTGCATCGGATATCTAGGCGCGGCGGTGGAGGCGGTAACCGGTGAGGTCACGGCTGGGATGATCGAAGCGTCCTGCATCCGCCGCATGGCTGCCCCCGCACCACGACGGGCACGAATGGCACGGTTCGTCCGGCCAGTAAAGGAAATCCCGTCGCCCGCGACGTTGCTGCTGATGCTGCTGGTGAGCGGCTGCAGCACGCCCGCCATCCTCGAAGCGTGGAATCCGACCCCGCTCGCGCCGGAGGCGCCCGACCGGACGTGGACCCCGCAGCAGCCGTCCACCGAGCTGCGCGCTCCGGCCGACGCCTGGCAGCAGGAATCCGGCGCGACCCTGCCGTCCGAGCAGAAGACCTACGACCTGCCCGACGTGGTCGACGTCGCGCTGCGCAACAACCCGGAAACGCGGCACGCCTGGGAGGACTCGCGGGCCGCGGCCGCGCGCTACGGGCGCTCGCTGTCGACGTACTACCCCGAGGTGAGCGTCGGCGTGACCGCCGGCCCGTCGCGCTTCCTGTTCCAGAACGATCCCGCGCCGATCACCGTCAAGCAGAACGAGGTCCAGCCGCAGATCGAGCTGACCTGGACGCTGCTCGACTTCGGCCGCCGCGCCGCGAACGCCGAGGCGTCGCGCCAGCGGCTCCTGGCCGCGAACTTCGCGTTCAATCGCAAGATGCAGGACGTGGTGTTCGCCGCTCAGCGTGCCTACTTCGCGCTCGACGCGGCGAAGGGCATGCTGCGCGCGGCCGAGAAGAACCTCGAGCTCGCGCGCTCGGTGCGCGACGCGGCCGAGGAGCGCGCCGCGCTCGGCCTCGCGACGCAGCCCGACGTGCTGCTCACGCGCCAGACCGACGCCAAGGCGGTCTACGACCTCGAGAACGCACGCGTCCTGGTGAGCGATGCGCAGGCGGCGCTCGCGCTGGCGCTCGGCATCCCGGCCAACGCACCGCTCGAGATCACCGACCTCGAGAGCCAGCCCGTGCCGCGCAACCTCGCCGTCGCGGTCGACGACGTCATCGACGCCGCGCTGCAGCAGCGGCCCGATCTCGCGGCGCGCATGGCACAGATCCGCGCCGGCGAAGCGGCGGTCGAGAAGGCCAAGGCCGACTTTCTGCCGAGCGTCGGCTTCGACGGCACCTACGGCGAGGACATCTGGCGCTACCGCATCAACGGCGCGCCGCGCGATCACGTCGCGTCCCCCGACTACGCATACATGCTCAATCTGAACTGGGACGTGTTCAAAGGCTTCGATCGCATGAACGCGGTCCGCGAGGCGGAAGCCGAGCGCGATGCGGCGCGTGCCGAGCTCGCGAACCTGCAGCTCGAGACCACGGCCGCGGTGTGGAAGGCCTACTTCAACTACCGCGCGGCGCGGAAGAAGCTCGACTATGCGGAGTCCCTGCTGCGCGCGTCGCAGGACGCGTACGACGCGAACCGCGAAGGCTACGGTCTCGGGCTCAACACCATCGTCGAGCTGCTGACCGGCGAGCGCGACCTCGCCAACGCGCGCTATCTCGTCGTCCAGACGCGGGCGGAGCTGCTGACCCGCTCCGCCGAGCTCGCCTGGGCGGCGGGTGCCATGCAGGTGGGAACGCTGCGCTGAGCAGTGCGAGCCGGCTATAGAAACTGCGCCGGTACGCCGACGAGACCCGGCAGCGGAAGGGGGCCGACGTGGCGAAGAAGGCGGCGAAGAGAGCGTCGGGAGATCGACGGACGGCGGGACGACGGACGGTCCGCAAGCCGCGCGTCGTGCGCGAGACGCAGCGCGCGGCCGCCGGACCACGGACGCTCGCGATCGACATCGGCGGCACCGGGCTCAAGATGCTGGTGCTCGATCCGCACGGGAAGCCGGTGAACGAGCGCGGGCGCATCGCGACGCCGCAGCCCGCCACTCCCGCCTCGGTCCTGCGCGCGCTGAAGACGCTGATCGCGACGCAGCCGCCCTTCGATCGCGTGTCGGTCGGCTTTCCCGGCGTCGTGCACGACGGCGTCGTGAAGACGGCGCCGAACCTCGCGTCGTCGTGGCAGGGACACGACCTCGCGCAGGCGCTGCGCACCGCGACGCGCAAGCCGGTCCGCGTCTGCAACGACGCCGACGTGCAGGGCCTCGGCGACATCGACGGCAAGGGCGTCGAGCTGGTCTTGACGCTCGGCACCGGGCTCGGCTCGGCGCTGTTCGTCGACGGCCGCCTGGTGCCGAACCTCGAGCTCGGCCACCATCCGTTCCGGCACGGCAAGACGTACGAGGAGCTCGTCGGGAAAGCCGCGCTCGAGAAGTCCGGCAAGAAGCGCTGGCGCAAGCACGTCCGCGAGGCGCTCGCGCAGCTCGATCCGATCTTCAACTACCGGACGATCTACCTCGGCGGCGGCAACGCGAAGCTGCTCAAGCCCTCCGACCTGCCGAAGAACGCGCGCATCACGTCCAACGAGGCAGGGCTGCTCGGCGGCATCGCGCTCTGGCGCTGAGCGCGCGACGCCGATCGAGGCGAGCCCGGATCGATGGGCGTCGCATCCCGCGACCATCGGCTACGGGATCGCAACGGCGCTCGGTGTCGCAGTGGTCCTGGTGACCGAGGCTCTGCTCGGCCGCGTCGTCACGCGGTGGTGGAGCTCCCGCCGCTGACGCGCGGCCTCACTGTCAGGCCGAGCGATCCGACGGCGGCGCGAGCGGCTCGATCCAGCCGCTGCAGCACGCGCCCGCGACCAGACGATCGGCCTCCTTCGGACCCATCGTCCCGGGCTCGTACACGTGCACCGGGCCCGGGTCGCGCAGCAGCGGATCGAGGATCGCCCAGGTGTGCTCGACGAACGCCTCCGATGCGAACATCGTGTTGTCGCCGGTGAGCGCGTCGCCGAGCAGGCGCTCGTAGGGCAGCGGCAGCGGACCGAGCGCGCGGCCGAAGTCGACGTTGAGATCGACGGGCTCGGAGACCATCCCCTCGCCGGGACGCTTCGCCTGCACGGTGAGCGTCACGCCCGGATCCTGACCGAGGCGAAAGCGCAGGCGGTTGGTCGCCGGTTGCGGCGTCTTCGGGTCGGCGAACAAGAGCCGCGGCGGCTGGTTCAGCTCGACCACCGCCTCGGTCGCCTTGTGCGCCAGCGCCTTGCCGGCGCGGATCAGGAACGGCACGCCCGCCCAGCGCCACGAGTCGATCTCGAGGCGCAACGCGCAGAACGTCTCGGTCTTGGAATCCTTCTTGACGCCGGGCACGTCGAGGTAGCCGCGGTACTGGCCGCGCACGAAGCTGTCCGCGGTGAGGGGCTTGATCGCGCGGAACACGCGGATCTGCTCGTCGTGCAGCGCCTCCGCTCCCGCGGTCACCGGCGGGTCCATCGCGAGCAAGGCCAGGATCTGCATCAGGTGGTTCTGCACCACGTCCTTCAGCGTACCGACCGCGTCGTAGAACGACCCGCGATCCTCGACGCCGAACGACTCCGCCATGGTGATCTGCACGTTGTTCACGTAGCGGCGGTTCCAGATCGGCTCGAACATGTCGTTGGCGAAGCGCCACACGAGCAGGTCCTGCACGGGGTCCTTCCCCATGTAGTGGTCGATGCGGAAGATCTGCTCCTCGTCGAGCACGGTCAGGAGCGTCCTGTTGAGCGCGCGCGCCGACGGCAGGTCGTGGCCGAACGGCTTCTCGATGACCACGCGACAGCCCTGCGTGAGCCCCGCCGCGTTGAGCTGCAGGACGACCTTCTCGAACAGCGACGGCGGGATCTCCAGGTAGAACAGCGGCCGTCGCGCACCGCCGATGGCATTCTTGACGGCGTCGAACGTCGACGCTTCGCCGTAGTCGCCCTTGACGAAGCGCATGCGCGCCGCGAGCGCGCGGAACGTCGTCTCGTCGAGGTCGACGCCGGCGCCGACGACCGCCTCGCGAGCGTGCTGGCGCATCTGCTCGTCGTCCCAGTCGGAGAACGCGACGCCCACCACGGGCACGTTCAGCACGCCGCGCTTCTCGAGCATGTACAGCGACGGGAACGTCATCTTCTTCGCGAGGTCGCCCGATGCTCCGAACAGAACCAGCGCGTCCGAGTGCCTGTCCTCTGCCATGGCGTGCTTCCTTCCCCTCTCCGCGAACGTCCGTCCTCGACGCTAGCCGAAACCGCTCCGGCAATGAACCTGCTCGCGCGAGCCGGCGTCCGATCGGCGCGCGGCGCGCCTGCGTCGCCATCGGAGAGGCGGGCGTGCGACTTGAGCGTTTGCTGGACCGTCGCTAGAGCGCGACCTTCGATGTCTGGCTGGTCGTGGATCCAGCTCGCGGCGCTCGCCGGAGCGGGGCTCGCCGGCGGCTTCGTGAACACGCTCGCGGGCGGCGGCTCGCTGCTCACGCTGCCCGCGCTGATGCTGCTCGGCCTGCCGGCCGACATCGCGAACGCGACCAACCGCGTCGGTGTGGTCGCGCAGTCGCTGGTCGCGGCGCGTGCGCTCGGCCGGTACGCGCGGCTCGCCGCGGCGACGAAGACCTGGATCGTCGTGCCGGCGCTCGCGGGATCGCTGGTCGGTGCAGCGATCGCGGCGCGCGTCCCCGCGGCGATCCTGAAGCCGATCCTGCTCCTGACCCTGGTGGTGATCGCCGGCACGCTCGCCTGGCGCCCGGGTGCGCTGATCGCACCCGGCGACGCCGAGCCGCTCGACCCGCGCACGCAGCCGCTCGGCGTACCGGGTCTCTTTCTGATCGGGCTCTACGGCGGCTTCCTGCAGGTCGGGGTCGGGATCTTCCTGCTGCTCTTCCTCGGCGGCGTGCTGCGCTACGACCTGCTGCTCGGCAACGCGCTGAAGTCACTGGTGGTCGCGGCACTGACGGTGGTCGCGCTCGCGGTGTTCGTCGTCGAACGTCAGGTGTGGTGGGTGCCCGGACTGCTGATGGCGGCCGCGATGGTCACCGGGGCGCGCCTCGGCGTGCGTTTCGCGCGAGCACGCGGGCAGGACGCGATCCGCAAGGTGCTGTTCCTCGCGGTGCTGGCGTCGTGCGTGGCGGCGGCCCTGCGCTGACCGAGCGTCGTCGCGACCGAACGAGCAGCCCCCCGGACCGACGTGGGGGCCGCGGCGCAGCCTGGCGCGGCGTCAGGCCGCGGGCTCGAGGCGTGCGACGTCCACCGCGACCTCGAGGGTGTGCTCGCCGCCACCGAACAGCACGCCCTTCAGCGGCGTGACGTCGCTGTAGTCGCGCCCCCAGGCGGTGGTGATGTGCTGCCGCGGCGGGATCTGGTCGTTGGTCGGATCGAAGTCGAACCAGCCGGTGGTCGGTGCCCAGGTCGCGAACCAGGCGTGCGACGCGTCGGCACCGACCAGACGCGGCTGACCCGGTGCACGCACGGTCTCGATGTAGCCGCTCACGTAGCGCGCCGGCAGCCCGAGCGAGCGCACGCAGCCGATCGCGATGTGCGCGAAGTCCTGGCACACACCGCGACGGCGCTCGAGCACTTCCGCGATCGGCGTCGCGATGGTGCTGAACTCCTGGTCGTAGGTGAAGTCGCGGTGGATGCGCCGGCTCAGATCCGCCACCGCGTCGAGCAGCGGACGACCCGGCGTGAACGACGGCCGCGCGAACTCCGCCAGCGCCGCCGACGTCGGCACCATCGGCGACCCGAGCGTCATCTCGCGCGCCTCGAGCGGCACGTTGCGCGCACCCGGGCCGAGCAGGTCGCGCACCTCCTCCCACGGCGGCGAAGCGGGTACCTGGCCGTCCTCGAGATCCAGCGCCGCGACCTCCACCTCGCTGGTCGCGACCACCGTGAGCTCGCGCTCGGGAAGCTGCGCCACGAAGTAGCTCACCGGGTTGCCGAAGTAGTCCGCGCGGTCGTGAACGACCGCCGGCGACGGGTCGATCGTCAGCCGGCTCGCGAGGCAGCGCTGCAGCGGCGTCGTGCGCGGCCGCAGGTGCGCCTCGTTGTGGCACAGCTCGACCGGCAGCGCATATGCGTAGCGCGTGCGGTGGATCACCCGGAAGCGGGTCGGCCCCTTGGCGCTCACGAGACGCGCTCCCTCTGCGGCTCCCGGGTCACGAGAAGCGCACCATCTGCGTCCCGCAGGTCACGAGAAGCGCACCATCTGTTGCGGCCGGTCGGCCGGCTGGAAGTAGCGCGTCGCGATCTCGTCGGCGAGAGCCGTCAGCGTGGCCGCGACGCGCTTCAACAGACGCTCGAGCTCGTGTGCCGCGTCCTCGTCGTCGGCGTCGGCCACGCTCGCGACGTCGAACAGGCGCAGCGTCGTCAGCGCCTCGAGCGCGAGGCGCTCGGCGCGGCTGCGCTGCCCGCTGTCCTCGTCGTGCACCAGCGCGATCACGTGCTGCTCGACGCCGACCAGCTGGAACGCGAGCGAGCGCGGGTTCGACTCGTCGAGCAGCACCAGGTCGAGCACGGCGCCCATCTGGATGCGCGAGCGATAGCGGCGTCGATACGTCTTGACGCTGTGCAAGATGCCGAGCAGCGCCTCGCACGCCGGCACGACCAGCGGTCCCGCGGGGAGAACGACGCCGCGCAGCAGCGCGATCGTCTGCAGGCCGCGCTCGAGCGAGCGTCCGAGCTGCAGGAAGCGCCAGCCCTGGCCGCGGCTCATGCTCTCGGTGGTGAGCCCGACGAAGGCCGCGAGCAGCTGGATCAGCCGCTGCAGGCTCTCGCGTGCCGCGGCGAGGTCGCACGGGCGCGCGAGCTCACCGTCGATCGCGCCGATGACGCGTGAGGTGTCGCTCGACAGCCGGTCGCGCACCGCGCGTCCGGCGCGCGCGAGCGCGTCGATGTTGAAGCGCAGCCCGCCGACGCGGCGCGGATCGAGGATCAGCTGCAGCAGCTCCGCCTCGGGGCTCGCGAGGCGCGCCTCGGCGTCCTCGCCGGTGAACCCGGGATAGGCCGAGGTCTGCAAGGTGAGCGCGCGCAGCAGCAGCGGCACGGTGCCGTCGAGGTTGCTGCGCTCGGTCGCGAGCAGGCGCAGCAGGATCTCGCGCAGCAGCCGCGTGATCGACTCGGCACGCTCGGAGTAGCGACCGAGCCAGAACAGGTCGTCGGCGACGCGCCCCGGCACCTCGTCGCCGCCGCGCCGCACGACCACCGGACGCTCGACCGGCGGCAGCAGCGTCACCTGCCGCTCGGGCTCGGAGGCGAGCACCCAGACGTCCTTGCCGACGCCGCCGAGCTGGTTCGACGTGACGAAGCTCGAGCTCGACGACGACACGCGGCCGAGGCCGCCCGGCATCACGTAGTAGCCGCTCTCGCTCGCGACCGCGAAGCCGCGCAGCACGAACGGCCGCGGCTCGAGGCGTCCGGCGCGCAGCACGGGTGTCGTCGAGAGGGCGATGCGCTCCTGCGCGACGTAGCGCTCCGGATGCGCCCGGATGCGCGCCTTCAGATCGGTGCGCTCCGAGCTCGCGAGCGCCGCCGCGAAGATGGTCGAGTCGACGCGATGGGGAAACACCGGCTTGACGACGAGCTCGTCGAGCTTGTCGAGCACGTAGCCGCGCGACTTCTCGTCGCCGCACCACCACGTCTGCGCCGACGGCTGCTTCAGCTCCTCGTCGAGCAAGGCGCGCGAGATGCCGGGCAGGAACGGCATCAAGCCGGGGTTCTCGAGGATGCTCGCGCCGAGCGGGTTCGCCACCGCGACGTGACCGCGGCGCACCGCCTGCAAGAGCGCCGCGACGCCGAGCAGCGAGTCGGGACGCAACTCGAGCGGATCGCACCACGGATCGTCGACGCGGCGCAGGATCACGTCGACCGGCGTCAAGCCGTCGAGCGTCTTCAGCCACACGCGCTCGTCGCGCACCGTCAAGTCGCTGCCCTGGACCAGAGGGTAGCCGAGGTAGCTCGCCAGGTACGCGTGCTCGAAGAAGGTCTCGCTGCCGGGACCTGGCGTCAGCAGCACGATGCGCGGATCCTCGCGCCCGCCCGGCGCGAGCCCGGCGAGCGTGCCGCGCAGGGTGCGGAAGAAGAGCGCCAGGCGGTGCACGTGCGAGTCGCGGTAGAGGCTCGGCAGCGTACGCGACAGCGCGGTACGCGCCTCGAGCGCGTAGCCCGCACCCGACGGCGCTTGAATGCGGTCGCCGATCACCCACAGACGGCCGTCGGGGCCGCGCGCGAGGTCGGCCGCGCACACCGTGAGCCAGCGCCCGTCGGCGCGAGCCGTGCCGACGCAGGGCCGCAGGAACCCGGGGTGGCCGAAGACCAGCTCGGGCGGCAGCAGCCCGCGCTTCAGCAGCTTGCGCGGCCCGTAGAGATCGCGCAGCACGAGGTCGAGCAGCTCGGCACGCTGCGCGAGCCCCTGCTCGATGTCGCTCCAGTCGGCGCTGGTGAGCAGCACCGGGATCGGATCGAGCGACCACGGACGCTCGACCGTGTCGTTCTCCTCGTAGAAATTGTACGTGACGCCGTTCTCGCGCAGCAGGCGGCGCAGCTCGTGGTTGCGCCGCTCGAGCTCGGCGTCGCCGAGCGCACCGATGGCGCCCGCGAGGTACTCCCAGTGCGCGTGCAGCGCGCCGGGCTCGGCGGCCATCTCGTCGCGACAGCCGGGAAGCGGCTCGTAGGCCGAGAACAGCCCACGCGTCCGTCCCGCGGCGGCGCCTTCCTCCCCCGCTCCGAGCACCCTTTCCTCGCTCACGCCTCGCGCAGGCGTCGCAGGTCCAGCGTGTGCGGAAAGTCGGGATCCCGCTCCTCGTATGGCGGCTGCATCGCGCCGGGAGTATGGCCGTGCGCCCAGAAGCGGGCAACCCGCCGGGATTCGGCCTCCGCCGCGTTGACGGGGAAGGTCTCGAAGCTGCGCCCGCCCGGATGGACGACGTGGTACGTGCAGCCGCCGACGGAGCGTCCGGCCCAGGTGTCGATCACGTCGAACACCAGCGGCGCGTGCACCGGGATCGTGGGATGCAGAGCCGACGGCGGCTGCCATGCGCGGTAGCGCACGCCGGCGACGAACTCCGAGCGCATCCCGGTCGGGCGGAGCGGCACCCGCCGGCCGTTGCAGGCGACCACGTGACGCCCGTCGGTCATGCCCATCGCCTTCACCTGCAGGCGCTCGAGCGACGAGTCGACGTAGCGCGTCGTGCCCTGCGATCCGATCTCCTCGCCCAGCACGTGCCAGGGCTCGATCGCGGTACGCAGCTCGAGCTCGAGGTCGCGCACCGTGATGCCACCGAGGCGGGGGAAGCGCCACTCGAGGAACGGCAGGAACCACTCGCGCGAGAAGCCGTAGCCGTGCGCGCGCAGCTCGTCGATCACGTCACCGAAGTCCTGCCAGAGGAAGTGCGGCAGCAGGAAGCGGTCGTGCAGCTCGGTGCCCCAGCGCACCAGCGGCTTCTGGTACGGCTCCTTCCAGAAGCGCGCGAGCAGCCCGCGCAGGAGCAGCAGCTGCGTCAAGCTCAGACGCTGGTGCGGCGGCATCTCGAAGGCGCGCATCTCGACCAGGCCGAGACGTCCGGTCGGGCCGTCGGGGGAGTACAGCTTGTCGATGCAGAACTCGGCGCGATGCGGGTTGCCGGTGACGTCGATGAGCAGGTTGCGGAACAGCCGGTCGACGAGCCACGGCGGCGGCGTCCCGCCGCCGGTCGCGTTGGCGAGCGCGATCTCGAGCTCGTACAGGCTGTCGTCGCGCGCCTCGTCGATGCGCGGCGCCTGGCTCGTCGGCCCGACGAAGAGTCCGGAGAACAGGTACGACAGGCTCGGGTGGTGCTGCCAGTAGGTCGTCAAGCTGCGCAGCAGATCGGGCCGGCGCAGGATCGGGCTGTCCGCCGCCGACGGTCCGCCGACGGTCACGTGGTTGCCGCCGCCGGTGCCGGTAGCGCGACCGTCGATCATGAACTTCTCGGTGCCGAGCCGCGACGCGCGCGCCTCCTCGTAGACCGCGGAGTGGACGTCGACCAGGTCGCGCCAGCCGTGTGCCGGCTGGATGTTCACCTCGATCACGCCGGGGTCCGGCGTGACCAGAAGCCGCACCAGACGCGGATCGCGCGGCGGCTCGTAGCCTTCGAGCACGATCGGAATCCGCAGCTCTGCGGCGGTCTCCTCCACGCACGCGACCAGGTTCAGGTAGTGCTCGAGGTGCGTGAGCGGCGGCAGGAAGACGTGCAGCGTGCCGTCCCGCGGCTCGACGCAGAGCGCGCTGCGCACGAGGTCGCTCGGGAAGTCGCGCACGGTCGAGGCCGCACCGGAGGGCGACGCGAAGTCCGCGCTCTGGTGCATCACGATCTCGCGCTTGCCGAACGGGAAGCCCGCGCCGCCCGGACCGGCACCACCGCCGTCCGGCCCGTACGCGCCGCCGCCACCCGGCCCGTAGGGCGAGGTCGGATACGTCATCTGCGCGAAGCGGCGCGCGTCGCCCGGCAGCTCGCCGCGCGGCGCGAACGGATCCTGCTCGAACGTCACCTCGCGGCGCTCGCTCGGGATCCAGAACAGCGAGTCGAGCGGCAGACGGTAGCCCATCGGCGAGCTGCCCGGCACGAGGACCATCTTCTCCCGCCGGAACGTCCAGCGCGTCGTCGTCCAGCCCTGGCTGCCGTCGACGTACCAGGCCCAGCGCAGCGGCAGCGCATAGCCGGCGACCTTGGCGATGCCGCGCTCGAGCTTCTGCGCGAGCAGGCGGCGGTCCTCGGGATCCTCGGGCCACGCCTTCTGCGGATCGAGATTCTCGGGAACGTTCTGCTCCTTCCACAGGAAGTAGAGCGCGTCTTCCCAGCCCGGCAGCGCGAGCTCGGGCGGCAGGCCGAGGCGCATCGCGAGCGCATCCATGAAGCGCTTCGCGTCGGAAACGTCGTGGCCGAGCGGGCTCGCATGATCGGCGATGAGCCCGTCGTCGGTCCACACGGCGACGCCGTCGCGGCGCCAGAAGCAGCCCAGCGCCCAGCGCGGCAGGACCTCGCCCGGATACCACTTGCCCTGACCGAACTGCAGGGCCGCGGCGTGCGGCGCGAAGCGCATGCGCAGGCGACGGATCAGGTCCTCGGCGAGCCTGCGCTTGACGGGGCCGAGGGCGTCGGTGTTCCATTCGGCGCCTTCGCGGTCGTCGATCGAGACGAAGGTCGGCTCGCCGCCCATGGTGAGCCGCACGTCGTGCGCGACCAGATCCGCGTCGACGGCGTCACCCAGCGTCAGGATCTCGCGCCAGGTCTCGTCGGTGTACGGCTTGACGGGACTGACGAGCCCGCTCACGCGCTCGACGACGTTCTCGTACGAGAACGTGACCTCGCACTTGTCCACGGCGCCCGTGACCGGAGCCGCACTCACCGGATCGGGTGTGGCCGCGAGCGGGATGTGCCCTTCGCCGGCGAACAGGCCGGAGGTCGGGTCGAGGCCGATCCAGCCGGCGCCCGGGACGTACACCTCGGCCCACGCGTGCAGGTCGGTGAAGTCGTGCTTCGGACCTTCCGGTCCCTCGATCGGCTTCTCGTCCGGCGTGAGCTGGACGAGGTAGCCCGACACGAAGCGCGCCGCGAGGCCGAGGTGGCGCAGGATCTCGACCAGCAGGTAGCCGGTGTCGCGGCACGAGCCGATGCGGCGCTCCAGCGTCTCCTCGCAGCTCTGGACGCCGGGCTCCATGCGGATCGAGTACGCGATGTCGCGCGCCAGGCGCTGGTTCAGATCGACCAGGAAATCGACCGTGCGGCGCCGCCGCAGGTCGACGCCTTCGAGCCACTTCGCGAGCAGCGGTCCGCGCTCGCGCACCTCGAAGTACGGCCCGAGCTCGCGCGCGAGCTGCTTCTCGTAGGTGAACGGGTACTCCTCCGCCGACGCCTCGAGGAAGAAGTCGAACGGGTTGATGACCGTCAGGTCGGCGATCAGGTCGACGGTGATGTCGAGCTCGCGCGTCGGCTCGTTGAACACGAGGCGCGCGAGGAAGTTGCCGAACGGATCCTGCTGCCAGTTGAGGAACTGCTTCTCCGGCTTGACGCGCAGCGAGTAGGCCTCGATCGGCGTGCGCGAATGGGGGGCCGGACGCAGACGCAGGACGTGCGGCGACAGCGTGACGAGACGGTCGAACGCGTAGTGCGTCCGGTGATGGATGGCGACGTGGATGCTCATGCGGGTTGCGCGACCTCGGGGCGGAGCGTGAGACCCAAGCAAGCGTGCCAAGGCGACCGCACGGAGGCCTCGGATCCTGCCGCCGTTGCCCGCGAGGCGAGCGACGGTGCCGCTTTCTTTCGCATCTGCCCGCTTCGTACGCGGCCGCACGATGGCGCACCCGGTCCCGTCGCCCGCCCACCCCAATCCGGGTGGATCGCCGCGGGGCCGACCCGATGCACGCGCGGCGCCGAACCAGCGCGGCGCGATTCGGTCCGGAACGACTCGCGGCGTCGCTCGACCGGGCTCGCCAGGTGGCGCCGGCTGCGTTACCGTGGCGGCCGTGCCACGCCGGGTCATGCCCGTCCTGCTCGCGCTGCTCGCGACTTTCTTCGTCCTGGGCTCGGTCGTTCGCGAGCAGCTCGGCATCGAGCTCTCGACCAGTGCGCTGCAAGAGCTCGTGCGCAGCATGGGCTGGAAGGCGCCGGCGATCTTTCTCGGCCTGCTGACCTTCCGTCAGTTCATCTTTCTGCCCGCGATCGTCATCCTGCCGGTGGGCGGCCTGTGCTTCGGCACGACCCTCGGGACGATCCTCGGTGCGACCGGCATCGTGCTGTCGGCTCTGATCACGTTCGTCATGGCGCGCAAGATCGGTGGTGGATGGCTGCGCGATCTGCTCGGGCATCGCTATGCGTGGCTCGAGCGCCACGTCGAGCGCGCCGGGCCGGCGGCGGTCGGCCTCGTCACCGCGCATCCGACCGGACCGATGGCGGCGTTCTTCTGGGCCGCGGGCTTCTCGTCGATGGCGCTGCTGCCGTTCGCGCTCGCGGTCATGGCCGGCGGATCGGTGCGGGCCCTCGCGTACTCGTTCTTCGGTGCGACCCTGCTCGTCCCGGGATCGCCGCAGTTCTACCTGGGCGCCGCGGTGCTCACGCTCGCGGCCGTGGGCCCGCTGCTGCACCCGGGGGTGCGACGCCGGCTGCGCGAGCTGCGCACGCACGACGGCTCGCACGCCGGCTGACGCGATCGGCGACGCCCGCACGGCGGCGACGGGTGCCGGCGACCATCGACGCGCGACCCGGATGCCGCTCAATCCTCGTCGTCGAGCGTGCGCGCGTAGGAGTCGTGCAGGATGCGCGACAGCGCCCGGTCCGCGAGCCGGCGGCCCTCGTTCTGGCACACCGCGCAGTAGTTGGTCTCGTTGTCGGCGTAGCGGATGCGTTGCACGGGCTTGCCGCAGACGCGGCACGGCTCGCCGAAGCGCCCGTGCACCGCGAAGTCCGGGCGGAACGCGGTGACGTCGCCGGGACCGGGGAAGCGCTCGGCGAACTCGGCACGCAGGCGCTCGGTCCACGCCGTGAGCACGTCGTGCGTCGCCTGGTAGAGGCGCGCGTTCTCGTCCGGCGTGAGCTTACCCGTATGCTTGACTGGCGACAGGCGAGCCGCGTGGAGGATCTCGTCGGAGTACGCGTTGCCGATGCCGCTGAACACCCGCGGATCGGTCAGCACGCGCTTCAGGGTGTGGCTCTCCCGCGTCAGCGCGGCAGAGAACGCCTCGAGATCACATTCCAGCGGCTCGATGCCGCCCGCATGGTGCGCGGCGAGCGCCTCGGCACCGCGCACCAGGTGCAACGACGCGCGCTTCTTCGGGCTCGCCTCGGTGAGCAGCAACGTCCCGTTCGGGAAGTCGAATGCCGCGAGCCCGATCTTGCCGGCCGGCTTCGCACCGCGCTTCTCCCAGCGAAAGCGGCCGGCGATCATGAGGTGGACGACGAGAAAGAGCTCGTCGTCGAGGACCAGCACCACCCGCTTGCCGAGCCGGCGCACGTCACGAACGGTCTTGCCGGTCGCCGCGGCCAGCGGCGGATCGAACGTCCGCAGCACGAACGGGCTCTTGAGGCGCACCGACTCGAGCGGCTGGCCCACGATGCGCTCGCGCAGCAGCGCGACGTAGAGCTCGACGTCGGGCAGCTCGGGCATGCGGACCACGCTAGCACGACGCGACGGCGAGGAGGCGCCGACCGTCGCCGTCGCGCCGGTGAGGCGTCCCGGATTCACCCGCGACCTGCGGAGCGGAAGCGTGCTCCCTGCGCGGCCCGTCCCGCGAGCACCGCAGCTCGCCCGCTCCGAGGACCCCCCTCGGCTTTCGCCGCCGCGCCGCACGCGCTATCCCGACGCGCGATGCCCGATCGCGCGAAATCGACCGTCCTCGCGTCGCTGCTGCTCGCGCTCGCCGCCGGCTGCGCGCAGGAGCCGCCGCCGAACCCGTACCCGCAGGAGCTGGTGGACAACTTCATGACGGGATGCCGGCAGCGCTCGAGCGTGTCGATCTGCGAGTGCGCGCTCGGCCGCATCCAGCGGCGCTGGACCGCGGACGAGTTCCAGAAGCTCGACCAGACGCTCGGCGACGGCGACGCGGCGGCGGCACAGATCGCGGAGACCGTCGCGGCCTGCGCCGGTCGCTGAGAACCGTGATGCGGCCCGCGCTCGCGCGCGGCGGGCAGCTCACGCGCGCCGTCCGCGCGCGGCCTTCTGCCTGCGGACGCTGAACTCCGACGGGCGTCCGACCGATAGATCGGGACACGCCGGAGCGACACGTCGCTCGGCCGAGGAGGAATCCCGATGAGCGGTCTTCACGAAGCTCGGCGAGCCCGCGGAGCGGGTGCGCTGCAAGTCCACGTGGCGCCACGCGCGCGGCGCGTCGCTCTTCTGCTGCTGCTCGCGATTGCAGCGTTCCCGCTGCTCCTGCCACGCACGGCCGCGGCGCTCGATCCGATCAACCCCGGTCGCGCACAGCTGCCGAAGATCGCCCAGACGCCGAGCTTCGACGCGACGCGGCCCTTCGCGACCTGCTCCGATCAGACCTACGCTCTTTGCGCGACGGCGCAGTGCTTCGTGTTCAACGGTATCGCGTACTGCAAGTGCGACGTCGAGCATGGCGACAGCATCAGCCTGCCCTTCTCGTACGGCACCAACCAGAACGTGTGCACAGCGAACGCCGAGGGTGTCGGCAACGGCTACATGATCAGCACCTACAGCTTGCCGGAGTCGCTGCGCGCACCCGGCGGCGACATGGCGCTGTACACCTGCCCGGCCGGCAGCTCGAACGGTGCGTACGCGCAGTGCGACGGCGGCTACTGCTTCGAGAGCACGCGCGGCCAGTCATTCCCCGGCTTCGCGCAACCGCTCGCCGACCACGAGATCATCTGCTCGTGTCCGATCACCGTCGCCAATCCGGAGACGGCGTACGTCGGCTTTCAGATCGCGGGGCCGTGGCCGTGCCAGCAGGAGTTCTTCGACAACTGCAAGTCACCGCCCGCCGGCAACAGCACCGGCGACACGATCTACGTCGGGGCGCCGACCGGCACCGGCATTATCCTCACCGAGCTGCTCGACGGCAGCGTCCCGCCGCTGCATCGCTGCGAGCCGCAGCGGTAGCGCTCCGTCTCGCCGAGATCCGCGACAGCCGGCCGTCGCGGCGCGTTCCGCCGCCGTCGTCCAGCCCGGCCACCGAGCTGGTGCTGCTCGACAGACCGTGATCGGCTGTCCGGGGAACGACGCGGCGGCGCGTCACGGCACGACGCGGAAGGAGTCGCGCACCGTGCCGGCGCGGTCGATCGCGCTCACCGTCGCGCCGTCCGCGGCGAGCGTGACGAGCACGAAGTGGCTCGCGTCCGGGACGCTCGTCGCATCGAGCACCACCGCTGCCTCCGCGCAAGGCTTCGTCCACGCGTACAGCCCCGCACCACCGCCGCCCGCCGTGACGTAGACGACGCCGTCGATCGGCACCGAGCGCTGGTAGCCGTGATCGTGGCCCATGAACACGACCTGCACGCCGTGCGCCGCAAAGACCGGCGCCCACGCGGCACGCAGGTCCGTGTCGGTGCCGTGCGGTCCGCACGACGAGATCGTGTGGTGGAAGAAGACGAAGCGGTACGGCTGCGGCGTGTGCGACAGGTCGCTCACCAGCCAGTCATACTGCGGACAGCCGGCGGTGATGCAGCCCTCGTTCGAGTCGAGCACGACGAAGTGTGCGCTCGACGCGTCGAAGCTGTACCAGGCGCGCGGCCCGAGCGAGAATGCGTCACGCTCGGGAGCGCCGCCCGCGGTGCCGACGTCGTGGTTGCCGAGCACGACGTTGATCGCGACGTGGTCGATCAGGTCCGCGTACTGCGGGAAGACCCTCGCATCGAGCTCGGCATCCGAGCCGCTGCTGTATGCGTTGTCGCCGACCGTCATCAGCAGGCGCGGCTTCGCGAGCACGATGCGGTCCTCGACTGCGACCTCCGCGGCGGAGCCAGTTCCGAAGTCGCCGACCACCGCGAAGCGGAACGACGGGTCGTGCGCCGCGTCGAGCGCGCGGAACGCGCGCCGCCGCCCGAACGTGAGGCCGCCGGTCTCGACACGGTAGGAGTAGCGCGCGCCGGGTGTCAGCCCGGTCAGGCGCACCTTGTGCGTCGTACCGTCCGGTCCCGTGGCGACCCGGTCGAGCGCGGTGCCCGCGCCCCAGCGCACGACGGACGTCCCGGCGACGTCGGTTCGCCACACGACGGTGACCGACGTGCGGCGCGCCTTCGTCAAGTACGGGCCGCGCGTCAGGGCGACGGCGCCGCGTGCCGGCGCCGGTGCTGCGAGCGCGAGCACGGCAAGCGCGGCGAGCAGGATCCGCGACGCATGGGTGCGCGGGGCAGCACCTCGCTCGCACGTCCGCGGCCGCCCGGGACGCATGCATTCGGAGTCCGGATCGATCATCGCTCGCGCGAAGCGACGTGCCTGCTTCGCTACCCGAAGGATCGGCCGCCGCCGCGAGCTTCAGAAGACTCCGGAGCGACGCCGGCCACAAGCCGCAAACGGACGGCGCACCCGCTCGGGACATTGCCCAGGCAAGCGCGACGTGGGCGCGCGCGTGTCGGCGCTCGAGGATCGCCAGCAGCACCGCGTCGTGGCGCTCGCCCGCCGTCGCACCGACGCGCAGAGGCTCGCTCAGAGACGCATGGTCCGCGTCCGTCAGCCGCACCCCGAGCACGGCCGGGCTACCGCCGCGCGTGAGCCGCAAGAAGCGCGTGCACTAGTGCGCCGGTCCGTCCGGAACGACGTAGCCGAGCGCCTCGAGCTGCCGGCGGGTCGCGGCGGACGGCGCGGAAGGAGCGCCTGCGGGCAGGGGCGCGACCTGCGCCGCGAGAACGCCGGGCATGGCGTCGAGGCGCGCGCGCAGCTCGTCCAGGCGCACCGGCTCGCGGGCCGCGAGATCCTCACGCTCGAGCGGATCGGTCTCGAGATCGAACAGCGCATCGCGCGACTCTCCCGATGCGTGCAGGACCTCGCGGACGATCTTCCAGCGCCCGTCGCGCAACGCGTAGAGGTCGCGATCCTCGCCGGGTCGGATCTCCTCGAAGTAGCCGGGGCGCGATCCGCCCGACGCTTGCGACGCCGCCGAGCGCGTCAGCGCGGGCGCGAGGTCGACACCCTGCATGGGCTCGCCAGGCGCGATCCCGGTCAGCGTGAGCAGCGTCGGCAAGACGTCGACGATCGCCGCGGGCTCGGCGATCCACCGCGCCCTGGCGCCGACCAAGCCCGGGACGTCGACGATCAGCGGGATGCGGACCTGCTCCTCGAAGAGGCGCATGCCGTGCTCCCAGTCGCCGTGGTCGTTCAGCTCCTCGCCGTGATCCGACAGCACGACGACGATCGTGCGCTCGCGCAGCCCGCGCTCGGAGAGCGCGTCGAGCAGCACACCGAGCTGCTCGTCCTGGTAGGCGACGTCCTCGTCGTACAGATCGCGCACGCGGCGCACGTCGCTTTCGTCGAGAGAGCGCGCGCGGAGCGTCTTGCGCAGCGTGTCCGCCGGCGTGATCGTGCCCGTATACGTCGGGTCGCGAAAGCGTCCAGCGAACGTCGGCGGCGGATCGTACGGCGAGTGGGGATCGACGGCGTGCACGTAGAGCAGGAACGGCTCGTCGCCGAACGCGTCGAGCTGCGGCAGCACGAGAGCGGCGATCTCCTCGCTGCGTGCATGATTGTCGAGCCTGCGTCCACGCACTGCGACGAAGCGATCGAAGCCCTGGTCGAGCCCGACGCCCTCGCCGAAGACGTGGCCGTTGGCGACGAACGCCCACGTCGACCAGCCGGCGCGCCGGAAGCGCTCCGCGAGCGTCACCGCGGCCGGCGCGAGCGCTCCCGCGCGCTCGCTGCCGTGCGTGCTCGGGTAGAGGCCCGTCAGCAGGCTCGCCGTCGCGGGGCGAGTCCACGGTGCCACGGTGTACGCGTTCGCGAACACGACGCCGTCGCGCGCGAGTGCGGCGAGCCGCGGCGTGGTCGCGCGCTCGCTGCCGTACGGCGTCGTGTGATCCGCGCGCAGGGTGTCGATGAGGTAGACGAGCACGTTGTACGGGCGGCGCCGCGCCGCACTGGCCGCAGCCGACGCACGAACGAGGCGCGGCGTCGCGAGCACGACTGCATCCGCCACCGTGCGGTCCGCCGGCGCCGTGGCCGTCACCGATACGGTGCATGGGGCAGCGCTCTCACCCAATGTTGGCATTCAAAGCCCGGATTACTCATTCCTGACGGGTGCGACGGTGCGGATATCCGGGTGGCTCGCGGGCGACCGGCTCAGCGTCGATGTTTCAGGCACAGCGATAAGCGCGTCTTATGATGGGGCGGGCACGCTCACCCTCAGTGGTTCCGATTCGTTGGCGCATTACCAGGCAGTTCTG
>JAIEPK010000570.1 GCA_019749875.1 Candidatus Binatia bacterium | reverse complement strand
GCCCCTGCGAGGAATCGATGATCACTGTGCTCGTCAAATCAGTCCGAAACGCCGACTCTTCAACGGCCTGCTAGCCGCTCGCCGCGCGCGGGCGATCGATCCGATGCCGTGCCGCACGATCGCCGCGGGGAGGCAGCGGCGTCATCGTCATGCGATGCGCTCGCGGTCGCGCACGCATCCGCGCCGCCGTCGCGGGCCCCGCGACACCGCTCAGATGACGCCGTCGTGTCGCCAACGCTCGATCTGCTCGGCCGTGCAGCCGAGCCAGTCGCGGTACACCGCCTCGTTGTCGGCTCCGCGGCTGCCGCCGAGGTGGTCGATCCGTCCGGGATCCGAGGCGCGACGCGGCGACGGTGCGGCGATGGTCATCGTGCCGCCGTCGCCGTCCGGGGCCGCGACCAGGCTGCCGCGAGCGCGGAAGTGCGGGTTGTCGAGGACCGTCGCGAGCCCGTCCACCGACGCCATCGACACGCCCGCCGCGTTGAACGCCGCGACCACGTCGACAGTCGCGCGCGCGCCGATCCAGTCGCCGAGCAGCACGTCGAGCTCGCCCGCATGCGCGACCCGCGCACGATTGTCGCGGAACCGCGGATCGTCGCGCAGCTCCGGACGCCCGATCACCGCGAGCGCGCGGTGCGCGAGCTCGTCGGTGCCCGCGGTGAGCGCGACCCAGCCGCCGTCGCGCGTCCGGTAGGTGTTGCGCGGCGCCATCGTCGGGAAACGGTTGCCGAGACGCACCGGCTCCGTTCCGTTGCGCGACGTCTGCGCGAGGCGCAGCGACAGGAGGCCGAGCAGCGGCTCGTACATCGCGACGTCGAGCAGCTCGCCGCGGGGTTCGCGTGCACCGCGCGGGTCGTCCGCGTCGCGTGCTCGGGGAGCCGCGTCGCGCGCGTACAGGCCGAGCAGCGCCGCCACGATCCCCTGCAAGACGCCCAGATGATCGCCGAGGCCGACCGGGGACAGCGTCGGCGGACCGTCCGGCTCGCCGGTGAGCGCCGCGAGGCCGCTCATCGCCTCGGCGAGAGTGCCCGATCCGGGCCGGTCCGCCCACGGTCCGTCGGTGCCGTACGCTGTGAGATTGACCGCCACGAGGCGCGGGTGCGACGCCGCGAGCTGCGCGCGCTCCAGGCCGAAGCGCGCGAGGCGCTCACGTCCGAGATTGCAGACCAGCAGGTCCGCACGCTCGAGCATCCGGTCGAGCAGCGCGCGGCCGTCGGGCTTCGTCACGTCGAGCGTCACGTGCTGCTTGTTGCGATTGACGATCTTCCAGGTGAGCGGCACGCCGGACGCATCGACCAGCTTGCGCAGCGAGTCGCCGCGCGGGTGCTCGACCTTGATCACCCGTGCACCGAAGTCACCGAAGAAGGCCGCGATCTGCGGCGCGGCCGCGAGCGTGGCGAGGTCGACCACGGTGAGGTTCGAGAGCGGCACGGCTCGATCCTCTAGAGCACGTACTCGCTCATCGGGTGCGACTCGACGCGGTCGAGGGCGAGGAAGCCCTGGCAGGTCTCGAACATCCGCGTCGCGTTGCGCTTCAGCTTGTCCGGGTCGCCGACCGCGTCGTAGAACGCGGCCGGGTCGGTGAGCGCCGCCAGCGGGAAGTTCTCCTCGACGATCGCGGCCCACGGCGGCGCGTCCGGCGTGAGCGCGCGCACGATCTCGTTGCGCACGTAGCCGAAGGTGCTCTGCGTCTCGATCGCGCACGCGCGCTGCTGCTCGTGCCAGCGACGCACGAACTCGGCATGCGACACGCCGTCCGCCGGCGCGATGCAGGTGACACCCGCGAAGCCCGGCGTGCGAGCGCCCGGCCGCGCCGCCCGGTTCACCAGCGGCCGCGACTCGACGACGAGATAGCCGACGAACGACCCGCACGTCCCCGCGAGCACGCGCTCGACGGGTGCGCGATCCTGCGACTGCTCGATCCAGAACGACAGCAAGCCGTCCTTCGGCGGCGACATGCGGCCGAGCCGGAGCCGCTCGCCCGCCGCGACGTCGTCGTCGACGACCGAGATGCGAATGCGCTCGATGTCGAGCGCGAGCAGTCGCGGCGCGGTCTCGTCGAGCAGCCGGCGCTTGAACGCCTCGTTCGGCTCCGCGCCGCGCTTCCAGAGCACGTAGACGAGCTTCTCCATCGCGCCTCCTCCGCGCCGCGGCTGCGGCTGCGGCTCGCGTCACGGCTACGCGGCACGGGTCCGCGATTCAAGCGCTGCCGTCTCCGCGGAGTCACACGTGCAGATCGGACCAGCGGATCAGCTCGATGCCGCGCTCCGCGACCAGGGCTCGGATCCGCGGCGACGTGAGCCCCGCGAGCTCGTCCGCGGGACGGTAGCCCGGCATCAGACGCCGCATCTCCGGTGTCTGCGCCTCGGCCGGGTGGCAGTAGAGCTCCGAGACGCCCTCGGGAAGCTCCGACAGCGCGTGCGTCAAGTAGCGCTCGTCGCAGCCGCCGCTCTGGTGCAGGCCGAGCGTGCGATCGGCGAAAACGACGCCGAGAGGGGCGAGACGTCGCTCGGTGATGCGCGACAGCAGCCGGAGAACCATGCCTTCGAAGGTCTTGCGCACGCGGTGGCGTGGGTCGTAGCGCAGGTTCGGCGCGATCGGTTCGCGCGTGAGACGCACCGCGCGGATGCCGAACTCCGGCGCCAGCCGCGCGAGCGTCGACTGCAGCATGGGGTGCAGGTGCACGTTCAGGTGACCGTCGACGTGATCGAGCGGCAGGCCCGTGTCGCGGAAGCGCTCGAGCTGCGCGCGCACCTCGCGCAGGACCGCGCGGTGCAGCTTCGGATCGAAGAAGTAGCGCAGCGCCGCGGGAATGGCGCTCTCGCGGAACGCGCCGCGCGCCGCCGCGAGTCCGGTCGCGGCCGCGTCGGCGCTCGCGGGGACGCCCTGCACGAGGACCAGGTGCAAGCCGACACCGAGCCGCGGGTGGTCGCGCGCGAGCTGCACCGCCTCGGACGCGTACGGCGACATGACCATCAGGCTGGTCGTCGTCAGGATGCCGTCGCGGTGCGCGCGCACGATGGCGCGGTTCACCTCGCGCGCGAGACCGAAGTCGTCGCCGTTGACGATGAGGCGGCGCGCCGCGGACACGGTCGCGCTCAGCTGCGACCGCCGCGCGCGAGGGCGCGAGCGCGCTCGAGATCCTCGGGGAAGTCGATCTCGGTCCAGTCGAGGTCGTCGACGCGCTCGAAGCCCGTGACCACGCGCGACAGGAGCTCGGGATAGACCTCCTCGTGCTCGATGTCCTTGACGCCGGCCGCGACGCGCGCGTCGAGCAGCTCGCGCAGCGTGCGCGCGCCTTCGGCGCCGAGCTTCAGGAAGCCCACCGACTCACCGAGCAGGTCGTACTCGCCGCGCGGGTTGCGCGCGATGTCGGTGACGCGGCCGTTCCGAACGTGCAGCATCTGCTCCTCGCCGGTGGCGTCGGCGCTGCCGTCGAGGAGGAAGCAGTTGTCGTGCGCCGAGCGCAGCAGGCGCGACATCATCTCGGACGGCAGGAACACGTCCGCGTCCATCACCAGCGCGGGACCGCCGAGGTGCTCGCGCGCGGTCCACAGCGACAGGATCGCGCCGCGCCGGTACTCGGGGTTGTGCAGGAACGAGACGCCCGGAACGCTGCCGAGCTCCTGCTCGATCAGCTCACCGCGGTGTCCGACGACGATCACGATCTTCTCGACGCCGCCCTCGCGCAGCTGGCGCACGAGGCGTGCGATCAGCGTCTCGCCGCCGACCTCGAGCAGCGCCTTGGGTCTGTCGTTCATCTCGGCGCCGAAGCGCTTGCCGACACCGGCTGCGAGGATGATGGCGGTCGTGCGCGCGCTCATGCCGACGCTCCGCCCATCGCGCGCTCGAGCGAGGCGAGGAAGCGCATGAAGTCGTCCTCGGACAGCGCCCCCATGTTGGCGACGCGAAACACCTGCGTGCTGAGCTGACCCTGCCCCTCGTAGATCACGAAGCCGTCCTTGCGCACGCGGTCGTGCAGCTGCTGGTACGTCAGCCCCGCCGGCAGCGTGAGCGTGGTGATCGAGTTGGAGCGCAGCTCCGGCGGCAACATCAGCCGCAGACCGAGGCGCTCGAAGCCGGCGCGCAGCAGACTCGCCGCGCGGCCGTAACGCGCGACCCGCGCGTCGACGCCCTCTTCCAGCAGCTCGTCGAGCGCCTCGTCGAGCGCGTAGAGCACCTGCACGGCCGCGGTGAACGGCACCGTGTGCTTCTCGTGCGCCGCGAAGTGCCGCGGCAGGTGCATGTAGACCGAGCGCGGCGGAATCTCCGCCATGCGCTGCATCTCGCGGCGCTGCGCGAGCACGAAGCCGATGCCGGGGATGCCCTGGATGCACTTGTTGGCGACGCCGACGCACACGCCGACGCCCCACTCCTCGAGCCGGAGCGTGTCGCCCGCGAGACCGCTGATCGCATCGACGAAGAGCACGCGTCCGTGCGCCCGCGTGATGCGGCCGACGGCTTCGACCGGGTTCAGGAGCCCGGTCGTGGTCTCGTGGTGCACCAGCGCGACCACCTCGACGTCGGGATCGGCGCGCAGCACGTTGTCGATCGCGGCGAGGTCCGGCGGCCGTCCCCAGTCGCTGCGCACGACCACCGTCGCGATGCCGTGCGTTTGCGCCATCTCGAGAATGCGCTCGCCGTAGACGCCGTTCACGACGACCAGCATGCGGCGTCCGCTCGACACCACGCTGGTCACGCCGGCTTCCAACGCCAGCGTACCGGAGCCGGTGAGCGGCACCGCGACCCAGTCGCCGTCCGGCGCGAGCGCGCGCACGAGCTTGACGCGTACCGAGTCGAGCAGCTGCTGGAACTCGGGCTCGCGGTGGCACAGGTCGCCGCGCGACATCGCCGCCGTGACCCGCGGCGAGACGTTGACCGGTCCGGGGTTGAGCAGGATCAACTGGCACCCTTCCCCGCCGCGGCTGCGAGACGCGCGACCGCGCGCGACACGCGCGCCGTCATCTCCGGCGGCGTGTACGGGATGCGCGGCGCCGGCGGTCCGGACTCGGGCTGCGTCTCGACCAGCAGCAGGGTCGGACCGTCCACCGCGAGCTGCGCGCGCAGCGCCGGCGCGATCTCCGCAAGGCGTCCGACGCGCGCGACCTGCCGGTAGCCCGCGGCGCGCGCGATCTCCTCCAGCTTGACGCTCGCGGAGATCGCCGGCTGGTTGCCGGTGCTGGCGTAGACGCCGTTGTCGAGCACGACGTGGCGGAACTTCGCCGGCGCCAGCACCGCCGTCATCGCGAGCGAGCCCAGGTTCATCAGGACGTTTCCGTCGCCGTCGATCACCGCGACCGGAACGCCGGGCTGCGCCGCCGCGATGCCGAGACCGATCGACGAGGCAAGGCCCATCGAGCCGATCATGTAGAAGTTCGCCTCGTCGTCGCCGAGCGCGCACACCCAGCGCGAGATGAAGCCATTGGCGCACACGCGCGCGTGGCCGCCGAGCTCGGGCAGGACCGCAGCGATCGCGTCGCACGTCGTCGGGCGCTCCGCCACGGGCGTCACGCGAGCACCCCCGGCTTGACGATCAGCGCGACGGGTCCGGCCTTCTCGTCGAGGCGCGCGCGCGCCCACTGCGCGTCGGCGTCCGCCGCCGCGGCGTCGGCGCCGAGCGCGCGCCACGGGATGTGCATCGCGTCGAGGATCGCCGGCATCGCTTCTCCCATGACCAAATGCTCGGGCGCGTCCTTCCCCTCGTAGCCGCGCCACGTGATCACGAGAAGACACGGGAGCGCGTAGATGTCCTGCAGCGATCCGATCGCGTTCAGCGACACGCCGAAGCCGGAGTTTTGCATGACGACCACCGGACGGCGCCCGGCGAGTGCTGCACCCGCGGCCAGCCCGAGCGCCGCGTCCTCGCGCGTCTCGGCGACGTAGCCGTGCGGCTCGAGCGCGATGATGAGCGACGCGACCAGCGAGCACGGCACGCCGGTGAAGAAGTCGAAGCCGCGCGCGCGCAGCGCGTCCGCGAGCTCGACCCCGCTCAGCGATCCCTTTTCCATGCTCGTGCTCACTCCTCCCGTGCGTCGCCGCGCGCGACGCTCACCACTCGACGGGCAGCGCGTCGAGCCCGTCGATCAGCGCGCTCGGCGTCTGCACGGCGACGGCGCCGTCGGCCAGCCGGATTCCCGGCAGACGGCGCAGGACGCTCCGCAGCACCGCGCGGATCTCCATGCGCGCGAGATTCGCGCCGAGGCAGTAGTGCGGACCGAAGCCGAACGCGAGGTGGTCGTTCGGGTCGCGGTCGACGCGGAAGCGCTGCGGCTCGTCGAAGACGCTCTCGTCCTGGTTCGCGGACGCGTAGACCATCACGACGGAGTCGCCGGCGCGGATCGCGCGTCCGCCGAGCGTCGTGTCGTGCAGCGCCACGCGGCGCATCGCGCGCACCGGCGAGGTCCAGCGTGCGATCTCGTCCGCCGCCGTCGACCACAGCGACTCGTCGGCGACCAGCCGCGCGCGCTCCGCCGGATGCTCGAACAGCGCGAGCATGCCCTGCGCGATCGCGTTGCGCGTGGTCTCGTTGCCCGCGACGAGGAGAAAGAGCGCGAAGTCGCGGATCTCGTCGCCGTCGAGGTGCAGCCGCGCGTCGCCGTCGAGCACGCCCTCGGTTCCGGCGCGGACGATGCGGCTCAGCACGTCGTCGCCCGGCTCGCGCCGGCGGCGCTCGACCGCCTCGCCGAGGAAGCCGAGGAAGTCCGTCATGAGGCGCATCGTCTCGGCGAGCGCCGCCTCGTCGCCATGGCCGCCGCCCGCGAGCACCAGCGCGTCGCTCCACGCGCGGAAGCGGCCGAGGTCCGCGTCGGCGACGCCGATCATGTCGGCGATGATGCGCAGCGGAACCGGCACGGCCAGCGCCTCGACGAACTCCGCGCTGCGGCGGCCGGCGAGCGCGTCGATCGCCTCGCCGGCGTAGCGCTCGGCGCGCTCCTCGAGCATCGCCACCAGCCGTGGCGTGAACGCGCGGCTCACGACGCCGCGGTGACGGCGGTGGCGCTCGCCGTCCATCGCCTGCATCGAGAACGTGTACTCGGTCACGTGCCACGGTCCGCGCGGCTCCGACGAGAACGTCTCGGGGCTGCGCGACACGTCGCGGACGTCGGCGTGCCGCGTGACCAGCCACCAGCGGTTCGCGTCGTCCCAGTGGACGGGATCCTCGCGCCGCAGGAGGGCCAGCGCCTCGTCGCGCGCGGCGCGTTCGTGGAACGGCGCCATCACGTCGTACGCGGTGGACGTCACGTTCGCGTCCCTCGCGTCAGGCGCGGATCTCGGACCACGCGCGGCGGTAGTCCTCGAAGGTGTCGACCTCCATCCAGCCCTTGTAGACGTCGACGCAGGTCACCGTGTGGCCACGGTCGATGAGCTCCTGCAGCAGGTCGGTGAGCGCCGCGCGCGACAGCGAGTCCGCCTCGTGGAACGGTCCGCGGTGGGTGCGCGCGAGCTCGGCGTGCACCTCGCGCACCAGCTTCGCCCCGCGCTCCGACAGCAGCGCGAGCCCGATGAACTCGCCGTGCGCGTCCGCCTGCGGCAGCGTGCGTCCGATGCGCTTGACGGCCGCACCCGACGTCGACGGCACGAAGCGGTAGCCCGACACCGGCGGCTCCTCGGTCACGACCAGGTCGTGCGGACGCGCCGGCAGCGCGCCGTTGCCGGCGCGGACGTGGTCGTAATACGCCCGGTCGACCGCGATCACGACGTCGCCCTGCGCGCGCAGCAGACGTCCGAGGATCGCGTCGTCGAAGATCACGTCGCCGTAGAGGCAGAGCACCGGACCGCGCAGCTCGTCCTCGGCGGTCATCAGCGACGCGACCTCGCCGGTCGTCGCCCAGTGCTCGTTGTCGTAGTAACGCAGGTTGGGGTAGTGGATCGCGCCCTTCTGGTGACCGCGCACCACCGCGATGTCCTTGACACCCGCGGTGTTGAGGGCCTCGACCTGGCGCTCGAGGATGGTCTTGCCCTTGATGTCGAGCATCGATTTCGGGCGGTCGCGGGTCAGGTCGCCGAGCGCGCCGTCGTCGCCGGCGGCGAGGATCACCGCCGAGCAGTCGAAGCCGCCGGGAAGCAGGTAGAGCGCCTCGTTCCTCTTCAATTCCGACACGCCGACCTGCGCGTAGACGTCCTCGAGCGGCGCGATGCGCTTCTCGAGCACCGCCGCCTCGCCGGAGCGCAGCGCGCGCAGCGCGTCCTTCATGGCGTCGAGTGCCGCGCGCAGCGCCTGGTTCGCGTAGATCACGAGCTTGAAGCCGGTGCGCTCGAGCTCTTCGAGCGATGCCCCGATGTACGTCGTCGGCACCGACACCAGCGGGACGTCGCGGTCCCACGCTGCCGCGACCTCGGCGAGCTCGCTGAGATCCGGGTGCTTCGAGTGGATCAGCACCGCGTCGGCGCCGGCGTCGGCATAGGCGCGCGCGCGCGACAGCGCCTCTTCCTTGCCCCAGCCGGCGATCAGGGCCTCGGTCCGCGCGATGACGATGAAGTCGTCGCTGCGTTGCGCGGCTTTCGCCGCCGCGACCTTGCGCGCGTGCTCCTCTGCCGGCACCAGCTCGCGCGCGACTCCGGCGTAGAAGCTGCAGCGCTTCGGGAAGACGTTGTCCTCGATCGAGATCGCGGCCACGCCGGCCGCCTCGAAGTCGGCGACGGTGCGCATGACGTTGATCGCGTTGCCGAAGCCGGTGTCGCAGTCGGCGATGACCGGGATCGAGGTCGCCTCGACCATGGCGCGCGTCGCCTCGAGCGTCTCGCTCATCGTCAGGATGCTCGCGTCGGGCACGGCGCGGACGGCGGACAGGCCGAAGCCGCTCGCCCAGATGGCGTCGAATCCGGCCTGCTCGACGAGCTTCGCGGACAGCGCGTCGTGTGCGCCGGCAGCCACCACCTGAGGTCGCTCGGCAAGGAGACGTTTGAGCGATCGCGAGGAAGGACGCATCGGCTCGGGTCTCGTAGGATACGCCTCCCCCCCCCGCAACCGGGTTCGCTCGGCACGCGGCGAAGAATTGAAAGCCGCGCGCCGCCCCTGATAGGGTCCGCGCCCATGGCCACGATGATCACCGACGAGTGCATCAACTGCGGCGCGTGCGAGCCGGAGTGTCCGAACACCGCGATCTACCAGGGCGGCGTCGAATGGCTCGGCCTCGACGGATCGACGCACCCCGCACTCACCAACGAGTTCTTCTACATCGTGCCCGAGAAGTGCACCGAGTGCGTCGGCTTCTTCGACCACGAGGCTTGCGCCGCCGTGTGTCCGGTCGACTGCTGCGTGCCCAATCCGAACATCCCCGAGAGCGAGAGCGTGCTGCTCGCGCGCGCGGCGCAGATCCATCCGGACAAGACCTTCGGCCCCGACTCCCCGTCACGCTTCAAGGGCGACGGGGGCGCTGCGGCGGCCCCGACCGGAGCTGCCGCTGCACCGGCAGCTGCGGCCGGCGCGGCCGCGGCACCGGCAAAGCCGGCTGCGGCACCGGCTCCGGTTGCCGCACCGGCGGCAGCGCCGGCCGGCCCGGCTGTCGTGGTCAGCCCCGAGGACGCGCTCGCGGCCGCCGTACCCGATCTCGACGACTGGGAGGTCCCGCTGCGCTGCTTCCGCTGCGAGGGCGAGTTCTCGGTCGCGTACCAGTACATCCGTCCGGGCGTCGTGCTGCACTGCCCGCACTGCGTGGGGTCGTTCGTGCCGAACACCGCGCTCTACCAGGCGCTGTCGAAGCGCCTGTCGAGCTTCCACGGCTCGTGGCACAAGAGCTTCGAGGAGTTCCGCGCGCGGCGCGCCAAGGAGCTCGCGAGCTTCGAGGCGAGCCAAAAGGCCGCGCTCGAGAAGCTCGAGGCGGACCTGCGCAAGATCGCCACCGGCGCCGAGCTCGCCGGGGCGCCGCAGAAGCAGCGCGGCTGGCTCTGACGCGGCCGCGCCGCGCCCCTGCTACTCGCCGATCGCGACCGACGGCGCCGGCTGCGCGAGGCCGACGCTCCGCAGGAGGGCGATCGTGTACCAGCCCGGATCGATCTCCCACCAGCGCTGCGCGAAGCGCGAGCTGCCCGGGAACTCGTGATGGTTGTTGTGCAGGCCCTCACCCGACGTGAGCAGGGCCAGGAACCACATGTTGCGCGCGCTGTTCGCGAAGCGCTGGTAGCCGATCCAGTGCGCGGCGCCGTTGATGGACGAGTTGAGGAACACGTAGAGCAGCACGTGTGCCGCGAACGCGATCGCGCCGAGCAGCGGCCCGAACGCGACCACGAGGATCCCTGCGAACAGCAGCAGCCCGGCCCAGGTGTGGGAGAACACCCGGTCCCAGCGGTCGTCGACGATGTCCCTGGTGAAGCGCGCGACCGTCTCGGGATTCGCGGCCTCGCGCCGGTAGTAGAAGTAGTTCAGCAGCTGGATCTGCCAGAAGCCGTGCACGTACGGCGAATGCGGGTCGCCCTCCGCGTCCGAGAACTTGTGGTGCTTGCGATGCACTGCGGCCCACTCACGCGGCGCGATGCCGGTCAGCAGCCAGATCAGCGCGCGCATCGCGACCTCGACCGGGGCCGCCAGCGCCACCGCGCGGTGCGACAGCGCGCGGTGCAGGTACACGGTCGTGCAGAGCGTCGCGATCTGCACGGTGCAGAACACGCACACCATCGCGACCACCAGCTCGCGGGTCGAGAACAGCAGCGAATCGAACATCGTCGAAGGTCCTTCCCCGGCACTCCCTCGGTACGCCGGAAGCGGCAGCCTAACTGCGGTGCGCCGGGGGTGGCAAGCCGAGACCACGACGTCCATGGAATCCGCGTTGGCCGCCCACGACACCCGTGGTAGCGTCGCGCGCATGCTCGATGATCGTCTTCTCCGCGAGAAGGTCCTCGAGCTCCTTCGACCGTTCGCGTCGAACTGGAGCGGCTCGCTGCGACGCGGCGACCTGGTGATCCCGCAGATCGAGGTGTCGCGCGTCGTCGAAGAGATCACCTCGGCCGCGCGCGGCGTGCTCGACGCGCATTCGGAGGTGAGCGAGGTGGCGCTGTTCCACTTCCTGGCCGACTCGCGACGGATCGCTTCCGTACAGGATCAGGCAAAGCTGCTGCGCGAGCGTTTCGTCGTCCTCGAACGGAAGGCTTGAGGCCGCCTCGCGCGGGTCGGAGCGACCCGCTCGGACGATGCCCCAGCGCACCGCACGAAGCTGCGCCACGCCGTCGGTCGGATTTGGCACACGCGCACGCGCCACTGTGTCATTCTGGATCGCTGGGCGCGTTTCTCCCGCGGCGGGCGTGCACGCCGCAGTAAGAGGCGTCGCGGTTTTGTGCGCGCGACCGGCGTCACGATCGGTGGCACGCGGGATGCAATGACCCGGCGCATCCCCCAAGCACCACTCGGCCCTGTCGGAGTCCCTCCCTCCGGCAGGGCCAACCCCCCTCCCCCCAATCCTTCCGTCGAAGAGCGCAGCGGCCGTCCCCCCGGCCAGCGCGCCACACGCAGCACCGGACGGTGATCCCCCCTCACCGTCCGAGCCTGCTGCGACACCGCAGCTCGCGACGCGAAATTTGCGGCTCGCAGAGCGCGCTGTTAGCTAATGCTCTGCTTCAGAACCCTTAAGCCTGCCTCACGCTGTTCCCCATGCACATCGAGACTCTCAAGGTCTTCTGCGACCTCGTCGACACCGGCAGCTTCTCCGTCGCGGCGGCTCAGAACTTCGTCACCCAGTCGGCAGTGAGCCAGCAGATCCGGACGCTCGAGACGCGTTACGGCCGCAAGCTGGTCGAGCGTGCCAAGCGTCGCGTCCGGCCCACCCCGGCGGGCGAGATCTTCTACGAGATCTCGAAGGAGATCGTCGGCCGGTACCAGGACCTCGAAGGTCGTCTGCAGGCATTCTCGAACATCGTGGCCGGCACCGTGCGCGTCGCCACGGTGCACTCGGTCGGCCTGTACGAGTTCTCCGACGAGCTCAAGCGCTACGTGAAGGCGTACCCCAACGTGAACGTCCGGCTGGAGTACAAGAAGTCGAACCAGATCTACGAGGACGTGCTGAGCGGGACCCTCGACGTCGGCGTGATCGCCTACCCGACCAAGCGCCCGCAGATCCGCCTGATCCCGTTCCGCGAGGACCGCCTGGTCCTCATCTGCAGCCCCGCGCACGCGTTCGCCAAGCAGAAGGCGGTGTCGATCAAGAAGCTCGACGGCCAGAACTTCGTCGGCTTCGAGAAGGACATCCCGACGCACAAGGCGATCGAGCGCGCGCTGCAGAAGCACGCGATCCGCGTGCAGTATGTCGCGGAGGTCGACAACATCGAGGTCATCAAGCGCATCGTGGAGGTCGGTACCGGTCTCGCGATCGTGCCCGAGCCCGCCGTCCGGCCCGAGGTGCGCAACAAGTCACTGATCGCGATCCCGATCAGCGACGAGACCTTCATCCGGCCGCTCGGGATCATCCACAAGGAAGGCCGCCACTTCTCGCCCGCGGCCGAGAAGTTCATCGAGACCCTGATCCCGGCCGACGGCGTCTGACGGCCGTATCGGCCGTATGCAGGAACGATGCGTTGCTCATCGTTTCGTAGCCGGCGACGCCGCTGCGGGCGTCATTCCCGCTGTGCAGCGCCGAGCCGGCAGGCTCGATTCGCCTGACGGCGTCGCCCCGCGGAGCGGATGCCGCGCGTCGACCCGCTCCAGAAGCCAGAGCTCGACCTCGAGATGACGGCGCGCCCGCTCGGCGAGCAGGGCTTCGAGCACGCTCGGGCCGGCGGCGTGGCCGCGCTTCTGCATCGCCGTCCGCTCCGACAGATGCGACCGTCGCAGCGCCCGCTCACGACCCACCTCACGACGCGACGGCTGCTCCGAGAGCGTGGCCCGAACGATGAGCTTCGCGAGCAGCGTGCGCCGCAGGAAGCTCGCGGCGTCGCTGGGCTCGCGGTCGAGCCAGGCACGCAGGCTTTCGTCACCGCCGGGCGTCGTACGGAACGAGCGCCGTCGTTTGCAGCCGATGCGCGTGTCGTCGCCCGCGCTGACGAACCCGCTGCGTGCGAGCGCGCGCAGCGCCGCGTACACGTGCGAGCGCTGGACGGTTGCCCGCCCGCCGAGCGCGGCCGCGAGGTGCCGTTCGATCGCGTAGCCGTGACGGACACCGCCGGCGACGAGTCCGAGAACCAGGTGCGCGAGTGCCATGCGCGATCGTCGAGCGCCGAGCGCACCCGGCGCGAGCTGCGGCGACGAGAACATGTCGCGGACGACGCCTCGCGCCGCAGAATATGCTCCGAGCGACATCCGGCGCGACGGGCGACGGGCATCGGCGCGAGCGGTGGCTAGCTAGAGCTGGGGCAGGACGTCCACCGCAAAGGCCTCGAGCTGCTCGACGCTGCCGAAGTCGCCGAACATCACCATGAAGCGGCCGACCCCGAGGGCCGCTCGCGCGCGCAGCGCGCCCGCGACCATCTCGGCCGTACCGATGTGGACGTCGCCGTCGAGCTTGACGAAGCCGGCGAGCTCGCGCGCGATCCGGTCGCGGGCCGGCGGAATCTCGGCTTCGCGCGACACCAGCACGACCATCACCTGCTCCGACACCTCGATCTCGGCCGGATCCCGCCCGAGTTCGGCGCACAGCGCGAGGAGGCGCGCACGCTTCGCGGACAGTTCGCGCCACGCCGGGTTCGGGCAGTTCCAGGCGTCGGCGTACCGCGCGACCAGCCGCAGCAGGCGCTCGCTCGCCCCACCGAGCAGCAGCGGCAGGCGCGCCGGCTTGGGCAGCTGCGGAGCTTCCGCGACCCGGTAGTGCGCACCGTCGAACGTCGCGCGCCGCTCCGTCAGCATGCGGCGCACGATCTGCACGGTCTCCGCGAGCTGGTCGAGTCGCGTCCCGGGCGCGGGAAACGCATAGCCGTACGCGCGGTACTCTTCTTCCATCCAGCCCGCTCCGAGCCCGAGCACCAGGCGATCGCCCGAGATCTGCGCGAGCGACGCGGCCATCTTCGCGAGCAGGGCCGGTGAGCGGTACGACTGGCAGAGCACGAGCGGACCGAGGACGAGGCGCTCGGTCGCGACCGCGAGGCCGGTGAGCGCGGTGAGGGCATCCAGATGCGCCTCGTCCGGGCGCGTCGGAAACCAGAAGTGGTCATCGACCCACAGCGACTCGTAGCCGAGGCGCTCGACGAGCACCGCACGCGCACGCAGCGCGCCCCAATCGAGCCCGGCGAGCGGCAGGAACACGCCGACGCGCGGCGTCTCACGGCGAGAGGTCATGCATCACTGCATCCCATTCCCGGGTGCCAGCGCAAGCGTCGCGGGGCGGCAGAGCGTCCTTCGACGATCGTACCGACGCCGGCGCCGGCCGAGGTTGACAACCGCAAGGTCGGCCACGACCATGCCCCGGCACACGCAAGAACACCGGGAAGGAATCCAGCGGAGATGTCGAGCAAGCACGAGCGGAAGGTCGCGATCGTCGGGGCTACGGGCGTTGCCGGGCAGCAGTTCGTCGCCGCCCTGCAGAATCACCCCTGGTTCCGGATCACTACCCTGGCCGCGTCGGAGCGCTCGGCGAACAAGTCGTACGGTGACGCCCTGCGCGCTCCGAACGGCGCCGTGCGCTGGTACTGCGACGAGGAGCCCAGCCCCGCGGTGCTCGCGTTGCCGGTGAAGGACGCGGCGCACCTCGACGCGTCGGACGCCGACATCGTCTTCACCGCCGTCGAGAGCGACGCCGCCCGCGAGATCGAGCCGCGGCTCGCGAAGCACGTGCCGGTCTTCTCCACCGCGTCGGCCTTCCGCTACGAGGCCGACGTTCCGATCGCGGTGCCCGGCGTGAACCTCGAACACCTCGACCTGGTCGAGACGCAGCGCCGCGACCGCGGCTGGAAGGGCTTCGTCGTGCCGCTGCCGAACTGCACGACGATGGGCATGGTGGTCACGCTCAAGCCGCTGCTCGACGCGTTCGGCGTCAAGCAAGTCTGCATGACCTCGATGCAGGGCCTGTCCGGTGCGGGCCGCTCGCCCGGCGTGGCGGCGCTGGACGTGCTGGACAACATCATTCCGTACATCGTCGGCGAGGAAGAGAAGGTCGCGAAGGAGACCGGCAAGATTCTGGGCCGCGTGCAGGCGGGCACGATCGCGCCGCACGGTGCGCTGGTCGCGGCGACGTGCACGCGCGCCAACGTCCGCGAAGGCCACACCGAAGCGGTCCAGGTCCAGCTGGAGCGCGAGACCACGCTCGAGCGCGTCCGCGCGACGTTCGCGGAGTTCGGCCGTGAGTTCTGCGCGCGCAACCTGCCGTCGGCGCCGCGTCGCATGATCATCCTGCACGACGACCCGTTCCGCCCGCAGCCGCGGCTCGACCGCGAGGCCGACGGCGGCATGGCGACGTCGGTCGGACGCCTGCGTCTCGACGCGGCCGGCCTGCGCTACGTCCTGGTGTCGCACAACACGAAGATGGGCGCTGCGAAGGGTGCGGTCCTCACCGCCGAGCACATGGTGGACGCAGGCAAGATCTGACGTCGCCGTGGCGCGCCTGCCGCATGCCTCGGGCTACGCGGCGGGCACGCGGACCTCGAACCTGGTCGTTCCCGCGTCGTCGGAGGTGAGCTCGACGGTGCCGCCCAGCATCGCCGACAGGCGCTGCACGAGATAGAGCCCGAGTCCCAGACCCGAGCCGCCGGCGCGCAGGCCTGCGGCACCCTGACGGAACATCTCGAAGACCTTGGGTCGCTCCTCCGGAGCGATACCCGGACCGGTGTCGCGCACGATCATGCGCAGCTCGCCGTCGCGCTGCTCGAGCCGGACCTCGACGAAGCCGTCGACGGTGAACTTGAGCGCGTTGGTGACCAGGTTGCGCAGGATCGTCGCCAGCTTCGCGGCGTCCGACGACACCGCCACCGCGTCGGCCCGCACGCGCAGCTCGACCTCCGGACGTCGCAGGTACTCGACCTCACGACGGATATCGTCGGCGAGCTGGGGCAGCGAAACGCGCGTCCGCATCACGCGGTCGAAGCCGGCCTCGACGCGGCCGAGACCGAGCACCCCGTTGATCAGGTCGAGAAAGTGGACGGAGCACTCGTACATGCGCTCGACCAGCGCGCGCTGCTCGTCGTTGAGCGCCCCGCAGGCGTCCTCGAGCAGCATCGAGTTGTAGCCGATCAGCACGTGCAGCGGCGTGCGCAGGTCGTGCGACACCGCGGCGACGAAATCGCTCTTGACGCGGTTGGCCTCCTCCAGCGAGCGCACCAGCTGCGCATTCACCAGTGCCACCTGGGCGTGTCGTGCGAGGCCCTTCAGAAGCGACATCTGGCGCCGTGCGAAGCGTCCGCGACGCTCGCGATAGCCGGCGGACAGGATGCCGAGCAGCTGCGTGTCGTCGCGCAGCGGCACGGCGACGCACGAGGACATGCGAATCGCGCGCGCGGCCGGAACGGTCGCGCCGAGCGCGTCGGTATCGGGGATCTCGAGCACGCCTTCGGGCGACGCCGCGAACTCGCGCTCCATCCACGCCACCATTCCGGCGGGTACGTTGATGCCGGGCTCCGACGATCCGTGGATCGCCACACGACGCATCACGCGGCTCGACTCGTCGTAGAGGTGCACCGCGGCCCAGTCGCAGCCGATCGCGTGAGCGACCTTCGCCGCCATCGCCTGCAGCAGCTCGTCGGGATCGTGGATGCGCGCCAGCAGCGTCGCGGTGTCGGACAGGTTCTGCGACAGCTCGGTGGCATCGGTGGTCCGGGCGAGAAAATCGACGCCGAGGGCGGTGTGCATGCGGATCAGGTCGACGACGATGGGATCGGGGACGAACGCCCGCTCGGGGTCACACCACGAGAGCTGGAGCGCACCGAGCACGTGCGTGCCACGCTCGAGCAGCAGGAACAGCGCGGAGCGGATCCCGAACGGCAGCATCAGCCGCGCCTCGTCGGGATCGAGCGCGTCCGCGCGTGGCACCAGGGCGACCTTGCTCTCGAGAAAGCCCTCGCGCACCAGCCGGAGAGCTTCGATCGGCACCACCTGCAACGGGAGATCGGCCGCGTGCTCCGGCGGAAAGCCGGCTGCGATGACCGAGTGCATCGCCATCTGGCGGAGATCGCCGCGCCAGATCTGCACCCGATCGCATGGCAGCAGCCGGCGAATCTCGTCGCACAGGTTGGTCAACCCGGCGCCGGCGTCGGGGCTGCTCGCGAGCGCCGCACCGAGGCGCAGGCTCCACGTGGCGAGCGATTCCACCCCGTTCGCCTCGGCGGTGGAGCTGCTCGGCGTCGACGCGGTCTCCGGCGGTTCTCCCGACACTGTCGATCCCCCGTGCTTCATCGGCCGCGGCCGGCCGCGAAGTGAGCACCGCGGCAGCCGGTACGATCCGCAAGCCAAGCCGGGCCGCGGTTGAGCGGGCTGGCGAGGCCATTGTACGACGTTCTCGTGCCGGTCGCGCGGAATGCCTCGCATCCCGCCACGGCCGCGCCGACCCGCGGCCTCGCGGACGATCTGCTCCTCCTCGCGCTGGGCACGCTCCTGCTGCTGCTCGGGCTGGGCTCCTACCCGCTGTGGGATCCCGGCGAAGGCCGCAGCGCCCTGGTGACACGCGAGATGGCCGATGCCGGACGCTGGCTCGTCCCGCTGCTGTACGGCGATCCCTACTACCACAAGCCGGCGCCGTTCTTCGCTCTGCTGCGCGCCTTTCAGGCCGCCTTCGGCGTGAACGAGCTGGCGCTGCGCCTGCCGTCGGCGCTCGCGACGATCGCGACGGCCGTCCTTCTGCGCCGCTTCGCGCGCGCTCGCGCCGGACGACGGACGGCGCTGGCGGCCGGCGTCATCTACTTGACGTCACCGGAGGTGGTGGCGCTGGGCCGCTTCTGCAACTTCGACGCGACGTTGTCGCTGTGCGTGACGTGGGCCACGACGGCATGGCTGTCGTGGCTGGACGATCGGCGTGCGACGCCGTGGAGCGCGTGGGCCGCGATCGGCTGCGGCGTGCTCGTCAAGGGCCCCGTCGCCTTGGTGCTGCCGATCCTCGTCGCAGCCTCGTCTGCGTGGCGGCGCGGTGTCGTGCGCGAGGCGGCCCGTGCCGCGCGGCCCCTGCGCGGCATGCTGCTGGTCAGCCTGCTGGTGCTGCCCTGGCTCGGCCCGGCGCTGATCGCAGACCCGGACTACGTGCGGACGTTCCTCGTCCGCCACAACTTCGAGCGCTATGCGTCGAGCGGCTTCGCGCACGTTCGCGGCCCGCTGTACTTCGTGCCCGCGCTCTTCGCGGGCTTCTTCCCGTGGTCCCTGCTGCTGCCGGCGGCGGCTCGTGCGGTGCGCTGGCGCGGCCCGTCCGCGGACGCAGCGATCTGGGCGGGAGCCGTGATCGGCTTCTTCTCGCTCGGCCAGGCAAAGCTCGCGACCTACGTGCTGCCGGCATTCCCCGCGCTGTCGCTCTGGCTCGCGATCGCGCTCGCCGACGCGCAAGCCTCCGCCGAGCCGCGCGTCGTGCGGCTGCTGCGTGCTGCGGCGCTGCCGTGGACGGCGATCCTCGTCGCGCTGCCGTTCGCGGCCGCCGCGTACGCGTGGTTCACCTATCCCGAGCTCCTGCGGGCCGCGCTCGCCGCGTGGGCCTTGCCGATCGTCGGCTGGCTCGCGTACCGCCGTCTCGCCGGGGCTCGCTTTGCGGTGTCCGCCGTGGCTCTGGCATTCGCGGCGGCCAACGTCGTCGCGCTGACGAGCTTCTACCTGCGTGCCGCGCCGTTCGTGAGCCGGACCACGAGCGACGCCGCGCTCGCCGCCGCCGCGCGCGCCACCGGACTGCCGGTGATCGCGTACCGCATCCAACCCGCGAGCTTCGCCTGGTACTTCGGCACGCCGATCCAGCGGACGTCGGATGCCCAGTCGATCGCGCGCGCGGCGCGCACCGGAACGGTGCTGGTCGTGACGCGCGAGCGCTACGCAGGCGGCTTGCGGTCCGCGGGCATCACCCCGCGGACCTGGCTGGACACCCGGCGGCACCTCCTGTACGCGACCGGTCCGGTCCCTTGACCGCACGACGCATGCTCGGCAAGCCCCTCTCGACACTCCTCGCCGGCGCCCTCGCCGTGCTGCTGGTGTCCTCGGCTCTCTACTTGACGGGGCTCGGCGACGTGCCGTTCTACACCAAGGGCGAGCCGCGCGAGGGGCTCGTGGTGTGGGAGATGGCCCACGGCGCGAGCCACGTGCTGCCGCTGCGCAACGGCACCGAGATTCCGTCCAAGCCGCCGTTCTTCCACTGGCTCGCCCTGCTGACGACGCACCTGCGCGGCACCGTCGACGAGCTCGGCATGCGGCTGCCCTCGGCCCTGCTGGCGATCGGCGCCGTGTTCGCGACGTATCTCTTCGGTGCCACGACGGGGCGCATCCGCTCCGGCTGGCTCGCTGCGGTCGCGCTGATGTTCAGCTTCGAGTGGCTGCGCGCCGCGCGCGTCGCCCGCGTCGACATGACGCTCACGTTCTTCCTGTGCGCGGCGCTGCTGTGCTTCGCGATCATGCAACGGAGCGGCGTGACGCGGACGCGGCTGTGGATCTTCTACGCGTCGCTCGCCGCGGCGACGCTGGGCAAGGGGCCGGTCGGGATCGCGCTGCCGGCCTTCGTCATCCTCGCGTTCGCCTTCACGAGCCCCCTCGATCCCGCCCTGGCCGGTCCCGCCGCGGGCTGGCTGGACCGTACCGTCGCGCGCGCGCGGCACACGCTCGCGACGGTACGCTCGCTGCGTCCGTTGCCCGGGCTCGGCGCCGTTCTGCTGGTCGTCGGCGGCTGGTACGTCGCCGCCTGGGTGATCGGCGGCAACGACTTCTTCGTCAAGCACGTGCTGAAGGAGAATCTGTTCCGCGTCATCGACCCCGAGGCGCTGGAGACCGGCCACGAGCACGGGCCGCTCTACATGCTGCCGAACTTCGTGGTCGGTGCGCTGCCGTGGAGCCTGCTCGTGCCGGCGATCGCGTGGTGGCTGTGGCGCATGCGGCCGCTCGATGCGACCACGCGCTACCTCGTGGTGTGGTTCCTCGGCACGATCTTCTTCTACTCGATCCCGGCCTCGAAGCGTTCGGTGTACATCCTGCCGGCGTATCCCGCCGGCGCCTTGCTGCTCGGGCTCGTGATGGGGCCGGGGCCGGAGGGGGAGGCACCGCGCAGGCTCGCCGGTTGGGCGTTGTCGATCAGCGCGGCGTTGCTCGCGGTCGCGGGGCTGCTGATCCTGATCGTGGCACTCGGGCTGCCGGTCGAGTCGATCGTCGGGCCGCTTCTGCAGCCGAAGGATCTGCAAGGGCTGCACGCGGCGCTGGTCGCGCTGCGCGAGCAGCGGCTGCTGGTGTTCGGGGCGGCCCTCGCGATGCTCGCCGGAGCGGCCGTGACCTGGCGTGAGGCCCTCGGCGCGCACTGGCTGCGTGCCAGCGTCGGCTTCACCGTCGCCCTGCTCGCGCTCTACGCGGGCGTGGTGGCGCCGGTCGAGCGCGGCGTCGCCGACAGCCGGACCCTGCGACCGTTCATGGTCGAGGTTCGCGCGCGTACCGACGGCGCCGAGCTGGGGTTCCTGTGCACGTTCGACTACGGCGCCGTGTTCTACTCGCAGCGCCACATCCGCGAGCTGCTCGAGGAGGACGCGTGTCGCGACGTCGCGCGCCGCGACGCCGCGATCGGTGCCACGACGACGCCGCGCTACGTCCTGATGGGCGAGGACGAGGCGCTCCGCCTGGGCGATCGCGTCGACGTGCTGCTGCTGAGCGAAGGCACCGGCCCGCAAGGCAGGCAGCGCATGGCGCTGACGACGCCACGGCGCGAAGCGGCGCAGCCGGAATCCTGACCGGATCGGCGCACTCGGTCGGCGCCGGCGCCATGGACGAGCATCCGGCGACCAGATAGACAGGCGGCACGCGTCGCGGCCGATTGGACGGCCCGGGTTGCGTCGGTGTCGTCGATCGAGGGGATGCAGTCCGCAGGCAAAGGAGCGCACGGGACGGCGGTGTCCGCGGCACACGTGGACCCGGCCGAAGTGCCCGATCCTCACGTGGAACGGGCGCCCGACCCGCATGTGGACGCGGTCGACGTGTCCAAGCGCCACGTGGACGCAG
>JAIEPK010000215.1 GCA_019749875.1 Candidatus Binatia bacterium | reverse complement strand
CGCTGCGCGAGCTGGCCGACGCCCGCGCGAGCCGCATCCACACGTGCAGCGCGTCGTCCATGCCGTGCGCACGTCGTGCCGGACGCGTATGGCGCGAGGTCCCGTTGCGCGTGCCCGTGGGTGCTGCGCCGCCGGTGCCGGGCGACCGCGGGCGCGACATGCGCGCATCCAGCAGCACGAGCGGAAAGCCGCCCATGCCCAGCAAGGCTTCGGCGGCGGTGAACGCCGTCGCGAGATCCGGTGGGCGAACCCAGAGCAGACGCTCGAGGTCGACGCCCGCCACCACGGCGCTCGCCGGATCGAACGCATCGGGGGCGTCGATCCACGCCGCGATGTGCCCCTGCCCGGTGACGTGCCCGAGCAGGCGCTGCGCGACGCTCGTCAGCCCGGTCGATCCGCGCCCGACGAGCTCGCTGAGCCGTCCGCGCGGCAGGCCGCCGTCGAGCACGACGTCGAGCGCCGCAAAGCCGGTCGCGAGGCGCTCGCAGCCGCCGTGGACGAGCAAGGCGTCCCCGCGCCGGACGGCGCCGGGAAGATTCGCGTTGAGCTCCGCGACCAGCCGGGGTGCAATGGGCACCGCGGCATCTTCGCCGTTCGTTCGCCCTCAGGCAAGCGTCCGCGGACGGAACGTGGCGCGCCGGCGCTTCGCGCGGAGCGTCCGGCGCGCCACGACGATCACTTCGCCCCGATCACCCCGCAGCCGACGCGCGCGTGCGTGTTGGTCGGCGAGGAGAAGACCACCAGCTGGCCCGCGATCTGGTCGAGCGTGACCTTGTCGAGCGAGGCCATCAGGATGCCGGAGCCGTCGTCCTGGACGCGCAGCGCCGGCAGCTGCGCGATCACCGTGTCGTCGTGCCCGACGGCCGCGCAGTCCGTGCCCTTCACGATGCGGGCATCGAACGGCACCGTCGCGGGCCCACCGTCGGCGGTGATGTTCGCTTCGCGGCCACCGAGCGGGACGCCGTTCACCTGGACCAGCACGTCGACCTTGCCGGCTCCCTCGGTGAACTTGGCCGTTCCGTACGTCCCTTTGCTCACGCGATCGAGGCCGGCGTCGACCGCGTAGATCGTCGCCATCATCGACGGCGCGCTCGCCGCGGCCGAGGATCCCATCTTCTTGCTGCCCGCACACGACATCGGGCCGAGACACAGTACGCCCACCGTGCCGAGCACGGCGATCTTCTTCAGGTTCATGTTCGTCGTCGCGGTTCCACGCATGGACCAAGCCCTCCTCGGAGCGGCTCGTTACACCAATTCGTGAACAAAGCCCATCAAAAGCGCTTCTCAATTGCGAACGCGAAAACGGGATGGTAGCGACGCTGCCGATCCCCGGTAGCTCAGTTGGTAGAGCGCTCGACTGTTAATCGAGTGGTCGCTGGTTCGAAGCCGGCCCGGGGAGCTATTACCGCGAGGGGGCACGCGCCCCCTCGCCCACGCGGCGAAGCCGCGCGGGGCCCACTCCCCGCGCTCGCTGACGCTCGGCGCTCGCCTGCGGCTCGCGTGCACGCGCCATACCGGTGCTGACGGTCGCTCGTCTGCTGCAACGAAGAACGGCCGCGTCGGGGATTCCCGATGCGGCCGTTTCACTGGTCATGCTGCTCCTGATTACGGCAGGAAGCCCATGTCGAAGTTGCTGACGTTCCAGTACTCGCCGGCGATCGGGTCCGGGATCAGGATGTTCGACAGGATCTGCGGCTGGCTCATGTTCAGCCAGTGCTTGAGGATCGTGCCGAACACGTCGCGGAAGTCCGTGGAGCGGTACGGATGCGCGCTCTGGCGGTACGTGGTGTTGCCATCGTTCTCCAGCCGGTCCTCGTGGATGTCCGGATGGTTGCCGTACACACCGCCGTTGAGCGCCGTCGGGCCGCCGATGACGAACATCGGCCCCTGCGAGCCGTGATCGGTGCCGCTGCCGTTCTGCTCGATGCGCCGGCTGAACTCGCTCCACACGACGGTGAGCACCTTGTCGGCCACACCCATGTCGGTGAGATCGGCATAGAACGCCTCGAGCGAGTCCCCGACCTCGCGGTGCAGATCGTACTGCTGGCCGGTCGCACCGCCCTGATCGGAGTGCGTGTCGTAGCCCCCGTTCGAGAGACGGAAGAAGCGCGAGGTCACGCCCGGCGCGCCGCTGCTGACACCGTAGATGATCTTCGCGACCTCGCGCAGATCGTACGCCACGCTGCGATCGATGTCGGCATAGGCCTGGTTGAAGGACGGACGATCGGCGACGTAGTTGCCGTGCAGCGCGGGGTAGCTGTTGGTGCTCGTCAGCGTCGCCGCGCCTGCGGTACCAAGGAAGGCCTGCGTCGAGCCGACCGGTCCGCCCGCCGCACTCGCATACAGCGAGGAGAACGCGGCCGCCTTGGCCACCTCGTCGCTGCCATAGCCGTCCCACGGGAAGCCGAAGTTCTCGAGGTCGTTGATCGCGAGCACGCTGGTCGTGCTCTGGCGGAAATCGGCCCCGATCTCGTCGGAGATGCACACACCCGGGATCTGGCTGCCGCCGTAGGTCGCGGCGAGATGACGTCCGACCCAGCCGGTGCCGGCGAGGGTGCCGTTGCGCAGCGGGTTCGCCGACTGCCAGATGGTCCGCGCCTCGTCGTGCGACAGGCTGTACTCCGGATAGCCGCAGCCCTGGATCACCGCGAGCGAACCCTGGTCGTACAGGTGCTTCAGTCCGATGAAGCCCGGGTGCAGCGCGAGCTGCGCGCCGGTGTTCGGATCGGTGCCGACCAGCGTGCTCGCGAGCTGTGCCGGGGTGAGCCGGATGCCGCCGCCGCCCGCGAAGCGGTGCGCCTCGTAGTCCGCGCGCAGCGTGCCGCTGCCGTCGTCGACCGGGATCACCGTGTTCTGGCCGTCGTTGCCGCCGTCGAGAAAGATCACGACGAGGTAGCGGTCGCCGAGATCGGCGAACGCGCGGCGCACGAACGGGCTCGCGAACAGGCTGGGACCGAGCAGAGTGCCGGCCGTGGCGAGGCCGGTCCGGCGAATGAACTGTCGTCTGGTGATGGCCATCGTCGTCCCCTCCCCGCTCAGAAGACCTGGTAGGCCGGCGACTTCATCACCAGCTCGAAAAGACCGTGCAGCTTCTCGTTGACGTAGTTGTAGTCGCCGAGATCGGGTGGACCGTCGGTCGTCAAGTAGTCGATGCAGACCTGCCGGTCGTCGGAGGAGAAGTTCTGCGCCACGTCGAGCGCGTCCAGAACCGCGTCGACGATGTCGCCCGGATCGGTGAGCGACATGTCCATGACCTTGTCGGGACGGAAGCGCCCGCCGCCGCGCGCCGCGACGATGTCGCGCGCGAAGTTGTAGCGGGCGAGCAATGTCGAGCTCGACAGCCAGCTGGTCTCCCAATCCCACCCGAAGACGCTCGGCGGATCGAGCAGGATCTGCCCCATGTTCTCCATGTGGGTCAGGATCCCGGTGTAGCTGCCGCCCGGGATGTACTTGTTGCTGCCCGCGAACTTCATGCCGAGGAGCCGCATCGAGCCGATCGCGAAGTCGATCGGCCACTTGACGGACTTGGTCACGCCGAGCCCGAACGGCTGCGCCGTCGCGTAGAACGCATCGTTGCAGAAGATGGCGCGCACCAGCGCTTGAACGCTGAACGTCGTGTCGAAGCTCGACTCCGCGACGACGTCGTCGATCAGCGCGAGCCGTGCCGCCTTGCCCGCCGGCGTGCCGTCGTCGGGGCCGACGTAGAACTCGAGCAGACGACGCGCGGTGCGCCGTGCGACGGTGTTCTTTCCGTCGGTGTCCCGATGCTCGAAGATGATGTCGACGACGGTGTCGATCTCGATCGCACCCTCGCCGTTCGCGTCGAACAGCCTGCCGCCGGGGCCGAACTGTCCGACCGTCGTGAAGATCCGCTTCGCTCCCCGGTCACCGGAGAACTCGGCGTTGAAGTCGTGCGCGCCCTCGTCGAAGTACGACTTGCCGTTGTCGCTGTAGCGCCATCCGGTGAAGGCGCGGGCGATCTGCACGATGTCCTGCTGCTCGTAGTTCGGATTGCCCGCGCTGTCGAAGACGCCCAGCGTGAACAGCTCCATGAGCTCGCGCGCATAGTTCTCGTTCGGGATCGACTTGTCGTTCCGGACGGTGTCGAGGAACTCGATCATCGCCGCGTCCTTGCCGATCGCCTTGACCAGCGCACGCATGTCGCCGCGCGCCATGGTGCGCAGTAGCTTGTTCTGCGCCGCCATGAGCTTGGTCGCGGCGCCGTAGTTCATCGCCAGCAGCTTGGTGATCCCGGTCGCGAAGTGATCGTGCCAGAAAAGCGTCAGCTTCTCCTGCACGGGCGTCTTGGTCACCAGCAGATAGCGCAGCAAGCTGTCGTGCTGCTTCTGCTGGTCCTTGCCGCCGGGCTTGAACGTCTTGATCTTGTAGTTCAGCAGCTTGTCGGCTGCCGCGCCGCGCGTCTGGCCGGTGATCCCGGCTGCCGTCAGCTCCTTGCGCGTCGCGGAGAAGCCCGCTCGACGCAGGAGATGCCGCGCGTCCGCCTGCGTCAGGACGCTATTCTGGTCTCCCATCGCTCTCCCCCACAGAGTTCCGCGGTGTGGCGCGTCGCGCGCGTCTCGGTCGGTTCAGGAATCGGTGCCGGGGACCCAGCCGGTCTCCGGAGCACCGGCTTCGATCCACAGTCGGATGATGTCGATCAGGTTGGCGGCCAGCGGTGGGCGCGCGAGCGGCATGCGCGAGCCGAGGTTGACGCCGAGGTCGCCGGTGATCTTGTGGTACAGGTAGCTCATCGATGGGTCGCTCGGCGTGATGCGATCCCAGCCCAGCCCCTGAGCAGTGACGTTGGTCGGCGTCGCGCCGACGAGCTGTGTGTAGGCGGCGCCGATCTCGAGCAGCAGACCGTTCGCCTGCGTCTGCGAGTCGTGGCACCCGCTCACCGCGCAGTTCACGTTGAACACCTGCTTCTGGATGCGATCGAAGGTGCCGGTGAACAGGCTGTTCGGATCGCAGCTGCCGATCGAGGGGCGACAGGTGAGCTTCAAGCTGTCGCTGTCGGTGTAGAAGCGGTTCGCCTGGAACGTCGACGTCGTGGTGAGCTTGAGCGTCTTGGTCGCCGCGCGGCAGCGATTGCCGGGGTACGGTCCCTTCAAGCGCACCGTGATGTTGCTCGCGCTGGTGCAGGAGTCGAGATCCGTCGACGGGGGATCGATCGTGTTGTCGATCCGCGACTGCAGAGCCTGAAAGTCCGGATCGAACTTCGGATCACCGTTGTCGTCGGCGTGCGCGAGGAACATCGACTGGACGCCCTGCAGCGAGCAGGTCGGCTCGGACGTCGCGTTGGCGCACACCGCGATCGGGAACTTGCACTCGCCGTTGACCAGGCCGTCGGCGTCGCAGCTCGGATCCCCATCGTCGCAGCGGATCACGCGCACGTTCGGCCCGAGAGTGACCGGGGTCTCGAACACCGCGAGACAGTCCTGCGACCGCGGTCCGCCACCTGGCACCACCGTCGCAGCGGCCGGTGCAACCATCGCGACCAGCGCCGCGAGCATGACTGCCGCGCGCACCGCCCCACCCGTCGTTCGTCGTGTGAACATTCCGTACCCCCCTACGCCACCGTCATCGGCGCGGTCCGCGGTGTCGGACCGGATCGCGTATAGGCCCGCCGCGGGACGCGGAGCAAGTGAAATTCCGCGCCCTTGGGTGATCCCGGAATGCGGTCGCACGGAGCGAGGCGACGCGCCGCCCCGACCGCATGGCGTCCGCTCCCGCGCTGGCCGCACGGCGCAAGCTCGCCGGGAGGCCGCGACGGGCGCAGGAGGCGCACGGGGACGGTCAGGCGATCAGAGTGTAGAGGCCGCCGAGGATCGTGACGCCTACGGCGAAGAACATCAGGACATCGCCGAGCTGGAGCTGATTGTTGCGCTTCGCTGAGGTCATGTTCGTGTTTCCGTCGTGAGATCGTGATGGCGCCGGCGGGGTGCCGAATCGTTCGAGGCGCGAGCTATAGCAGCGCGCGCGGCGCATGAGAACAACTTTTCTGGGGGAAGTTCCATGGCGGACATTCGGGAGATCGCTTCGGGGCTCGCCTTTCCGGAGGGAGGGGTCTGGATGCCGCGGGCAGCGTGCCGGACCCCGAGATCCGCCGTCGGACGATCACGCGCGTCACGCTCGACACGCGCACGCCGGTGGTCGCGCATCCGGGCGGCGGGCCGAACGACGCCGCGACCGCTCCCGACGGCAAGCTCCACGTCTGCAACAACGGCGGCTTCGAGTGGCCGGGCCGCACGGCCTCGTGCTGCGGGCAAGAACCTCGCATCGCGCTCCGCCGTCGGCCGCGCTCGTCGTCAAGCATCGTCGGGGCGCAGCGGTGCCGCCTTCACCGTGCTGAAGCGGCGCAGATGCACCTTTCCGGGCGGCAGGCCGCGCGGCTTCGAGACGTCGGCACACGTCGCGAGATGCACCGCCACCTGTCCGCCGTGACGCGCCTTCGAGTAGCCCGCCGCGAGCCCCGCGGCGAAGCGCACGGTGTCGCGCGGCGGCCGGTCGAGCCCGTGCGGATTGCGGATCACGACGTGCGAGCCCGACTCCCCCGCCACGTGCAGCCAGAAGTCGCGCGGCGCGCCGAGCTTCAAGCTCAGCACGTCGTTGTCCTCCGCCGCACGCCCGACGAGCACCACCATGCCGTCGGGCGACACGAAGCGGCGGGCGATCGAGCGGCCACGCCAGAGTCCCGCGTCGGCATCCGTTGGAGCGTCGGGCTCGCGTTCTCGTGCCACACGGTCCTTTCGCGTGACGGGCGACGCTTGTCCAGGTCGTCGGTCGCGGAAGCGTCGCGTCGCCGCGTGCCGAGATGCGGATCGTCCCGAGGGGCGCGCGCAGCGACGTCCGATGCCGGTCGTCCCGGCCGCGCGCACCGCTCGCCACCGATCGAACGACGCGCACGACGGCCGGGGGTGATCGCGCGCATGCGCTCCTGTAGCGTCGGCAACGATGCCGCTCGCGATGCGCCGCCTCGGGAACACGGAGCTCGTCGTCTCGCGCCTCGGTCTCGGCCTCGCCGCCGTCGGTCGGCCCGGCTACATCACGCTCGGCCGCGCCCACGACCTGCCCGCGCTGCGCACCGAAGCGGCGCTGTACGAGCGCACCGCCGCGCTGCTCGACGCCGCGGTCACAGCCGGCGTGCGCTACGTCGACGTCGCGCGCAGCTACGGCCGGGCGGAAGCCTTCCTCGCGCGCTGGCTCGACGCGCACCCCGCCGTCGCCCCGCCCCCGACGGTCGGCAGTAAGTGGGGCTACCGCTACACCGCCGACTGGCGCGTCGACGCTCCGCTGCACGAGCAGAAGGAGCTCTCGCTCGCCCGCTTCCGCGAGCAGCTCGCGCAGAGCCGCGCGCTGCTCGACGATCGGCTCGCGCTGTACCAGATCCACAGCGCCACCGCGGACTCCGGCGCGCTCGAGGACCAGGCACTGCTCGCGGCCCTGGTCGAGGCGCGCCGTGCCGGAGCCTGCCGCGCGCTCGGACTCACGCTCAGCGGCAGCGACGCGCGTCGCGCGCTCGACCGGGCCCTCGCGGCCGCGATCGACGGCGAGCGCGTGTTCGACGTCGTGCAGGCCACCTACAACGTCCTCGAACGCTCGCTGGCGAGCGATCTCGCAGCAGCCCATGCGGAGGGCCTCGGCGTCATCGTCAAGGAAGCGCACGCGAACGGTCGCCTCACGCCGGGGAACCGTCGCCCGGAGGATCGACGCCTGCGGGCGCGGCTCGACGAGCTCGCGCATGACGCGACACTGCCGCTCGACCGGCTGGCGCTCGCCTTCGTCGTGGCCGAGCCGTGGGTCGACGTGGTGCTGTCGGGCGCCGCGACCGTCGTGCAGCTCCAGTCGCACGCCGCGGCCCTCGACGCGACGATCGCCCCCGCCGTGCGCGACGCTCTGTCGGAGCTCGTGGAGTCGTCCGATCTCTACTGGCGCACGCGGGCCGCGCTGCCCTGGACCTGACCCGCCGTCTCGCACCTGCGTCGCGGTCGGCTCGGCGAGCGCGCCGCTGCTGCGCTCGTGAGAGGCCTCGACCCCCTGCCCTCCGACGTGCCATATCTCGCGGCGAAGTGAGCGCGCGACGCACGATCGACGAGCCGCCTCGAGTCGGCGTGGCCGAGCTGGCGCGCCTCGACGAAGACGCACGTCGCGTACGCAACTGGAAGCGCTGGGGCCCGTATCTGAGCGAGCGCCAGTGGGGCACGGTTCGCGAGGATTACAGCCCGCACGGCACCGCGTGGAGTTTCTTCCCGCACGATCACGCCCGCTCGCGGACGTACCGCTGGGGCGAGGACGGCCTCGGCGGGATCTGCGACCGGCACCAGTACGTCTGCTTCGCGGTCGCGCTGTGGAACGAGCGCGACCCGATCCTCAAGGAGCGGCTGTTCGGCCTGACCTCCGACGAAGGCAACCACGGCGAGGACGTGAAGGAGCTCTACTTTTATCTCGACTCCACGCCGACCCACTCCTCGATGCGCTTCCTCTACAAGTACCCGCAGCGGGCGTTTCCGTACACGCAGCTCGTCGAGGAGAACCGACACCGCGGCCGCGAGCTGCCCGAGTACGAGATCCTCGACACCGGAGTGTTCGACGACCGGCGCTACTTCGACGTCGAGATCGAGTACGCGAAGGCAGGCCCGGAGGACATCCTGGTCCGCATCGTCGCGACCAACCGCGGCCCCGATGCGGCGCCGCTGCACGTCCTGCCGACGGTCTGGTTCCGCAACACGTGGGCGTGGGGTCTCGATGCGCGCCGGCCGTGCGTCCGCGCGCTGTCGTCCGGAGCGCTCGAGATCGACCACTCCTACTACGGCCCGCGCTGGCTCGTCGACGACACGCGCGGCGAGCTGCTGTTCACCGACAACGAGAGCAACTGGGAGCGGCTGTTCGGCGGCGTGAACGCGTCACCGCACGTCAAGGACGCGTTCCACCGGTACGTGATCCACGGCGTGAAGGACGCGGTCAGTCCGCTCGGACGCGGCACCAAGGCGGCCTTCCACCACGTCTTGTCGATCCCGGCGGGCGAATCGCGGGAGATCCGGCTGCGCCTGACCGAGGACGAGAGCGTCGTCGCGGCGCCCGAGCCAGCGCTCGGTGCGACGTTCGACGAAGCGCTCGCGTTGCGCCGCGCCGAGGCCGACGAGTTCTACGCCGCGCTGACGCCCCCGGGCTTGTCGACCGACGGCACCGCCGTCATGCGCCAGGCCCTGGGCGGTCTCCTGTGGAGCAAGCAGTTCTATGCGTACGAGGTCAGCCGGTGGCTCGCGGGCGATCCCGACGGCGCCGAGCCGCCGCGATCGCGCCTGCACGGACGCAACGCCGACTGGACGCACCTCTTCAACGCCGACGTCATCTCGATGCCCGACAAGTGGGAGTATCCCTGGTACGCGGCCTGGGACCTCGCCTTCCACTGCATCCCTTTCTCGCTGGTCGATCCGGACTTCGCGAAGCAGCAGCTGCTCCTGCTGCTGCGCGAGTGGTACATGCATCCGAACGGCCAGCTGCCGGCCTACGAGTGGAACTTCGCCGACGTGAACCCGCCGGTGCACGCCTGGGCGGCGTGGCGCGTCTACAAGATCGAGGCGAAGCGGCGCGGCGGCACCGGCGACCGGAGCTTCCTGCAGCGCGTATTCCACAAGCTGCTGCTCAACTTCACCTGGTGGGTCAATCGCAAAGACGCTGCCGGGCGCAACGTGTTCCAGGGCGGCTTTCTCGGCCTCGACAACATCGGCGTGTTCGACCGATCGGCACCGCTGCCGACCGGCGGCCACATCGAGCAGAGCGACGCGACGAGCTGGATGGGCATGTACTGCCTCAACATGCTCGCGATCGCGCTGGAGCTCGCGCGCGAGGATCGCTCGTACGAGGACGTCGCCAGCAAGTTCTTCGAGCACTTCGTCTACATCTGCCACGCGATGAACAACCTCGGCGGCGGCGTCGAGCTGTGGGACAAGAAGGACGGCTTCTTCTACGACGTCCTGTCGCTGCCCGACGGGCGGAAGCAGCCCATGAAGGTCCGCTCGCTGGTCGGCCTGATCCCGCTCTACGCCGTCGAGACCCTCGATTCCGAAGCCATCGACCGCCTGCCCGGCTTCAAGCGGCGCATGCAGTGGTTCATCGAGAACCGCCCGGAGCTGAGCGACCACGTCGAGGCGCTGACGACGCCGGATCTGCGCGTGCTCCGACTGCTCGCCCTCGTGGGACGCGACCGCCTCAAGCAGGTCCTGCGCTACATGCTCGACGAGAACGAGTTCCTGTCGCCGTACGGCGTACGCGCCCTGTCGCGACACCACCTCGAGCATCCGTACGTGCTCGAGGTCGACGGCACGCATCACCGCGTCGACTACGAGCCCGGCGAGTCGCGCAGCCACCTGTTCGGCGGCAACTCCAACTGGCGCGGTCCGGTCTGGTTCCCGGTGAACTTCCTGCTCATCGAGTCGCTGCAGCGCTACCACTTCTTCTTCGGCGACGACTTCAAGGTCGAGTTCCCGACCGGCTCCGGCGTGCGCATGAATCTGTGGCAGGTCGCCGCGGAGCTGTCGCGCCGGCTGAGCCGCATCTTTCTGCCCGGCGAGGACGGCGTGCGGCCGTGCCTGCGCGAGATGAAGGCGTTTCGCGACGACCCGCACTTCCGGGACCTGCTGCTGTTCCACGAGTACTTCCACGGCGAGACCGGCGCGGGCGTCGGCGCCAACCATCAGACCGGGTGGACCGCCCTGATCGCGAAGCTGATTCAGCAGAGTGGTGAGTAGACGTGCCTGTCGACGTGACCGTGTGCGCCGGCAGCGAGACGCGCTCGCCCGTGCCCACAGTGGTCGTGTCGTAGGACCAGGGAGGAGACCATGCTTCGACGGACGATGATCGCACTGACGTGTGCCCTGAGCCTCGCGAGCGCGCCGCCCGCGCTCGCCAAGACCGTGCAGGGCGTGACCTTTCCCGACACCGCGACCGTCGGCGGACAGAGCGTCACCCTCAACGGCATGGGCGTCCGCGTCGCGTACATCTTCGTGAAGGTCTACGTGGGCGGCCTCTACCTCGCGACGCCGACGCACGACGCCGGCAGTGCGATCCGGACCGACGAGCCCAAGCGCATGCTGCTGCAGTTCCTGCGCGACGTGACGCACGAGGAGATGGTGAACGCGATGCGCGAGGGCTTCGCGCACACGGCGTCGGCCGCGCTGCAGCCGCAGGTCGACCAGTTCTCCGGGTTCTTCACCCAGCCGCTGGTCACCGGCTCGCAAGCGTCGTTCGACTACGTTCCCGGCACGGGCACGACGGTCACGATCGGCGGCCAGGTCAAGGGCACGATTCCCGGCCCCGACTTCATGCGCGCCCTGTGGGGCATCTGGCTCGGCGACAAGCCCGCCGATGCGAGCCTCAAGGCGGGACTGCTCGGCACCGATTGACGCGCGGCCGAGGTCCTCGATGATTCCGGCGATGCGCCTACAGGCGGAGCGCGAAGTTCGCCGCGCCGAGCAGCGCCGTGCGCGGCTCCAGCGACACGTGCACGGGGATGTCGCCGAGCAGCTTCGCGAAACGGCCCTTGTCGAGGTAGCCGCGCACGAAGCCGCGCTGCAGCGCCGGCAGGATCTTGGGCGCGATGCCGCCGCCCAGGTAGACGCCGCCGGTGGTCAGGCAGCGCAGCGCCATGTTGCCCGCCTCCGCGCCGTAGAGCTCGCAGAACACGTCGAGCGTCCGATTCGCGAGGGCGTCGCCGTGCTCGAGCGCGGCACGCGAGACGGCGGCGCTCGGATCGCCCCCGCCTTGCAGCGCGGTCTTCAACGCGTCCGATTCCGGTGCGGCCCCGCTGTCGCGCAGGTACTCGTAGACGCCGAACAGTCCGGGCCCGGACAGGACACGTTCATAGCTGACGTGGCCGCCGCCCAGCTTGTCGCGCAGCCAGCGCAGCAGCCCGATCTCGACGTCGTTACGCGGCGCGAAGTCGGCGTGTCCGCCCTCCGACGCGACCGGATGGTGTCCCGTGCCGTCCCAGAACAGGTAGGCCTCGCCCAGGCCCGTCCCGGCGGCGATCACGGCGATGTGTCCGGGACGCGCCGGCGTCGCCCCGGGATGGAGGCAGACCAGATCCGACGCCGGCAGATGCAGCATGCCGTACGCGGTCGCCTCGAGGTCGTTCAGTAGCTTGACCCGCGGCGTGGCGAGCTTGCTCGCGAGCGCACGCTCGTCGAGCAGCCACGGCAGATTGGTCGTCTGCACCCGCCCCTCCGAGACCGGCCCCGCGACGTCGAAGCATGCGGCGTCGATCGTCTCCGCCGGCCCCGCAGCGAGGAAGTCGTCGAGGATCTCCTCGAACGTCTGGTGCCCCCGGCTCGGGTAGGTCGCATCGCGCAGCAGCGCGAAGCGGCCGCTCTTCTCGTGGTACAGGGCGAGCAGCGTCTTGGTGCCGCCGAGATCGCCCGCGATGATGGTCTCGGTTCCGTCCGCCTTCACGTCACGCCTCGCCGGGAGCGCAGCGCCGCGGCGCGACGCTCAAACCTCGCGCCACCTGCGGCCGTCGTTCTGGATCAACCGGTCCGCCTCGACGGGTCCCCACGACCCCGCCGCATACTCGGGCAGCCAGCGCGCCCCGCTCTTCTGCCAGGCGTCGAGGATGCCGGTGACCCACGCCCACGACGCCTCGACCGCATCGCGACGCATGAAGAGCGTCGCGTCGCCGGCCATGACGTCCAGCAGCAGGCGCTCGTAGGCCTCGGGCGATTCGTCACGGAACGCCTCGCCGTACTGGAAGTCCATCTGCACCGGCGAGATGCGCACCCGCGGACCCGGCGCCTTGGTCGCGATCTGCAGCGACAGGCCCTCGTCCGGCTGGATGCGCACCACCAGCACGTTCGGCTCGAGCGCGCTGTTCGGCTCGGCGTTGAACAGGATCGACGGCACCGGCTTGAACTGGATCGCGATCTCGCTCGCGCGCTTGGGCAGCGCCTTGCCCGTGCGCAGGTAGAACGGCACGCCCGACCAGCGCCAGTTGTCGATCCACGCCTTGATCGCGACGTAGGTCTCGGTGGTCGAGTCCGACTTGACGCGGTCCTCGCGCCGGTAGCCGGGCACCTCGTTGCCGTGGTGCTTGCCCGGACCGTACTGCGCCCGCACGACGTGCTTGTCGACCTCGTCGGCCGGGATCGTCCGCAGGCAGTTCAAGACGCCCATCTTCTGGTCGCGCACCACGTCCGCCGACATCGACCAAGGCGGCTCCATCGCCGTCAAGCAGAGGAGCTGCAGAATGTGGTTCTGCACCATGTCGCGCAGCGCGCCGGCCTCCTCGTAGTAGCCCGCACGCGTGCCGACACCCTCCTCCTCCGAGACCGTGATCTGCACGTGGTCGATGTACTTCTGGTTCCACAGCGGCTCGAAGATCGAGTTCGCGAAGCGCAGCACGAGGATGCTCTGGACGGTCTCTTTGCCCAGGTAGTGGTCGATGCGAAAGACCTGCTTCTCGTCGAACACCCGTGCGACGTCGTCGTTGATGCGCTTGGCGCTCTCGAGATCGTGCCCGATCGGCTTCTCGACGATGATGCGCGTGAACGGACGGTCCGGCTCGAGCGACTCGACGAGACCGGCACGCTGCAGCTGATCGACGCAGGTCGCGATCGTGCTCGGCGGGATGGACAGGTAGTAGACGCGGTTGCCGGGGATGCCGCGCTCGCGGTCGATCTCGTCCAGCTTCCGCTTCAGCTCGGCGTAGGCCTCGGGGTCGTCGAAGGCGCCCTTCGAGTGGAACAGACCCTTCTCGAACTCGGGCCACTTCTGCTCGTCGAGCTTGCGCCGCGAGTACTTGGCGACCGCCTCGCGCGCGCCGCTGCGGAACGTCTGGTCGTCCCACTCGCGGCGCGTGAAGCCGACCACCGCGAAGTTCTCCGGCAGAAGACCGTCGAGCTTCAGGTTCCACACCGCGGGCAGCAGCTTGCGCCGCGTGAGGTCGCCCGCGGCACCGAAGATCACCAGCGTGTTCGGCTCCGGTGTGGTTCGCCCGAGGTTCAGGGTGCGCATCTTCAGGTCGTCGGCTTCGGCCATCGTGGTCTCCTGTCGGATGGATCAGCCCAGCCGGCCCGCCGCTGGTGATCGGCCGAGCCGGTGGGAAGTCGGATCGAACTTCTCGGCTCGGCATTGCAATCGCCGAGCCGAGGCGGGCGTCAGCCGCCCGCCGGACGCTCGAGGTGTCCGCCGAACTGGTAGCGCATCGCCGAGCACACCTTCTCGGCGAAGGTATGGTCCTGGCGCGAGCGGAAGCGCGAGTACAGCGCCGAGGTCAGCACCTCGCACGGCACCGCTTCCTCGATCGCCGCCATGATCGTCCAGCGGCCCTCGCCCGAGTCCGAAACACGCCCGCTGAACTCGGTCAGATCCGGACTCTTCGCGAGCGCGATCGCCGCGAGATCGAGCAGCCACGATCCCACGACGCTGCCACGGCGCCACACCTCGGCGACGTCCGCGACGTTGATCGTGTAGTCGAGATCGTGGTTCATGCGCGGCGCCGTCTCGGCGTCGACGGTGGTCGGACGCTTGTCGATGTCGGCGTTCTTCAGGATGTCGAAGCCCTCGGCGAATGCGGCCATGATGCCGTACTCGATGCCGTTGTGGACCATCTTGACGAAGTGCCCGGCGCCGGCCGGCCCGCAGTGCAGGTAGCCGTCCTCGGCCGTGCCGCCCAGCTTCTCGCGGCCCGCGGTGCGCTCGATCGTCCCTCGCCCCGGCGCGATCGTCTTGAAGATCGGGTCGAGGTGCTCGACGATCGGCTTCTCGCCGCCGATCATCAGGCAATAGCCGCGGTCGAGACCCCAAACGCCGCCGCTCGTACCGCAGTCCACGTAGTGCAGGCCCTTCGGCTTCAGCGCCTGCGCGCGACGCCGGTCGTCGCGGAAGTACGAGTTGCCGCCGTCGATGACGATGTCGCCCTGCTCGAGCCGCTTCGCGAGATCCTCGATCACCGAGTCCGTCGCCGCGGCCGGCACCATGATCCAGGCGGCGCGCGGCTTCTCGAGCTTCTGCACGAGCTCGTCGAGCGACGCGGCACCGACGGCACCTTCCTTGACGAGATCCGCGACCGCCTTCGCATTCGGGTCGTACACCACGCAGGTGTGCCCGGCGCGCATCAGGCGCTTGACGATGTTGAAGCCCATTCGACCCAGACCGATCATCCCCAGCTGCACGATTGCCTCCTTCGCTCCCCGCATCCGTCCGCGCCGGTGCTCACCGACGCCGGCGCGCGGTGCGCGCCTTGCCGCGTGTTGCCGGCTTGCTCGCCTTCGCGGCTTTCGTCGCCGCGGCCGGACGCGCCACGGCGGCGGGCGCTCGCGGCACCGCACCGCCCGTGCGTCCGACCTGCGCGAGCGCCGCGTCGACCACCGCTTCCACGGTGAAACCGAACTTCTGCATCAGGTCCTTGATCGGCGCCGACGCACCGAACGTCCGCATGCCGATCGCCACTCCACGCGCCCCCACCCAGCGCTCCCAGCCGAAGGTCGATGCCTGCTCGACCGACACGCGCGCCGCGACCGCGGGCGGCAACACGGAGTCGCGGTACGCCTCCGGCTGGCGCTCGAAGAGCTCCCACGACGGCATGCTGACCACACGCGCGCGCACGCCCTGCGCGACGAGCCTCTCGTGGGCCGCGACGCACAGCGACACCTCGCTGCCCGTGCCGATCAAGATCACCTCGGGCGCGCCCTTGCCGCCCGGCGCGTCGGCGAGCACGTAGGCGCCCTTCGCGACGCCCTTCGCCGAGCCGAACTTCCCGCGGTCGAGCGTCGGCATGGCTTGACGGCTGAGGATCAGCAGCGCCGGCTCGTGGCGCAGCTGGGCGACGACGCGCCACGCTTCGGTCACCTCGTTCGCGTCCCCGGGACGCAGCGTGACCAGCCCGGGAATCGCACGCAGCGACGGCAGCTGCTCCACCGGCTGGTGCGTCGGACCGTCCTCGCCGAGACCGATCGAGTCGTGCGTGAACGCGTACACGACCGGGATCTCCATCAGCGCCGCGAGCCGGATCGCGGGGCGGCCGTAGTCCGAGAAGATCAGGAAGCCCGAGCCGAAGGGCCGGATCTTCGACAGGCTCATGCCGTTGAGCACCGCACCCATGGCGTGCTCGCGGATGCCGAAGTGCAGATTGCGGCCGCCGTACGATCCGGCCGCGAAGTCTCCGGCGCCGTCGAACGTCAAGCGCGTCTTGGTGGACGGTGCGAGGTCGGCCGCACCGCCGACGAGCCACGGCAGCCGCGGCGCGAGGGCATTGAGCACCTTGCCCGACGAGTCGCGCGTCGCGAGGCCCTTCGGATCGGGGGGGAACACCGGCAGATCCTTGTCCCAGCCGTCGGGCAGCTTGCGATGCTGCATGCGATCGAGCTGGTCGGCGAGCGCCGGGAAGGCCTTCTTGTAGCGCTTGAACGAGGCGAGCCACGCGTTGCGCAGCGTCCGACCGCGCGTGCCGATGCCGCGCGCGAACTCCTCGCGCACGCCGCGCGGCACGAGGAACTTCTCGTCCTCCGGCCAGCCGTAGTTGCGCTTCGCGGCGCGGATCTCGTCCTCGCCGAGCGGCTCGCCGTGCGCGGCCGACGTGTCCTGCTTGGTCGGCGCGCCCCAGCCGATGTGGCTGTCGACGATGATCAGCGTGGGACGATCGTTCGTCGCCTTGAACACGTCGATCGCACGCGACAGCATCTCGAGGTCGTTCGCGTCGCCCACCCGCGTCACGTTCCAGCCCAGCCCGACGAAGCGCGTCGCGACGTCGTCGCTGAACGCGAGGGCGGTGTGGCCCTCGATCGTGATGTGGTTGTTGTCGTAGATCCAGCAGAGGTTCGCGAGCCGCAGATGTCCCGCGAGCGACGCCGCCTCGTTCGAGATGCCCTCCATCAGGCAGCCGTCGCCGCACACGGCGTACACGTCGTAGTCGAACATCGTGTAGCCGGGACGGTTGAAGTACGCCGCCATCCACTTGCCGGCGAGCGCCATGCCGACGCTCGTCGCCACTCCCTGGCCGAGAGGCCCGGTGGTGGTCTCGACACCCGAGGTCCAGCGGTACTCGGGATGTCCCGGGCACTTGGAGTCGAGCTGCCGGAAGCGCTTCAGGTCGTCGAGCGTGACCGACGGCTTGCCGACGCTCTCGTACTGCGCGTTCACGGCCTTCACCCCGGTGAGGTGCAGCATCGCGTAGAGGAGCATCGACGCGTGGCCGTTCGACAGCACGAAGCGGTCGCGGTTCGGCCAGATCGGGGCCTCGGGATCGAAGCGCAGGTAGCGCTGCCAGACCGCGTAGGCGACCGGCGCGAGCGCCATCGGCGTGCCCGGATGCCCCGAGTTCGCCGCCTGCACCGCGTCCATCGCCAGCGTGCGGATGGTGTTGATGCAGGTGAGATCGATCGACGGCCCGCCGGTGACGGGCTCGCTCGCCTGGAGGACTCGTCGCTTCGCCGGCCGCTCGACGCGCGCCCGCCGAACGCCCGCTCGTCCTCCGCCGCGCTCGCGGCGCGCGTCCGTCTGCTGCGCCATCCTCTCGCCCCCTCTCTCTCCCGCCGCCGGCGCGGCGCCATCCCCGCTCCTCGGCACGACGGCTCGGGCGGCTCAGGCCGCCTGGAGCATCCGGCGCTTCTTCTCGATCGAGTCGATGAGCTCGTTGAACGGCTCGACGAACTTCTTGATGCCGTCCTTGAGCAGCGTGTCGGTGACGTCCTTCATCGAGATGCCGACCGCTTCGAGCGACTTCATCGTGGCCTTGGCGTCGGCGAGCGTCTTGTCCCAGTCGCCGACCAGGGCCGCATGCGGCTTGCCGCTCTTGCGGTACTCGACGAAGGTCTCCTCGGGAATGGTATTGACGGTGTCGGGGGCGATCAGGTCGTCGACGTACTTGGTCTTCGGGTAGGCGGGATTCTTGGTGCTGGTGCTGGCCCACAGCACGCGCTGCGTCTGCGCACCCTTCGCGGCGAGCGCGCGCCAGCGGTCGCTCGCGACCATGCGCTTGTAGCTCTCGTACGCGACGATGCCGTTGGCGATCGCGACCTTCCCGTACAGGTCCTCGATCTGCTTCTTCTTGGCGGCGTCGCCGGCCTTCTCGGCGAGGGCCTTCAGCTTGTCGTCGACCAGGGTGTCGATGCGGCTGATGAAGAAGCTCGCGACGCTGGCCACGCGGCCCGGGTTGCGCCCGGTGCCGACGTACTTCTCGAGCCCGGCGAGGTACGCCTCGGCGCAGGCCTCGTAGGCCTCGACCGAGAACAGCAGGGTGACGTTGACGCTGATCCCCTCGCCGATCAGCGTCTGGATCGCGTGCATGCCCTCGGGCGTACCCGGGACCTTGATGAGCACGTTCTCGCGACCGATCGTCGCCCAGGCGCGGCGCGCGTACTCCACCGTGCCCTTGGCGTCGTTGGCGAGCGACGGCGCGACCTCGAAGCTGACGTAGCCGTCACGCGCATTGGTGCGGACGTACACCGGGTGCATGACGTCGGCGGCCCACTGGATGTCCTCCATCGCGAGCCGCTCGTACACGTCGACCGACGACGCGACGCCCTGACCGACCAGCGCCTTGATCGCCTGGTCGTAATCGTGGCTGCCGACGACCGCCTTTTCGAAGATGGCCGGATTCGAGGTGATGCCGAGCAGGCCGTCGTCGTCGACCATCGACTGCAGCTGCCCGGAGGTGATGATTCCGCGGCGGATGTTGTCGTACCAGATGCTCTGACCGAACTTCTGAACCTCAACCAACGGATTCGCCATTGCACTCTCCCAGCAGGATGCCCGACCGACGCTGGATCATCGGCACGAGGCCTTTCCGACTCCAGCGACCTTCCCCATTTGCTCCGTCGCCGCCATTCCTGGATGAAACCAGCTCGGATCGGATGCCAACGACCCGTGCATGGATTCGGGGTGCAGCGAGATGACCCTCGGCGGCTCGCGGCGAAGCACCGAGGGAGCACCTCCAGAGTTGTCAGGGATGGACGAGCGATTCAAGGATGCGGTCCGCGCGAGCGCGCGCGATGCCGCCTCGGCAGCGACGGAGACGACCCCGTGAGCACGACGGCCCACCCTTCCAGCTCCCACACCGGTCCGCGCGTGCTCGCCGACGACGCATCCGACCGCGAGCTCGTCGCGCACGTTCATCCCACGGACTGGCAGAACCCGGAGCCGGCCGGACGCTACAACCTGGTCGTGCTCGGTGCGGGCACGGCTGGACTGGTCACGGCCGCGGGCGCGGCGGGGCTCGGCGCCAAGGTCGCGCTGATCGAGAGCCAGCTCATGGGCGGCGACTGCCTGAACGTCGGATGTGTGCCATCGAAATGCCTGATCCGCTCGTCGCGTGTCGCAGGCGACGTCGCCGCCGCCGCCGAGCTCGGCTTTCCCGCGGCGGCGAGCGGGCGGCCCGACTTCGCCGCCGTCATGGAGCGTCTGCGCCGGATCCGGGCACGCATCGCGCACCACGACTCCGCGCGACGCTTCCGCGACGAGCTCGGCGTCGACGTGTTTCTCGGCGCGGCGCGCTTCGCCTCCGCCGACACCGTCGAGGTCGGCGGGCGTACGCTGCGATTCAAGCGCGCGGTCATCGCGACCGGCGCCCGCGCCGTCGCCCCGTCGATCCCCGGCCTGGCCGACGCCGGATACTTGACCAACGAGAGCGTGTTCACGCTGACCACGCTGCCGCGACGCCTCGCCGTGATCGGCGCCGGACCGATCGGCTGCGAGCTCGCGCAGGCGTTCGCGCGTCTCGGCAGCGAGGTCTCGCTGCTGCACGACTCGGCGCACGTGCTCAATCGCGAGGACGCCGACGCCGCCGAGATCGTCCAGGAGGCGTTCGTCCGCGAAGGCATCCGGCTGGTGCTCGGGGCGACCATCGAGCGGGTCGCAGCAGGTCCCGACGGCGACAAGCGACTGTCGTACGCCGCCGCGGACGGGCACCGCGGCGAGGTCGTGGTCGACGAGATCCTGGTCGGCGCGGGGCGTGCGCCGAACGTCGAGGGTCTCGGCCTCGAGCACGTCGGCGTCGCGTGGGACATGCAGCGCGGCGTGCACGTCGACGACCACCTGCGCACGACCAATCCGCGCATCTTCGCCGCCGGCGACGTGTGCATGGCGCACAAGTTCACGCATGCGGCCGACTTCGCCGCCCGCATCGTGATCCAGAACGCGCTCTTCTTCGGACGCAAGAAGCTCTCCGCGCTCACCATGCCGTGGTGCACCTACACCGATCCGGAGATCGCCCACGTCGGCCTCTACGAGCACGAGGCCACGGAGCGCGGCATCGAGGTGACCACCTTCACCGTTCCGATGCGCGACGTCGACCGTGCACTCGCCGACGGCGAGGAGGACGGCTTCGTCAAGATCCACGTTCGTCGCGGCAGCGACGAGATCCTCGGCGGTACGATCGTCGCCCGTCACGCCGGTGAGATGATCGGCGAGCTCGCGCTGGCGATCGTCGGCAAGGTCGGCCTTGGCAGGCTCGCGAGCGTCATCCATCCCTACCCGACCCAGGCCGAGGCGATCCGCAAGGCGGGCGACGCCTACAATCGCACGCGCCTGACGCCGACCGTCAAGCGCCTGTTCCGGACCTTTCTGCGCCTGACGCGGTGACGCGCATCGGCCGGAACCAGCGCTCGCGCGCGAGGTGCGGTCGCCTCGGCGGCCCGCGCGCAACGTGGCGTCGCCTCGGCCGTGCGCGTCGGCTGGCGTCGCCTCAGCCGCGCGCGCGCGTGGCGCGCAGCCGCTTGTGCAGCATCGCGCGCGACAATCCGAGCGTCGCGGCGGCACGCGACACGTTGCCGCCGTGCGCGCGCAGCAC
>JAIEPK010000474.1 GCA_019749875.1 Candidatus Binatia bacterium | reverse complement strand
CTCTGCTTGCAGCCGAGGGCGCGCACCGCCGGGGTCGGCGTGGGGGCCGGTGGCCGCTTGGCGCGCTTGCGCGCGGCGAACGCCGTGCCCGCGAACGACAGCGCCACGACCGCTGCCACGATCGCCGCGGCCGTCCACGTCACGCGGGGCCGCAGGCGTGTCCGGTCACGACGCGGGGGCGCGGCCGTGCGTGCGCGGCGGTGCCGGCGCCCATGCGCCGTCACCGCCCGCAGGCCTACAGGCAGCAGCCCACCCAGCTCGAGTTCAGGCAGAACACGCCGGCCGCCGAGCCCGACTGCAGCGCGCTGAGCGTCCCCGCCGCACTGTTCAGGTTGACCTTCTCGCCGAAGTGTCCCGTGTGCGCCGTCGCGTAGTCCCATGCCACCGTGGTCGTGCACTGCAACTGGTTGGCATGCGAGGCGTCGATTGCCCAGAACGACGTCACGGTCGTCCCGTTGGTGTCCTTCGCGCCGTCGAGGTCGCCGGCCGCCTCGGCAGCCTGCAGGTTCGCGTAGGTGCAGGCGTGCGTGCCCGGGAAGCGCGCCGTACATGCCGCGTCGGCCCCTGCCACGCCCAGGACCAGATTGTAGTTGAAGCGGCCCGTGGTCGGCGTCAGGACGCCCTGCAGGATCGTGCCCGGTGGGAACGCCGGCGTCGGCGACGGGCTCGGGCTGGGGCTCGGCGACGGCACCGGGGTCGGGCCCGCGCCGGACGCGCAGCTGCCGTTCGCGCTGCCGTCGTCGAACACGTCACAGTTCACCGCCAGCGCGTCCATGTCGTTGATCGCCTGGCAGACGCGACACTCGACGACGCGATCGAGGCAGATCGCGAGCGCACTGCCGGTGAGGCCCGTGCACGTGCCGGGGAACGCGCCCGACGTCACACCCGGCGTGTCGCACTTCTTGCCGATGTCGGCCGTCAGCTTGACGATCGCCTTCGCGATCTTGCCCTTGCTGTCGGCGGTGATCGAGCCGGTGGTGCCGCCGTCGGCGACGCAGGCCTCGAGCGCGGCGGCGCTGCTCGCACCACTCTTCAGCACCGTCTTCTTGCACTTCAGGAACTCGGCGAGCTTCGTGTCGGCGAGCTTGGTCACGTCGTCGGCGACCTTCTGCTGGCAGCCGCAGCCCGCCTTGCTGGTCGTGCAGCTGGTGATCGCCGGGTCGAGGGACGCGCCGAAGACGTCGGCGACCAGGTCGAGCTCGGCCTGCTGCGCGCCCGTGTTGGTCGCGGCACCACCGGGGTAGCCGAAGCTCGGTGCCGTGCCGCACGACTTGGTCTCGTCGCTCAGCGTCTTGCCTTTCGCCTTCGCGATCTTGCCCTTGGCATCGGCCGTCAAGCATGCGTCGGCGGTGCCGACGAGCTTTCCGGTGCCGGCATCCTTGACGCAGGCGACGCTGGCCTTGCCCTGTGCCTTCGCGACCAGCGCGCCGTCCTTGTTGATCGCGTTCAGGCACTTCTGCTGATCGGTATTCTGCTGGGCGATCGCGATGCCCGTCCAGGCGACGACCACCGCCGCGGTCGCCACCACGCAAAGCTTCGAAATGGGAGTCGACATCGTGTCACCTCGTCGGGGAGCGGTGGAACGGCTCGCCGGACCGAACGTCGGGCGGGCGAGTGCTGCCGATGCTGCGTGCTCGCGGGGTCGGAGCGGACGTCGCGAGCGGGCGAACAGTAGAACCGCCGACGCGCGAGTGTCAACGGACCCGCGACGTCAATCTTACGTTTCTCACGGAGGGAGACGCGAGCTGGGTCATCTGCCCCAAGCGCAGCTCGCGCGAGCTGACACGATGCGAGCAACACCCCCCGGACAGATCGCGGTCGGGCAGCTCACCGTCGACGTCGAGCTGACGCTCGCGCCGCCCGACGAGACGCCGCTGCAGCGGCACACGTTTCTCACCGAAGGCTCGTGACGACCGTGCACCTCGCCGGGCTCGTCGCTGCGACGGCTGCGATGCCGGAGATCTGCTCGGCGAGACGGTGCGTCGGCGAGATGGTGTGATTGACCGTACCGGTCGCGTCGATCGGGCCGGACGCTGGTCCGGCGCCGCACGCGTGGCGTCGCATGTCCGTCGGGCTCGCGAGACCGTCCGCCCCGAAGCTTCGCTCCCGATGCGCCCTCGGCGCGCGATCGCGGCACGAGCGGACGGCGAAGTGTCCGTTCGAGAGGTCAACGCCGTCCCGACCGCAGTCCGAAATGTCGAACGGCAGCGCGGCGCGATCGAATGCCGCCCGCACCGTGCTCGACGTCGCGACCCGTGACCGGAGGGACTCGATTCTTGCTACCGCTCCGAGCGCACAGGAGTGGTCGAAAGATGGAGGCATCATGAAACCGTTGCTTGGTCGCCGATCGTACGGATGCGACGTGGTCGCGCGGTGTGCGCTGCTCGTCCTGCTGACCGTCACGGGGAGCGCAGCCGCGTCGGGCGACGCGGCGACGAGCTCTGCTGTGACGTCGGATGATCAGCCGCAGAAGGTGTACATGCCCGACGGCCAGCTGCAGTCTCATCTGATCAGCGTTTACGTGACCGGGACCGTGAGTGCGGAGAGCGCGCCGCGACTGCTCCTGAAGGCCGGACATTCGGTCACCGACGTTGCGCCGGATGAGGGGCAGCGGCTCGAGCCCGCATTCGTCGTCCCTCGCCAAGAATGGTGGGAAGATCGACTCGGCACCAAGGTTTCCGAGACGGGGACGCTGCTGTTGTTCGATCTGAGCGCGAAGCAGCTGATCCCCTGCTACAAGGCGATGAGCCGCTTTCGGCCCATCGTCGAATGGAACTGCAACGGCCCGAAGTGTGCGGACAGGGCCGTCGGTCCGCGCGAGGTCAACGTCGGGCAGACCGTTCCGGCGTGGGCTTGGACGATCTCGATCCTGCTGGCCATGCTCGGCTTTCTCGCCGTGCTCGTCGGGCGCGCGGCAGGAGCAAGGCCGACCCTCAAGTGGCTGTGCGTCGAGAATGGCCGCTACTCGCTGGCGCGCACGCAGATCCTGATCTGGACGGTCGCCATCGGCGCGATGGTGCTGTTCTACGGCCTGGTGCGCCTCTCCGTGCCGACGATTCCTCCGACACTTTTGGCCTTGATGGCCATGTCTCTCGTCACCGGCGGCGTCACCTACGTTTCACCGTCGTCTCCCAGCTCGACACCAGCCCGATCCGCGCAAGAAGCACGGCTGTTCGACCTCGTTCTCGATTTCTCCCCCGCCGCACCGCAGGGCGTCGTCTCGATCGCCCGCGCGCAGATGCTCTTCTGGACCTTGCTCGTCGTCGTGCTGTTCGTCGTCAAGAGCGCTCTCGACGGCGCGTTGTGGGACGTTCCCGTCGAGCTCGTCGCCCTGATGGGGATCAGCCAGGCCGGCTACGTTCTGCCGAAATTCGACACCTTGATCAGGCCGGCGAACCCGGCGGGCGCCCCACCCCCGCCACCCCCGGCGAGCTGAACGGCCGACCCGCACGGCTCGCCCGTCAGAGCGCTCGGGTCGGGACTCGTTCGGATCGACCGCGCATGCCAATCCACGGTCCTTCGCGGAGAAGCGACGGTGCGTCGATGGGGACGGAGGCCGGTGCCACGAGCACTGAGGCGTTCGAAAGGCGTCTCGTGGGTCGGCCGGACGTCGAAGCGGACTACCCCCGTGTGCGGCATGAAGTAGGATCCGGATGATGAGCGGACGCAAGCGCTACAGACGCAAGGCAAGCTCCTTCGTGACCGCAGTCCGGATCGAGTTCGACACGGACGGAATCAGCTACCGGAAGTGGGGTGCCACGCAGCACGCCAAGCAGGGCGACTGGCTGGTCGACAGCAAGGGGGACGTCTACACCGTCGATGCCGACGTCTTCGCGCGCACCTACCGAAGGCTCAGCCCCGGCGTCTACATCAAGACCACTCCGGTCTGGGCCGAGATCGCGGACGCCCCAGGAGCGATCTCGACGAAGGAAGGCCGGACACACTACGAGGCCGGGGACTACCTCGTCTTCAACGACGAGTCCGGGGGCGACGGGTACGCAGTGCAGGCAAACGAATTCGAAGAGAATTACGAGCCGGACTGATCAACCCGGCGTCTCTCGGTTCGAGCGCGTGCGCGTCTACGCGAGGATCTCGCGAGGGCGCTTCTCGTGCCGCACGCCGCGCGAACATCGCCGAGGGGATTCACGTCCGGGATCGCGCCGCCGAGCATCATCCGTCGTCCGGCGAAACCGACGGACCATCCGCGGGTGACCTCGCAGGCAGACGCACGTGGTCGACCGCGCGCGGTGACGAGCCGCGCGCGCGACGCGCCGGGAGCACCTCGAGGATGCTGCGTGCGCGCGACATCGGCTCGCTCCGCGGCACTCCCCTTGCCCGGTCGGCAGCCGACCCCGGGGCACCCGTGGTCATTCCTCGATTCGATGCGAGCACGGAACCGGACGCGATCTCCGCGGATCGGCTCGTCTCGCAGTCCATCACGGAACGCGAACGCACGCCGCAGGTCCGCGGGTCGAAGGAGCGGATCATGGCGAAGAGCGCACTCTGCATCGGCATCAACGACTACGCGGGAACCGGGAACGATCTGTCGGGCTGCGTCACTCGAGGCGAGGCTGGCGTGCTACGAGAAGGCACCCGACCTCAACACGTGGGGCGTGTGTCAAGCATACGGCGACCCGACTTTCGTACTCGAGCCGGCCGCCGCTGGCGATGGACAGCGTCGACGGGCCTCCCACTTCGTCTGCCCTGACGAGGTCGTCGATCGCTTACGCCGGGAACGGTCGGGGGAGCGATCCAGTCCGACGTGAAATGCCGCCACATACAAGCCGCGGAAGCGATCGGCCGAGTCATCGCGCCGCAACCAGCCGCAGAACCCGAACGCGGCTGGGCTGACGACTCCCGCCGACACTTGTGACGACCGCACACCCGGTCGACGACGACGCAGCTCGCTGCGCAAGCCGCGGCCCCCGCGCGTCCACTCGCCGCGATGCGGCCGCGCGGAGGCCCTTCGGAAGGACCTTCACACCAACGGACTCGCCGGCAGCTCCGTCTCCCCCATCAAGTACTTGTCCACCCCGCGCGCCGCCTCGCGTCCCTCCCAGATCGCCCAGACCACGAGCGACTGTCCGCGCCGCGCGTCTCCGCATGCGAACACGCCGGGAACGCTCGATGCGTAATCGGCATCCGCGACGACGTTCCCGCGCGGATCGAGCGCCACGCCGAACTGCTCCAGCAGCGGCTTCTCGGGTCCCAGGAATCCCAGCGCCAGCAGCACGAGATCGCACTCGATCTCGAAGTCGCTGCCCGGGATCTCCACCATCTTCGGCGGCGCGCCTCCGGGCTGCTTCTGCCACTCGAGACGCACGCCGTGCAGCTTCTTGACGTTGCCGTTCGTGTCGCCGCTGAACTTCTTGGTGTTGATGCTGAAGTCGCGGATGACGCCTTCCTCGTGCGACGACGAGGTGCGCAGGATCATCGGCCAGTAGGGCCACGGTGCGACGTCTTCCGTACGCGACGCGGGCGGCTGCGGCAGCAGCTCGAACTGGTGTACGGATACGGCCCCGTGCCGGTTCGACGTGCCGAGGCAGTCGCTGCCGGTGTCGCCACCACCCAGGATGATCACCTTCTTGCCGTCGGCACGAATCTGGCCCTCGACCTTGTCACCCGCGACGACCTTGTTCTGCTGCGGCAGGAACTCCATCGCGTAGTGGATGCCCTTGAGCTCGCGGCCCGGAACCGGAAGGTCGCGCGACTGCGTGGCGCCGGCGGCAATCACGATCGCATCGTACTCCGCGCGTAGCTGATCGGCGGTCACGTCGATGCCGACCGTCACGCTCGTGCGGAAGGTCACACCCTCGGCCTCCATCTGCGCCATGCGGCGGTCGATGAGGTCCTTCTCCATCTTGAAGTCGGGGATGCCGTAGCGCAGCAGGCCGCCGATGCGGTCGGCGCGCTCGAGCACCGTGACGTCGTGTCCGGCACGCGCGAGCTGCTGCGCGCAGGCGAGGCCCGCCGGACCCGACCCGATCACCGCGACCTTCTTGCCGGTCTTCGCGGGCGGCGGGTTCGGCGCCACGAACTCCTGCTTCCAGGCGTGATCGATGATCGTCTTCTCGATCTGCTTGATGGTCACCGGTTCGTTGTTGATGTTCAGCACGCATGCTTCTTCGCACGGCGCGGGACACACTCTGCCGGTGAACTCGGGAAAGTTGTTGGTCGAGTGCAGGCGCTCGATCGCGTCTTCCCAGCGACCCCGGTACACGAGATCGTTCCAGTCGGGGATGATGTTCCCGAGCGGGCAGCCCTTGTGGCAGAACGGGATGCCGCAATCCATGCAGCGCGCGCCCTGGTCGCGCAGCTTGTCCTCGGGCAGCTTGCCCTCGAGCTCGCGCCAGTCCTTCAGACGCTCGGCGACGGGACGACGCGCGGGAATCTCGCGCTCGATTTCCAGAAATCCAGTGACCTTACCCACAGACGACCTCGTTCCCTCTCCGAACTCGATGCGAAGTTCTCAGACGCTCGCCGACTGACCGGCCGCCGCGCGCTGCTGCTTCTGAAGGATGGCGCGATACTCGACCGGCATGACCTTCGCGAAGCTCGACGACAGCTGCTTCCACCCGGACAGCAGCCGCCATGCCTGAGCGCTCTGCGTGTAGTCGTAATGACGCTTGACGAGGTCATGCAGCAGCTCGATGTCGCTTGCCTCGAGCGGGTCGATCTCGACCTGCCCCATGTTGCAGCGCGACTTGAACGTGCGGTCCTGGTCGAACACGAAAGCGACGCCACCGCTCATGCCGGCCGCGAAGTTGCGGCCGGTCGGTCCGAGCACGACCACGAGCCCCTTGGTCATGTACTCGCAGCCGTGGTCGCCGACGCCCTCGACGACGGCCGTCACGCCGGAGTTGCGCACGCAGAAGCGCTCGCCCGCCATGCCGCGCAGGAAGACCTCGCCGCCGGTCGCACCGTACAGCGATACGTTGCCGACGATGATGTTCTCCTCCGGCACGAACGTCGCCTCGCGCGGTGGCACGACGACCATGCGTCCGCCGCTCATGCCCTTGCCGAAGTAGTCGTTGGCGTCGCCCTCGAGCGTGACCGAAAGGCCATTCGCCATGAACGCACCGAAGCTCTGCCCCGCCGATCCGGTGAAGTGGATCTTGATCGTCTCGGGCGGCAGGCCGTTCTCGCCGTAGCGGCGCGAGACCTCCGCCGACAGCATCGTGGTGACCGTCCGGTTGACGTTGCGGATCGGCAGCGCGATCTCGACCGGCTTCGCGTGATCGAGCGCCGGCTTCGCGAGCTCCAACAGTTGGTTGTCGAGCGCCTTGTCGAGGCCGTGGTCCTGGCTCTCGATGCAGCGGATCGCGACACCCGCCGGGACCTCGGGCTTGTGCAGGATCTGCGTGAGGTCGATGCCCTTCGCCTTCCAGTGGTCGATCGCGTCCTGGACGTCGAGACGGTCGACGCGCCCGACCATGTCCTCGAGCTTGCGGAAGCCGAGCTCGGCCATGATCTCGCGCAGCTCCTCGGCGATGAACATCATCATGTTCACCACGTGCTCGGGCTTGCCCTCGAAGCGCTTGCGCAGGACGGGATCCTGCGTCGCGATGCCGACCGGACAGGTGTTCAGGTGGCAGACGCGCATCAGGATGCAGCCCGAAGCGACCAGTGCCGACGTCGCGAAGCCGAACTCCTCGGCGCCGAGCAGTGCTGCCACCGCGACGTCGCGTCCGGTCTTCAGCTGACCGTCGGTCTCGACGCGGATGCGGCCGCGCAGGTCGTTCATCACCAGCACCTGCTGGGTCTCGGCGAGGCCGAGCTCCCACGGCGCGCCGGCGTACTTGATCGAGGTCAGCGGGGACGCGCCGGTGCCGCCCGAGTCGCCGCTGATCAGCACGACGTCCGCCTTCGCCTTCGACACGCCCGCCGCAACCGTGCCGACGCCGACCTCGGCCACCAGCTTGACGCTGATGCGCGCGCGGTCGTTCGAGTTCTTCAGGTCGTGGATCAGCTGCGCGAGATCCTCGATCGAGTAGATGTCGTGGTGCGGCGGCGGCGAGATCAGGCCGACGCCGGGCGTCGAGTAGCGGATCTTGGCGATGTACTCGTCGACCTTGTGGCCGGGCAGCTGCCCGCCCTCGCCGGGCTTCGCACCCTGCGCCATCTTGATCTGCAGCTCGTCCGAGTTGACGAGGTAGTGGCTGGTCACGCCGAAGCGGCCCGACGCGACCTGCTTGATCGAGCTGCGGCGCGAGTCGCCGTTGGGATCGAGGTGGTAGCGGACGGGATCCTCGCCACCCTCGCCGGTGTTCGACTTGCCGCCGAGGCGGTTCATCGCGATCGCGAGGTTCTCGTGGGCTTCTCTGCTGATCGAGCCGAGCGACATCGCACCGGTCTTGAAGCGCTTGACGATCTCGCTCGCCGGCTCGACCTCCTCGATCGGAATCGGAACGCCCTGCTTGAAGCGCAGGAGACCACGCAGCGTGCAGAGCTTGCGGTCGGCCTCGTTGACCAGCTGCGTGTACTTCTTGAACAGGTCGTAGCTGCCCTTGCGGACCGCGTGCTGCAGGTGCGCGATCGTCTCGGGGTTGTACGAGTGGTACTCGCCGCGGCGGCGCCACTGGTACTGCCCGCCCGGATCGAGCTCGCCGTCGAGCGACGGCGAAACGTCGAACGCGTGGTGGTGGCGCATGCCGGTCTCGCGCGCGATGACGTCGAGCCCGATGCCCTCGATGCGCGTCGCGGTCCACGTGAAGTAGCGGTCGATGAGCTCCTGGTTGAGGCCGATGGCCTCGAAGATCTGCGCGCCGCGGTAGCTCTGCAGCGTCGAGATGCCCATCTTGCTCATGATCTTGAGCAGGCCCTTGCCGATCGCCTTCACGAAATGCTTGACGGCGGTCTTCTCGTCGACACCCGTGACGATGCCCTCGCGCACCTGCTGCTTGAGCGTCTGGAACGCGAGGTAGGGGTTGATCGCGCCCGCGCCGTAGCCGACCAGCAGTGCTGCGTGCTGCGGCTCGCGCGGCTCGCCCGACTCGACCACCAGACCGCAGCGCGTGCGCGTGCCCTCGCGGATCAGGTGGTGGTGCACCGCCGCGGTGGCGAGCAGGCTCGGGATCGCGGCGAAGTCGCGGTCGACCTCGCGGTCCGACAGCACGAGGATCGTCGCGCCGTCGGCCACCGCGGCCGACGCCTTGTTGCACAGATCGTCGATCGCGTGCTCGAGCGCGTTCTCGCCGCCGCGCGCGTAGTACAGCGTCGACAGCGTGACGGTGCGGATCGTGCCGTTGTCGATGCGCTTGATGCGCGCCAGCTCCTCGTCGGTGAGGATCGGCTGCTCGAGCTCGAGCTGGTGGCAGTGAAGCGGCGTCTCCTCGAAGAGGTTCTGCTCCGAGCCGATGGTCGCCTTCAGCGACATGACGAGCTCCTCGCGGATCGGGTCGATCGGCGGGTTCGTCACCTGCGCGAACAGCTGCTTGAAGTAGTTGAACAGCAGCTGCGGCTTGTCCGACAGCACCGCGAGCGGCGTATCGGTGCCCATCGAGCCGATCGCCTCCTCGCCCTTCAGCCCCATGGGGTTCATGACGAAGCGCAGGTCTTCCAGCGTGTAGCCGAAGGCCTGCTGCAGCGTGAGCAGCTCGTCCTCGTCGTAGATGGCGGGCACGTGCGACTTGTCGACCTCGGGCAGGCTCTCGAGCTTGACCAGGTTCTCGGCGAGCCACTGGCGGTAGGGCTTGCGCGCCGCCATGCCTTCCTTGATCTCCTCGTCGTCGACGATGCGTCCCTGGGCGGTGTCGACCAGGAACATGCGGCCCGGCTGCAGCCGGTTCTTCGCGACCACGTCCTCGGGCGGGATCGGCAGCACGCCGACCTCGGACGCCATGACGACGAGCCCGTCCTTGGTCACGACGTAGCGCGACGGACGCAGTCCGTTGCGGTCGAGGATCGCGCCGATCACGGTGCCGTCGGTGAACGCGACCGACGCCGGGCCGTCCCACGGCTCCATCAGGCACGAGTGGTACTCGTAGAACGCACGCTTGGTGTCGCTCATGCTCTCGTGCTTCTGCCAGGCCTCCGGGATCATCATCATGACCGCGTGCGGCAGCGAGCGTCCGCTCTGCACGAGCAGCTCGAGCGCGTTGTCGAAGCGACCCGAGTCGCTGGTGGTCGAGTCGATCACCGGCTGGATGCTCTCGATGTCGTCGCCGAACAGCGGCGACGAGAACTGCTTCTCGCGCGCGACCATCCAGTTCTCGTTGCCGCGCAGCGTGTTGATCTCGCCGTTGTGCGCGATGAAGCGGTACGGGTGCGCGCGGTCCCACGACGGGAAGGTGTTGGTCGAGAAGCGCTGGTGGACGAGTGCCAGCGCGCTCACGAACGTCGGGTCGCGCAGGTCCGCGTAGAACGCCGGGATCTGCTCGGGCTGAAGGAGGCCTTTGTAGCAGATGGTACGCGTCGAGAGACTCGGGACGTAGAAGCTCTCCGCGTCGCGCAGGTTCTTCGCCGCGCGGACCTCGTTCTCGACCGTCTTGCGGATGACGTACAGCTTGCGCTCGAGCGCGGCGCGATCCTTGACGTTGCGTCCCGGCGCGATGAACACCTGACGGATCTCCGGCATCGAGGAGCGCGCGAGCGGACCGGTCGTGGTCGGATCGACCGGCACGTTGCGCCAGCCGAGGATGCGCTGTCCCTGCTCGCGGACGGCCTTCTCGAACATCTCCAGACACTCGTTGCGCTCGAAGACGTCGCGCGGCAGGAAGACCATCCCCACGCCGTACTCGCCCTCCGCGGGCAGCGTGAAGCCGAGCTGCTTGCAGGCGTTGGCGAAGAAGCCGTGCGGGATCTGCATGAGGATGCCCGCGCCGTCGCCGGTCAGCGGGTCGCAGCCGCACGCGCCGCGGTGCTCGAGGTTGCGCAGGATCTGCAGGCCCTTCTCGACGATGTCGTGCGACTTCTCGCCGCGCATGTGCACGACGAAGCCGACGCCGCACGCATCGCTCTCCGTCTGGTGACGGTAGAGCCCGTGTTTCTCGGCGGCCTTGCGGTTCTCGCGCATCCTGCGCACGGCCTCGACGCCGTGGACGGGGCAGTCTTCCCGGTATCCGTGCTGAGTGTGTTCGTTCATCGCGAGCCTCGCTTGCTTCCCTCTGTGGTGCCCGTGCTCCCGGCCGTCGTCACTGGAAATGCCCGTCGCGACGCACCGCTCGTGGTCGGCGGACCCGGAGCGAACGTCATTCGTCGCCCGCCGCCGGCTTCATCGCGAGCACCTTGTGGCGCTCGCCGCCGTTGCGCCCCGCGCGGCGTCGCGACGACGCCGGCTGGCGGCACGCCTCGAGCTGCGCCCCCAGCGGCAGCTGGGTGCGCTCGGTGTGCGTCGACAGCACGACCATGGTCTCGGTCCGTGCCACGCCCTCGATTCCCCGTACTTGACGGATGAGACCTTCCAGGGACGCGGTGTCCCGCGTCTTCACCTTCAGCAGCATGGTGTGCTGTCCGGTCACGTGGTGGCACTCGAGGACGCCCTCGAGCGACGCGACCTTCATCTCGAACTCCTCGACGCTCGCCGGGTGCTCGACCAGCACGCCGATGAACGCCGTCACGTCGAGCCCGATCTGCTTGCCGTCGATCGCGGCGTGGTAGCCGCGGATCACGCCGCCATGCTCGAGCTTCTTGATCCGCTCGATCACCGACGGGGCCGAAAGGCCGACCAGATCGCCGATCCGCGCCAGCGGAATCTTGCAGTCCTGCTGCAGGGTCTGCAGGATCTGCAGGTCGATCGAGTCGAGCTCGAGCTCTTCGCCTTCGCCTAATTTCATAAGGTGCCTGTCGCGGGTTTCCTTACGGATAGCGAACGACGGACCGCAGCGTCAACGGTCCGTTTTGCCAGGACGTGGAAATGCCTATGACGCGTCGTTCTGCGTGCTATCAGCCGGATGGATGGCCGGGGGCCCCCGAAATCGGCTCTGCTGATCCAACGCGGGGATCCGGCCGGCCGCGGCTCCCGAGCGCCGCGGCGCCTGCCTGCCCTGGCGACCCGATCCTGAGACCGCGCCCCGGTGGTGTCGTTCGTTTCGGATCTTGACCGCCGGGGCCCGCCCCGGACAGAAGGCAACGCACGAGGAACTCCGATGCTCGAAGAGCGTCTCGTCGGCACCCAACCGGACCATGCTCTCGTCGGCGATCCGACCGCGATGGGTGGTCCGCTCCCCGGCTGGAACGACGACCGATTCGTCGGTCGTCGCGAGGAGCTCGCGTGTGTGCGCACCGCAATGGACGACGCCCGGAGCGGTGCCGGCAGATTCATCTTGGTCTCCGGCGAGGCCGGCATCGGAAAGACCCGCTTCGCGCTCGAGGTATCCAGTGAAGCGCGCGCGCACGATTTCCACGTCGTCTGGGGCCGCTGCTGGGAAGCCGGCGGTGCCCCACCCTACTGGCCTTGGATCGAAGTCCTGCGGCAGCTCCTCGGCGGTTTCGAAACTGGCGGGCGCGCAGCTCTCGGTCGCCATGCGCGTCAGCTCGCGCGGCTGGTGCCCGACGCTCTTCCCGGCACGGAGGCCGCTGCCGCACCGTCGGATCCCGAGAGCGGCCGCTTTCTCCTCTTCGACGCGGTCGCGACCGCGCTGCGGCTTGCAGCGACGCCTCGCCCCATGCTCGTCGTCGTCGACGACCTGCACGCGGCCGACCGGGCATCCGCCCTCCTGCTCGCGTTTCTCTCGCGCACCCTGAAGGACTGCCGAATCGTTCTCATCGGGACGTACCGCGATGCGGAGGCCCACGCAGCGACAGATCTCGTGGACGCACTCGGCGAGCTGGCGCGGGACGCCACGCGAATCGCACTACGGGGACTCGATACCAGCGACGTGCGCGAGGTCCTCGATGGTCTTCGCGGTTCGCCGCAGATCGACGGACTCGTCGACCGGATCCACCGGATCACCGACGGAAACCCCTTCTTCGTCCGTGAGATCGCGAGGCTCCTGGCGTACGATCCGGCATGCGGCGGAGTCGGGACCGGCTTCACGATCCCCGAGGGGATTCGCGAGACCGTCCGTCAGCGACTCGAACCACTTCCCCCGGCCGTACGCGCCGTCCTCGCCATGGCGGCGGTCGCCGGCCGGGAGTTCGATGGGCTCGTCGTGTCGCGTGCGGCCCACATCGAGCTGATCGAGCTTCTGGAAACGCTCGAGCCCGCGGTCACGCACGCGATCGTCGACGTCGTGCCCGACGATCCACCACGCTTCTCGTTTCGTCACGCGCTCATCCGGGAGACCATCTACGACGACATTGCGCCCGCCGTTCGCATCCGGCTGCACCGGGACGTCCGGGACGCGCTCGAGCAGCTCTCGACCGCGGTTCCAGATCGCTACGTCGCCGAGCTCGCGCACCACGCACTCGCAGCGGCACCCGCCGGCGGCGACGACCGCTTCGTCGAGCACGGCATCCGCGCCGCCCGCCTCGCATTGCAACGGATGGCCTTCGAGGAGTCGGTCCGGCTCTACGAGCGGACGATCGACGCACTGCTTTACGCAGATCCGAACGAGCGCCGGCGCTGCGAGCTCCTGCTCGGGCTCGGCGAGGCCAAGGAGTGGGCGAACGACCAACGCGGATCGAGAGTCGTCATCGAGCAGGCGGCCGCGATCGCACGGTCGCTCGACGCACCGGATTTGCTGGCACGCGCAGCGCTGGCGGTGGGAGCGATAGAGGCGCTGAAAGCTACAGCCGCTTCGCGATGCGAGACAGCGTCCCACCTTATCCACGAGGCCTTGGCAAGACGAGGGGAAATCGACGAAGCAACGCGGGCGAGGTTACGCAGCCGCCTCGCGCTCCAACTTATGACCTCAGGGCGACGAGAACACGCCCGATCGGAAAGCGCCGGCGCGGTAATCGATGCACGCTCTGCCGGCGATTGCGAGACATTGGCTCACACCCTGATTGCGCGCCACTCGGTGCTTCTCGGACCGGACGACCTTGACGAACGCACGACCATTGCCAGTGAACTCTTAACACTAGCTACCACACTGGGAAATCGAGACTTTGAGATGCGCGGACACGCCCTTCGCGTTGTAAATGCACTGGAACTCGGAGACATGGCCACTGTTGACCAAGCTACCGCGCTGCATGGCGGACTGGCGGACCAGACTCAAGATCCCTTCGAGCGCTGGGCCAACATCCTGTGGCGCAGTACGCGAGCCCTTCTGGTAGGAGATTTCGAGCAAGCCTTATCGCTCGCGAACGAGGGGTTCAAACTAGCTCACACTGTCCCGGGGCCGCACGCGTTCGAAGTTAACGGGCCATTGGCATACGCAGCCCAACTCATCTTAATCGAAGACACGAGGTTTGGCTTCGTACCAGACCTCGACCCCATCGACCCACTCCGCGCGAAGTTTCACGAGGTCCTGGCATGGCAAGCAGCTCGCCTGCAAATCATCACTCGCCTTGGGATGACCAACGAAGTGCGGGGCGAAGTTGATCGACTCATGACGCACGGATTCGCGAACTCCGAGAAGTCAGGGACGTGGCTGATGGCAATGTCGACCCTCGCGGAGGCCGTCGCGCTTATCAAGGATCGCGAACGGGCAGCTGAACTTTACTTTAAGCTACGTCCCTATAGTCATCACAATATCACTGCGAGCTTCATCGCGTGCCGAGGCTCCGTCAGCCGCTATCTTGGACTACTTGCGGCCGCAATGGGACACTACGACAGCGCTATGCGCCATTTCGAAGATGCGTTGAAGATGAATCGTCGGATGGGCGCCCTACCGCACGTGGCCGCAACTCTGTATGACTTTGCCAGCAGCCTGATCGCTCGCACGCCAACTTCTGCTGAGCGCGTACGCGCAAAAGACTTATGCCTCGAGGCTTTGAGAATTGCGACGAATCTCGCAATGGACGGCCTGAAGATCCGCTGCGACCAGCTTCTCGAAGCATGTAACGAAACTAGCGCATCTCCCGTACCCCCGGCAGACTTCGCAACCACGAGGCGCGGAGCATTCTGGTCGCTCACCCACGCAGGCCACGAAGTCGTCGTTCGCGACCGCAAGGGCATGCACTACATCGCCGAGCTCCTGCGGAATCCCGACCGTGACGTCCACACGCGCGACCTGGGCGCGCTGTTCGCACCGGTCCGGGCCGATGAGGCACCCCGGCGAGGCAGATCGACGGCTGCCGCGCAGCGCACGGAGACGCACGCCGGCGACTTCTCGGAAAGCCTGATCGATCCGAAGGCGCGCCGCGCGTACCAGCGGCGGCTTGCCGCGCTCGAGGACGAGATGGATGCTGCCGGGCGCAGCGGTGACCCAGAGGAGATCGCGGTACTCCGCGAGGAACACGACGCGCTCGAGCGAGAGCTCGCGCGGACCACGGGACTCGGCGGGCGCATCCGCCGCGGCGACGACGCCGAGCGTACGCGGCTCGCCGTGACGCGCGCGATCCGGAAAGCTCTGGCGGACATCGTCGACGCGAACCCGGCTGTCGGCACGGCGCTCGCGCGCCGGATTCGCACCGGATTCTCCTGCCGCTACTGCACCACCGCGCGGTCGGCTTGACGCAGCGCTCGCAAGCACGTCTTACCGATCTCGACGGCGGCGACGCCTCCACTCGCTTCGCAGCTCGAGCGAGGTCCCATCCGGGTCAGCGCACGACGACGAAGCAGACGGCGGTTTGCCACACTGGCAGCGTGCGGTGCCCTGCGTCGCGGCAAGAACCTCGGACGGCGGCACGATCGCTGGACCTCGCGCACCGCGCTCGCATAGTGTCTCCGCTGTGACAGGCACGGACTGGGGCTTCGCCTCCGACCTCGACGACGTTTCGGGGCAGATCGCCATCGTCGGGGTCGGTGACGCCGACCACAGCAAGGCCTCCGGACGAACCACCTACGAGATCGCCGGACAGGCGGCGGAACGGGCCCTCGCCGACGCGGGCCTCACCGCACGCGACGTCGACGGACTGATGTACGTCCCGTTCTCCGGCGACCAGATGGACGCGAAGGCGTTCCACGCGCACTTCGGCACGAGCCACGATCTGTGGACCTCGGACCGGGGCGGCGGGATGGTTTGGGCCGGCTCCGCACCGTACGACGCCGCGCTCGCGATCCGCAGCGGCAAGGCGAAGTACGTTCTCAACACGTTCTCGGTCGCCTGGGCGACGCAACGTCCGCAGATGGTCGGTGGTCCCGGCCACGTACACGCGGAGGATCTCTACAAGCAGAACCTGGAAGTCCCGTTCGGCTGGTTCCCGCAGCCGGTCTACTTCGCGAACATGGCGACGCGGCACATGCACGAGTACGGCACGACGTCCGAGCAGCTCGGGGCGATCGCCGTGGCATGCCGCAGGCACGCGAACCTGACGCCCGGCGCGGTGATGAAGGACAAGCTGCTGACGCTCGAGCAGTATCTCGCGAGCCCGCTCGTCGCCGACCCGTTTCGGAAGGAAGACTGCTGCCTCATCTCGGATGGCGGCGCGGCCTACGTCATGACGTCGCTCGAGCGTGCGCGCGATCTGAAGCAGCCGATCATCGCCGTGCTCGGCGTCGGCGTCGGCAACGCGAAGAGCGGCGTCTACTGGTCGCAGCAGGGTGACTTCACCGCGACGCCGCAACAGTTCGCCGCACCGCGCTCGTTCGCGATGGCGGGCGTCAAACCAGACGACGTCGACGTGCTCGCCTGCTACGACCCGTTCACCATCGTCTCGCTCATGCAGATCGAGGACATGGGCTTCTGCGCGAAGGGCGACGGCGGCAAGTTCGTCAGCGGCGACACGCTGCACTTCGACTCGGGCAAGCTGCCGTACAACACGCACGGCGGCATGCTGTCGCACGCCTACGTGCTCGGCATCGCGCACGTCACCGAGATCGTGCGCCAGCTGCGTGGCGAGGCGGCGGCGCAGGTGAACAACGCCGCGATCGGCGTGTATGGCGGCTACACCGGACCGCAGGCGAGCACGCTGGTGCTCGGGAGGCGCTGATGGACGCGGCATTCCGACGCGGGAGGGGCTGATGCACGCGGCCTTTCCGCTGCCCGACGTCGACTGGCCGCCGACGCGCGAGCTCTTCGCCGGAGCCGCGCGCGGCGAGCTGCGCGTCACGCGCTGCAATCTTTGCGCGACGCTCGTCTGGTACCCGAGCACGCCGTGCCGCACCTGCGGAGCCGAGCGTCAGGAATGGGTCACCGTGAGCGGACGCGGCACACTGTTCTCGTGGTCCGTCGTCCGCTTCCCGTGGATCCCGCAATTCAAGTCGATCGTGCCGTTCGTGACGGGTCTCGTCGCACTCGAGGAAGATCCACGAGTCCGGCTCGTGAGTCGCATCGTCGACTGCCCGATCGACGACCTCCGTTGCGACATGCCACTCGAGGTCGACTTCCGCCCGCTGCGCTTCGACGGCGTGGACGGCGAGGTCGTCGTTCCCCTGTTTCGTCCCGAACGAAGATAGCTCCAGCGAGCACCGCGGAGGGAGTCCATGAGCGAGCCGTTCAGCGAAGTCGCCAGCATCGACTACCCGATCATCGACGCGGACGCGCACGTCAACGAGCCGCCCGAGCTCTGGCAGGAGCGCGTGCCGACGCGGCTCAAGCAGCGGGCACCGAAGGTTGTGCACACGCCGGACGGCGACGTGTGGTCCTTCGACGACGGCAAGAAGCTCCGTCCCGTCGGACTCACCGCGACCGCGGGCCTCAGCTACCTGCAGTTCAAGCCCCAGGGCTATCGCTACGAGACCATCCGCCCCGGCAGCTTCGACACCGCCGAGCGCCTCAAGGACCTCGACGCCGACGGACTGTACGCGCAGATCCTCTACCCGAGCGTGACGCTCGCGGGAGCACGCACGTACAGCGACGACCGCGAGCTGCAGCTCGCCTGCGTGCGCGCCTACAACGAGTGGCTGCTCGACTTTTGCAAGCCGTCGGGCGGACGCCTGATCCCGCAGGCGATCATCCCGACGACGGGCGTCGCCGACGCCGCTGCCGAGCTCGAGTGGGCCGTCAAGCATGGGCACAAAGGAGCGCTGATCGCGGCGTTCCCGAACGGCACGTACGAGTCGACGCGCGACGACGACCGCTTCTGGGCGGTCGCGGAGGAGGCCCGCTTCCCGATGGGCATCCACATCGGGAGCTTCACGGACGCGGGCCTGCAGGCGACGGTGACCCAGTCGACGCTCGGCTTCCTCGCCGGCGCCGGAGCGTCGAAGGCCGGCGTCAACTCGATCGACGCGAGCTTCCGCGTGCTCTTCAGCGGCGCCTGCGAGCGCTTCCCGCGGATCCCGTTCGTCGTGGTCGAGGGCAACATCGGCTGGATCCCGACCGCGATGGAGCAGGTGGACGACATGTTCCTGCGCTACCGGTGGTTCACGGGCGCGACCGAGATCATGAAGTCGATGCCGAGCGCGCTCTTTCACCGCTCGTTCTGGGGCACGTTCATGATCGACACGATCGGCATCGAGCTGCGCCACCACCTGAACATCGACCACATCATGTGGTCCACGGACTATCCGCACACCGGCAGCGACTGGCCGAACAATCGGGTCACGATCCAGCGCCTCTTCCGCGGCGTGCCGAAGGACGAGGTCAAGAAGATGCTGCACACGAACTGCAAGACGCTGTACGGGCTCGACCACGTTCCCGATCGTCTGCCGGCCTGAGCCGACGCGCAGACCGTTGACCACGCCGCCCCTCGACGGCGTGCGCGTGCTCGATCTCTCGACCGGGATCGCAGGCGCGTATGCGACCAAGCTGCTCGCCGACGCTGGTGCCGACGTGCTCAAGATCGAGCTGCCGGGCGGCGATCCGCTGCGGCGCTGGTCGGCGTCTCACGCGCCGATCGCGCCGGGAGAGGACGGCGCGCTGTTCCGCTTCCTGCACACCTCGAAGCGCGCCGCGGTCGTCGACGACACCACGCGCGCCGGCCGCGACCACGTGCTCGCGCTCGCGGCCGAATCGGACCTCGTCTTGGACACGGCGTCGCCCGCGGCACTCGACGAGATCGGCATCGATCCGGTGGCCTTCTGCGCCGGGTCGCCGGCGCACAGGCGTGGCTACGCTCGCGCGACGTCGTGGGTCTCCCTGACGCCGTTCGGCCGCGGCGGTCCGTGGAGCGACCGTCCGGCGACGGAGTTCACGCTGCAGGCGTGGTGCGGCTCGACCGCGTCGCGCGGCACGATGGATCGCCCGCCGATCTCCGCCGGCGGACGACTCGGCGAGTGGCTCGGCGGCGCGTACGCCGCGGTCGCGGCACTGACCGCGCATCACGCGAGCGTACGCACGGGCGTCGGTTGCCACGTCGATGTGTCCCTCTTCGAGGTGATGGCGCTCACCATGGCGCCGAACTCGACGGTCTGGGAGAGCCTCGCCGGAGGGCCTCTCCCGTTCGCGCGCACGCTCGAGGTGCCGTCGATCTTCATGGCGATGGACGGCTGGATCGGCTTCTGCACGATCACCGGGCAGCAGTGGAAGGATTTCTGCGTGCTGATCGAGCGTCCGGACCTCGTCGATGACCCCGTGCTGGCGCGGTGGGACGAGCGCGTGCGGCGCGCCGCCGAGGTGGACGCGATGATCCACGGCTGGACGCGCGCGCACACGGTCGACGAGATCATCGAGCGCGCGGTCGCCCTGCGCATCCCGGTCGCCGCGCTCGGAACGGGCGAGACCGTTCCGCGCTTCGACCACTTCGCCGCGCGCGGGGTGTTCGTCAAGCACCCGGATGCCGACTTCGTGCAGCCGCGGCCGCCGTATCGGCTGTCGGACGTGGCGCTGCGTCCGCTCGCGCCGTCGCCACGGCTCGGCGCGGACGAGGCATCGTGGATGTCGCGCACGCAGCTCGCGAGCGGCGCGGACGCGGCGACGAGCACGGCTGCCGCCGACGGCACGCATCTCGGGCACGGAACACGCCGCCCCGCGAGCGCGACGCCGACCACCGCGCGTCCCCTCGCCGGGCTCCGCATCGTCGACTTCACCGCGTTCTGGGCCGGGCCGTTCGTCACGCACTATCTGGCTGCGCTCGGCGCCGACGTGATCAAGGTCGAATCGATCCAACGTCCCGACGGCATGCGCTTCCAGAGCGTCAAGCAGCCGCCGGCGGAGCTGTGGTGGGAGTGGGGCGCGCTCTACCACGGCATGAACCTCAACAAGCGCGGCATCACGCTGGATCTCACGCGTCCCGAGGGGCGCGCTCTCGTCAAGCGTCTCTGCGCGCAGGCGGATGCGACCGTCGAGAACTTCTCGCCACGCGTGATGGACGGGCTCGGCCTCGGCTGGGACGACCTGTCGCGCGTCAATTCGCGGCTGATCGTCGTACGCATGCCGGCCTTCGGGCTCGACGGCCCGTGGCGCGACCGGGTCGGCTTCGCGCAGACGATGGAGCAGGTTTCCGGCATGGCGTGGCTCACCGGCTTCGCCGACGGCGCACCGGTGATCCCACGCGGCGCCTGCGATCCGCTCGCCGGGCTGCACGCGCTCGCAGCACTCTTCGTGGCACTCGAGCACCGACGTCGCACCGGGCGCGGCCAGCTCGTCGAGGCGACCATGGTCGAGGCCGCGCTCAACGCCGCATCCGAGCTCGTGCTCGAGCACGGCGCGTACGGCACCCTCCTGACACGCGACGGCAACCGCGGGCCGGTCGGCGCGCCGCAGAACCTCTACGCGTGCCGCGGGAAGGACGTGTGGCTCGCGCTGTCGGTCACCGGCGATGCGGAGTGGGCGAGCCTGGTGGAGGTGCTCGGCGCGCCCGCGTGGGCGCGCGATCCGTCGCTTGCGAACGGCGCCGCGCGACGCGCCCGTCACGACGAGATCGACCGCGCGCTCGCCGCCTGG
>JAIEPK010000054.1 GCA_019749875.1 Candidatus Binatia bacterium | reverse complement strand
GTGTACGGGCTCGCACTCGGTGGTCGGCAGGCGGAGACACGACACTAGAGCAGAGTCGGGTTGCAGGAACGCCGCCGCAACCTCCGCACAAGGATGCCTGGCTCATCATTGACGGCAGGCAGCGTCGCGTTCATCGTTCTCCGGTGTCCGCTGACGACTACCGCTACGAGGCTCACCTGACTCCGAACGGCTGGGTGAAGGGCGCACGACCGCTCGACGCCGTTGAGACCTGGTCTTTCCGGATCTACCAGCGCAGCGCGTTCTCCCCTGAGGAGGTTACACGGAGCGTCGTGTGGACTGACGAGGCCGTGCCCGAAGCCGAACGGGCGCGGCTCCGACGCATGTTCGAGGATCCCTGAGCTACACGCCGGGTCACAACCGCTCGGCTGCCTCGCACGCCTCGCGCTCCGTGGCGTAGGTCTCTCGCGAAAATCGATGCTTGTACACCGACCGGTAGCCATGACCGTCGCGGTAAACGGTGGCCCAGACGCCATCCAGCTTCGCGACTAGGTTGCCCTTCGCGTTCCTCTTCCAGGTCGCCGGACCGGCTGCTCTGTCGCGTCTCATTGGCGTCCTCTTCACGTCGCCGCCTCCTGCATCATGCTGTCGGGTCGCGGGCGGTCGCATAAGGTCTCTACCCGGCTCCTGAACGCGCTGGCGCGGGAGTTCTCGGTGACGATTCGCCGCGAGCGACAGCAGTCGGCATGCGTACCGCGAGACGCACGGCGATCTTCGGTGCTGGGCGGACGGCGGCGCCTCGGTGTAGGAGGTTCCCCATGGCTGACATTCCGATCGAGCACGAGCTGATCACGCAGGCTGCGGGCCTGGTGGACCTGCAGGTGATCGACACGCAGATCGAGCACTTCATGGGCAATACCAAGGTCCGGATCGTCATGGAGGAGGACCCTGAGGTCCTGGAGAGCTGCGCTCTCGGGCTCATCTTCACGTTTGGCGCGCTCTCCTTCCACGACGCGAAGCCGAGGGGCGTGTCGGCCGACTACGCCGACGGCGTCGACGAGTTCACGGTTAGCGACCTGGTTCGACACCTCCGCTTCCCGAAGGAGCGGATCTACTTCTACGCGGACTACCTACACGGTCGCATGATGAAGACCTCGGTCGAGGTCTCCCCGGACGGCAAGGTCGTTCTTGAGACGGTGAACCGGGGTGAGGCAGCCACCCGGTGGGTCGCACGGCTTCAGGGCAAGAAGGTCGTGTCGTTGGTCGGCTCGCAGCCGACCGAGAGCATCGAGTAGTGGCGGACAGCTCCGATGTCATCGACAGGGTCGACGTGATTCTCGCGCAGCAGGGTCGTCCACGTCGTCCCGGAAGCCACTTCCGCGAGGTGAGACTCGGACAGGGCAGGGTGCTGTCAGTAGACGTGTTCGAGTCGGGAGCCGATTGTGGTCACGTACGGGTTCACTTGCACGGCGCGATCTTGGGGCCACAAACCCATCCCTCGTCCGGCGAGGGCTGCCACGAGAGAGCGTCGCCGCGCTTGACGTCGGGTCGATGCTCTTGCACCGTCATGCCCTTGAGCGACGGACTCGCGGGCTATTTGAGATAGAACCCTGCGGCGAGGGGGCAGTGTTCCGGGACCACCAGCGTCTGGTTCGCTCTGGGTCGAAGGCGATCAGCAAAGACGATTGACCTCACGGCCGAAAGGCCCAGTAGGACAATCCGTCCGAGCGTCGGACCTGCATCAGCCCGGGCCTCTTTGCAGGCTCCGTCTGATTCGTAATCAACCCGAACAGGTCCGTGATGACCGACCGGCTGTCGCCGAAGTAGGAGTGGTCGAGAAAGTCCGTGTCGACAGCGCTTGCATCGATCGTGTCCATCCCGTCTACGACGACGATCCCCGTACCCGCATCGCCTGCCCGCGAGTACTCGTGTATGCCATGCGAGAGGAAGAGCGCTTTGTCCCTCGACGAGGCGTAGAGCGTCACGCGCGTGTTCTTGCCGACGATCGCGGGGACGATCTGCGAGCGAAACAGGTCCGCGTCGATGTCAGGGGCCGTGAGGACGAGATCCTTGAACATCGCCCGCTCCGACGGGGGACGGTCACGGACGATTTCCGCGAAAGCTCTCGTCAGAGCGCGATTGCCCATGCTGTGTGCGATCAAGTGAACCGTGCTCGCCCCGGAGCGCTTCGCCACCTGTTCCAGAAACGTCCTCAGATGGGGGACGGTCCAGTCGATGTTGTTTTCGTCCCAGGTGTAGGCGAGCGTTGCCCCCTTCGACGGCCAGCTATAGAGAATCGGCGCGCCGTCGAAGCCGAGATCATAAGACAGCTGCGCCGTCCGGCGGAGCGCATCCGGGAACGACACATTGTAGCCATGCACGAAGACGAATGCGCTCTTCGATTGTGAGTTCGCCACCCGCGACGACAGCCCTTGGAAGAAAGCAGATTCGTTCTCGCGTTCGACCTTGAGGATCACCACGTGCTTTTCGGGGTTTTCGCGAACCTCGAACCTCCAGATGGAGGGGCGCTCGATGTTCCCCATCTGGTGATCACGCGGAATGCTGACGTCGGCCACGCCGTACTGCACTTCGGAAGCCCCGCGATCGCCGCCATAGATCGGCACACCCTCCGACTTCGCTTCGTCGCGTCGATCGGTGCCATAGAACACTCGCACCACAGCGAATGGCTCGACGACGCGCAGCTCCACCCTCCGGTTCTGTGCCCGTGTCTCCTCGGACTCGTTCGAAGCTACGGGGTCGGCCTCGCCAAGGCCTTTCGTGGCCAACCGGTCCTCCTCGACGCCTTGTTCGACGAGGTAGCGCTTGACGGCTTTGGCGCGAGTCTTCGCAAGGTCAGCGTTGTGCGCTGGGTCACCGGTCGAATCGGTGTAGCCTTCGATCTGGAGACCGAGGTCAGGCGTGTCGCGAAGCGTCCGCGCGGTGTCGTCGAGAACCTGCTTGGAATCGACGTCGAGGGTCGTCTTATCGAAGTCGAAGTTCACTCCGCGGAGGACGATCTTCTTCTTCGCAATAGGTGCGGGCGGAGCTGGCAGCGGTGGAGGTGGTGGCGCCTTCTCGAAGGCGCTGCAGGACAGCAAGCCCGCCAGCGACAACAGGGCGGCAAGTTTGACTCGCCCCGACCACGCACTCCGTCGTCTCATTCCACCTCCGCCGAGAGGTTCGCTGCACCGCGGCGAGCTAGTTCCTAAAACGCGATCCGCCGGGCACGATCGGCTCGATCGAATGTCGCCCAAGGGATCGTGGGTCGCGAGGGGGCACGCAAGATCCGTGCAACCGCTCGCGGGTGCAGACGACACGGAGCGAGCTGCGACGGCTCGCGTCTGCGCGACCCTCCAGCGAAATCGGTACGCGGGCACGACGAGGTTCTAGAGTTGGTTGTCTGCGATTGAGGACAGTGATCGGGCTACCAGACACCGTACTCCAGTCGGGAGCCGATCGTGGTCACGTTCGCGTTCACCTTCACGGAAGGATCGTCCGGCCGACGAGTCCGCCACCGATTGTGCCGAGCGGCACGGAACTGGGCTGTTCCTCATGTCGGAACGCTCCCTATGGACCGTTCCCGCCGACGTACAGGGGCGTTCGGGCGAAAACAGGCAGCCGGTCGAGCGCAGCGCCGTCAGCGCGCCGACGCGATCGGACCGCCCGTCTCAGACAAACGGTCGTTGATCGGTATCGACCGGAATCGTGATCGACATCGGCCGGAACACCCACGTCAGGCGCGCGAACGCGAGGCTCACGGCTTCCCCGTCGCCAGCTTGTGGACCTTCTCGCGGTGGCGCTTGACGGCTCTCGCGAGGGCGCTCGACCGCTCGTTGAGGGCGTCGCGGCGAGCGGCGTCGGGCGTCGCCGTATAGACCTTGGTCGTCATGCTCGACGTCGAGTGCCCGAGGAGGTGCTGCGCGACGGCCGCCGGTCGCCCGGCGGCGTTGAGGGCCGTCGCCAAACCTCGTCGGAGGTCGTGCAGGTGGTGCTCCTTGCCGTCGATTCCTGCCCGCTCGCAGACGCGCAGCCAAGCCTTGCGGACACCGACGAGGGCTTCGGTCGCTGAGCCTCGTCCCGATGAGAAGAGGAGCGGCGACGCGAGCCTGCCGTGGGACGGGTCGGCGGCCAGCTGGCGGAGCAATGCGGCGGCGGTGTCTGGTAGAGGCAGCGCGCGACCGATGCCGGTTTTCGTCGTGCTGCCGTCGAGCAAAATGCTGGGGTGCTCGCCGTCGAGATCAAGGACGCGATCCCACCGGAGGGCGAGCAGCTCACCTCGCCGCGTGCCAAGCAGTACCGAAAGCGTGAAGAACGTGCGCCACCGGGTGTCCGGCTCCTGATCGATCGCGACCAGCAAGCGGGCGGCTTGGGCGTCGTCGAGGTACTGGTCCCGTGGCCGTTCCTTCGCGCGAGGCGCCTCCGCTGCTGGGTTCGACGCCAACAACCCCCACCGCACGCCAGCGCGAAAGATTGTCGAGAGCAGCGACGCGGCTCGATTCGCGGCGACCGGAGCCCGGCGGGCGATCTCGTTAACGCGGGTTGCGACGTCGGCGGTGGTGATCACCGACAGCGGCAACTCCTTCCAATCAGAGAAGTGACGTTTGAGTAGCGCCTCATCCGCGCCCCACGTCTTTCGGACCTGCCCTTCCAGCCGACCACCACGGCCACGTCCAGTGCGTGCGCTCCGTAGCCAGCTATCGGTGAGTTGACTAAACGTTGGTGCGTGGCGCTGCGTCTCCTCGGTGCGGCGGCGCTCGGCGCGTTCGGCAGCGGGGTCGCGCCCATTGACGACAGCACCTTTCAACCCGACGGCCGCCTTCCGCGCTCGTGCCAGTGTGCCGGAGCCCGGATGGAAGGGGCCAACCGCCAACCGGCGGGGTCGGCCATTGATTCGGAGTCGAACCTCGAAGCCCTTGTGGCCCGACGGCCAGACGCGCAGCGCAAGTCCGACCACACCCTCCGGCCCACCATCCCGCAGGTAGAGGTCTCGACCAGCTGGATCTGGCTTCGCCTGCTCGCACACTCGCTCGGTCAGCTTCGACATCGCGTCCCCCTGCTCAACTGCGAGCCTAGCACGTCAAGTACTCAAGGGCACACCAAGGGCACGCGTCGATACGGTTCGATCGGGTCCGATCAGGTTCGCGAGTCCCAAAAATTGAGGAAAGTCGCTGTTAGCACGGGGTGTCGTCACAGGGTCGCATAGCTCAGTTGGTTAGAGCGCTTGCCTCACATGCAAGAGGTCCCGTGTTCGAATCACGGTGCGACCACTCTCGAACCCCGCGGTGAGTCGCGGGACTCCCCGCGCCGACGCGGCTGCAGGGATGGATCGCGGGGCGTCCTCCGCGCTCCGTTCAAGACCTCAGGCGCCGGTCGGAATGACGCGTGCTCCCTCCAAGCTCAGGTCGCGATCGGTGCCCCAGACCTCCCTGATTCGCAGCTGAGCGAGGAACACGAGGGCGGAAGCGTCGACGTAGGTCAGCTTGTGCCCGCGCAGTCGTTCGAGCTTCTGGACGACGGCGGCATGATGCGTCGGATCGATGGCGTGCAACGTCAGCCAGGAGAAGTCGGCCAGCGCGAGGCGAAACGTGCGCGCCGCCTCTTCGCCCAGTCGGTGCAGGAACCAGCCGTACGTCTCCGCGACGATCGCGAGCGAGGTGTGGCAGCGCCGCGGCGGATTCGAGAACAGCTCGACGGCCGCCGGGTGGAAGCGATCGGACCGGTCGAGGAAGGCGATGAAGATGCCGCTGTCGAGGAAGGCCGCGCCGGCCTTCATGGGCGCGGCCGGCCGTACACGACGTCGTCCACGCTCTGGCTGGCATCGGGGTCGCCCGACGCCAGCGTGCCTGCGTGCCGCATCCACTTCGCCTCTTTGGTGCGGCGGTGCCGGATCCCGGCCGCGACCAGCCGCCGCAGGAACTCTGCGAGCGAGATACCCTGCTGCCGGGCTTCCGCCTTGGCCTCGCGGTAGGCGTCCTCGTCCAGCGAGATCTGCGTGCGAATCATGTTATCACGCTATCGGGCCGTGATATCAGAAGTCAATCGCTCGTGGCGGGATGCTCGCTCGACCCACCGTCTCCTCGTGCCGTCCGGCGCCGCCTCTGCCAAGCTCCGGCCATGAGCCGTTTCGAGGGCGAGGGATTCGCGGCGTTCGCCCGCGCCGCGCGCGTGCTCAACTCCTCGCTCGATCTTGAGGTGGTGCTGCACGGCCTCCTCGCCGGCCTCGACGATCTGCTGCGGCCGTCGAGCTGGTCGCTGCTGCTCCGTGAGGACGACACCGACGCGCTGGTCTTCCGCCTGGTGCGCAACCAGAACGAGCGCGGCCTGATCGGCCAGCGCCTCGCGCCCGGGGAAGGCATCGCGGGCTCCGTGATGCGCACCGGCGAGACGCTGCTGATCTCCGACGTCACCCGCGACGAGCGCTTCTCGAGCCGCATGGACCAGGCGCTCGGCTTCGCGACGCGCTCGATCATCGCGGTGCCGCTGCGCGTGGAGACGCGCACGATCGGCGTGATCGAGATCGTGAACGCGCTCGACGAGCGCGGCTTCGACCGCGACGACGTCGGCATCCTCGAGAGCTTCGCCGACTTCGCCGCGATCGCGATCTCCAACGCGCAGGCCCACAGCACGCTGCTCGAGCTGACGCGCAACGACCCGCTGAGCGGGCTGCGCAACTCGACGTACTTCCTGCGCTGCGTCGACGAGGCGGTCGCACGCGGCGAGCGCTTCGCGGTCCTGTTCTCCGACATGGACCACTTCAAACAGCTGGTCGACGGACACGGTCACATGAGCGGCAGTGCCGCGCTCGCGGAGGTCGGCCGCGTGTTCGCGGCGGCGCTCGCGCCGGACGAGGTCGGTTGTCGGTTCGGCGGTGACGAGTTTGCCTTCCTGATTCCGGGCGCGGATGCGCGTCTCGCGGCCGAGCGGTGTGCCGCGCTCGCGGCGCTGGTGGCGGAGCGGACGTTTCTCGAGCGGCAGGGGATCCGCGTGCGGCTGCAGGCATCGTTCGGGTGGGCGGCGTATCCGGAGGACGCGGCGACGGCGAAGAGGCTGCTGCACGTCGCGGACGAGCGGATGTACGAGAGCAAGCGAGTGCGGGGGCGGGCGCGGGGGACGTGAGTGGAGCCGAGCGTCGGAGAGCGATCGCCAGCGCGACCGACGCGGTCCCTTGCCCGGCGATTGCACGACCCGCGCGATGGCGCCATAGCTGGCGCATGGAAGCGAACCGCTGGCAGCACCTGGAGAGCTGGCGGGAGAGCTCGCTCGAAGACCAGCGCCGCCGCCAGAAGAACGTCCCGATCGAGGAGCGGCTCCTCGAAGCGATCGCCTGGTCGGCGGCTCTGCTCGCGGATTCGCTGCGCCGCGGTGAGCTGCGGGAGCGCCCACTCCCCACGGGCCTCGGCTCGCTCGTACGGTGATCCACGACGCCGCCGACCTCGAGAGGGTGTTCGCGGAGCAGCTGCGCGCCGTCGCGAGGAGCCTCTCCGACCTCGGTGCGGAGTACATGCTCATCGGCGGGCTGGCCGTCGGAATCTGGTCGGAGCCGCGCGCAACCAAGGACGCCGAGCTGTCGGTCCACGTTCTCGCGGCCCCCGACCGCGTGCGCGACGCACTCGCCCGCGCCGGCCTCGAGGTCGTCGCGGGCGACCTGACGCGCGCACTCGAGCGCGGCGAAGCCGTCAGGCTGAGACGGGCCGGGCACTCAGCCGAACCGATCGTCGTCGACGTGCTGTTCGCGATCACGGCCTTCGAGATCGATGCCCTGCGACGACGGCGTGACGTCACCGTGTTCGGGGTCGAGCTCCCCGTCGCCACCCCGGAGGACCTCTTCGTCTTCAAGCTCATCGCGGGGCGGCCGCACGACCTCGCGGACGCAGCGGTGCTTCTCGAGCTTCACGGCAAGGACTTCGATGTTTGCACGTGTGCGGCGTTGGCGCGGGGAGTTCGGCGTCGAGCAGCGGCTGGCGGCCTTCGCACCTTGAATCGGGAGCTGTCTGGAGCCGGGGTTCGCTCGGCCCGTAAACGCGTCAAGCCTCGTCGTCCGCGCGGCGCTCGCCGATCGCCGGTGCAACGTCCTCCGGCCGCACCACTCGCTCGAGGATCGCGATCGCCGTCGTGTTCGCGCTCGCGGGGATCGTCGGCCCCCCTGTTCGTCGGACGCGAGCAGCCAGCGGTCGCCGTCGCGCACGACGCGCTTCAGGACGTACGCCGCGTCGCCGGACGCGTCACCCGGTGATGCCGCGACCTCGACGAGCGCGACGCGACCTTCCAGCGTCCCGAGCCGCGCCGCGCGCGCCCAGCGCAGGACCGCCCAGTCGCCGTCGCGGATCGGCGCGTCGCCGCCGTCCATCGAGTCGCCGACGACGCGCACGGCGAAGAGGTCGGGCGAAGGCGCCACGGACAGCGGCAGGTGCACGGTCTCGGTACCCGGCGCATCCGCGACACGATCTGCGCGAGCCGCCGCGAGTGCGTGACCCGCGGCCGCGCGCAGCGACGGGAACGTCACGGCGGACCCGCGCGGAGCGAGCGGCACGACGCGCGCGCTCGCGGGCTCGACCCACCAGCCGTCGGGCGAGCGCGTGAAGCGCACGGGGAAGCCGGTGCCGGGACGGCCGGCGTTCGGTCCGAACTAGCGGCGCAGCAGGTCGGGAAGCTGGTTCGTCGCGGTGCCGAGCGGGCGCGCGACGTTGCAGAGTTCCTTCATGAAGCGGAAGCGCCACGCGGCGCCGTCGGGCAGGCGCACGTCGGTCTCGCCGCGCGGGACGTCGGGACGTTGCGCGCGCGACGGTAGCTTGACGATCGGGTCGCGCTGGTTCGAGATCACGACGCACTCGAACGCGTCGCCGGTCGCCTCGGCGCGGAGCCGCGACAGGTAGTCGACGAGGCGCCACTCGACGAGCTCGTGCGTCATCGCGGCGAGAGTCGCGTCGTCGGCGGGGGGCGACGGCAGGTGCGGGACGAGGCGGTCGTCCTCGACGGAGAACCAGCGCAGGCCGCTCCACGCGGCGATCGGGTTCTCCCGCCAGTACGCGCGCCAGCGCGCCGGGGCGGGGTGCCGCGGGTCGGCGAAGCGCTTGACGCCGTCGAGGTCGCGCATCAGCTCCGGGAAGCGCAGCAGGTACGCGTGGCTGCGCCGCAAGAGCTCGTCGAGCGGCATGCCGGTCGTCAGCGCGTCCCGTCGAGCAGCACCTCGAGGACGACCATCTTGAAGCACTTGCTCATCGCCGTCGTCTCGAGCTCGCGCAGCCAGTCGCGCGCTGCGGCGAGGCCGCGCTGCTCCGCGTCGTCGAGGTCGCCCTCGCGCGCGACGAACTCGAACCAGCCGCCGTGCGACTGGCGCAGCGTGCGCGGGCGGTAGCCGAGCCGCGCGAGCTCCGCGGCGGTCGGCCGCTCGTCGCGCGACGCGCGCAGCTCACGGTACACACGCTCGACCTCGCTTGCGCCGGCGGGCAGGAAGCGGCGCAGCATGTCGATCGCCTCGAGCTCGACGTCGATCGAGCAGCCCGGCGGCAGGTCCGGCTGCACGCCGTGCTCGAGGAAGTCGCGCACGCTCGTGTCGCGCGCGCCGAGTGAGATCAGCGTTCGGACGCGGTCGAGGAACACGCGGTGGTTACCGACGAAGTCGATGACGGTCAGCGCGTCCTTGCCGTCTGCGCGCCGAAGCCCCCGGCCGAGCTGCTGCAGGAAGACGACCGGCGACTCGGTCGGCCGCAGCATGACCACGCGATCGACGGCGGGGACGTCGACGCCCTCGTTGAAGAGGTCGACGCTGCACACGGCGTCGAGCTCGCCGGCGGCGAGCTTCTCGAGCACCTCGTCCCGATCGTCCGAGCCGGGTGCCGCGTACACGGCGACGGCGCGCACGCCGCGCTCGACGAGCCAGTCGCGCACGAAGCGGGCGTGGGCGATCGAGCAGCAGAAGACGAGCGAGCGGCGCGCGGCGTGGGTGTTCCATGCGCACCACAGGCGCTCCATGCGCGCCTGCGTCTGCACGGCCTCGGCGAGCGCGGTCGGATCGAAGCGGCGGTTCCGCCAGGGGATGTTCGCGTAGTCGACGACGTCGGCGAGGCCGAAGTACGCGAACGGCGAGAGTCGCCCGTGCGCGATGCCGACGCCGAGGTCGGCGCGGTAGGCGAGGTTGTCGTCGAGGAGCCCGAGAACGTCGGCCTCGTCGAGGCGGTCCGGCGTGGCGGTGAGGCCGAGAGCGAAGCCGGGATCGAGGCGGTCGAGGATGCGGCGGTACGAGGCAGCCGTCGCGTGGTGCACCTCGTCGACGATGACGTAGTCGGGCGCGTTGTCGGCGTCGCGGAGGTACGCGTCGAGGCGCGCGGGCTGGGCGAGCTTCGCGACGGATGCGAAAGTCACGTCGCCGTCCGTATCGGCGCGATCGGCGGCGAACCAGCCGAAGCGCGCGTCGGGGAACACGCGCCGGAATGCCGCGGCCGCCTGCTCGAGCAGCTCGAAGCGGTGCGCGAGGAAGAGCACGCGAGGCATGCGACCGAGCGAGGCGCGGAGAGCGTCGACGTCGAAGGCCGCGAGCAGCGTCTTGCCGAGGCCCGTCGCCATGACGGTGAGGCCCCGCTTGCGGCCGTCCGCGCGCGTCGCGGCGAGCGCTTCGAGCGCCGCCTGCTGGATCTCGTGCGGCTCCGGCTTCGATGGTGGCGGGTCGGGATCGATCTCGCCGACGGGAAGCGCGCGCTCCTCGCGGCGGACGCGCTCCGCGTAGGCGTCGATCCAGTCCGCCGTCAGCGGATACGCGCGCGTCCACCAGCGCTCGAAGGCGTCCGCGACCTGCGCGTACGCGGCCGGGTCGCGCTCGCGGTCGACGCGCAGGTTCCACTCGATGCCCGCGCCGAGTGCGGTCGCGGAGACGTTGCTGCTGCCGACGAAGGCCGACGCGAGGTGGTCGCCCTCGAAGCGCCACGACTTCGGGTGGAAGGAGGCGACGCCGTGCTCTGCGTCGTTGACCTCGACGATGCGGGCCTCGAGGCGGCCGCGTGGTGCGGGTGCTTGCTCGTTCGCCATCGGACCGGCTGTGGCCTTGACGGTTGCGTCGTTCACGGTTTCGTCAGCGGTCGGCTCGAATGCTTCCGAGGCACTTTGCCAGTCGAGCAGGCGGCGAAGCGCGCTCGCCTGCGTGATGTCGAGGTAGTCACCGGTCACGAGGCGGATGTGCGTGCCGCGTGCGAGCGCGTCTGCGACGAGCGACTGCAAGCGGTTGAGGCCGCTGTCCTGTGACGAAGGCTGCAATGATTGCGACATCGGTCGCGCGCGCGAAGAGTGGGCGGACGTGGCGGAGGAACGGGTCGTCGGTTCCGCCGGTCGCGAGGGCCCGTGGCGCTTGTGCTTCCGTCGCTGCGCCGTCGCGCAGGTAGTTCGCCCGCGCGGGGATGACGTGGCGCACGCCGTCGCGCGGGTCGGGGACGTCGCCCTTGAAGCGCGGGATGACATGCACGTGCAGGTGGAAGACCGTTTGGCCACCGGCGGCGCCGACGTTGATGCCGATGTTGAACCCGTCGGGAACCTGCGGGTGCAGACGGCGGAGGATCGCGTCGCGGGCGATGGCGATCGACGTCGTCAGCTCGGACTGCTCGGCGGGGGTGGCTTCGAACCAGGTGGCGACGTTGCGGCGCGGGATGAGGAGCGCGTGACCGGGGGAGACGGGGAAGGCGTCCCAGAGGGCGAGGGTGAGGGGGCCTTCGTGGAATGTGCGATCCGCCCCGACACGGCAGAACGGACAATCGAGGATCCGCATGCTTTGGGCGTCATCCGGGACTTAGCGATCAATCCTCGAGCGTGCCGAGGTCTCCCTGCGGCCGCTTAGGGCCCGGTCGGCAGAGACCGTCACAGCTCGAAGACTTCCCGCACTTGCTGCCGGATACGAGCCGGGTCGTCGTCGACGCCGGGGCCCTTGAGCTTGACGATCTCCTCCTGCACGTCCCAGGGCGGCTTGACGATCCCGATCTTCGGCTTGAGCCGGCTCTGCACGTCGGGCAGCTCGTAGACGCTGGTGTCGTCGTTCATCGTCACGCAGATGCGGAAGTCGGGGTGCGCCTGCACGCGGATCGACGCGACGCTGCTCTCGACGTAGCGCCGCCCGTCGAGCAGTGGCGCGAGCGACGCCCACGCGCGCTCCGGCATGCGGTTGCCCTCGTCGAGGATCAGCACGCCGCCGCGCAGCATCGCCGATACCAGCGACCACCCCAGTTCGGGAACTCTCCGGACGTGCGGGCAAGACTCGCGGCCGAGACTCGCGCCGCACCGCCGGACATGCCGCGGATCTCGATCGCGAGAAGCTGTGAGGTCGGCGGCAACAGCACGGCCGTGAGCCGATCTACTCTGCCCGTGTCTCGCTCGGGTATCGGGCTCTCGCCCTCATGGAGAATGCCCACGTCACCTGGCAGGGAGTCGCTCGCTGCGATGAACCGGGTGCTGCGCGGTCTGGGGGGCCGTCCGCCGTGTGCAAGGGCGGCGACGAAGGTCAATTCGGAATTCGGCTGTTCCAGTACCCGGGGCGCCTTCGCTGATGCGCCACGGCAAGGACGTGAAACCGATCGGGCAGCTCGACGTAGACGACGTGAAACGGAAAGCGCCGAACGGGCACACGCCGGATGTCGCGGTCCGGGATTCCCGGGACCAGCGATCCCGGTCGAGGGTCGAGCTCGATGCGCCTGAACGCGCCATCGACCATGTCCAGGAAGTCGCGCCCGAGGCCGTGCCGCTGGGCCTCGTACCACCGTGAGGCAGTCCGCATTTCGGCCTTGGCATCTCGGCCGATCCGCAGAGGACGCTTCAACGGCTACGAAGATCGCGCTCGATGCGTCCGCGGACCTCGGACCAGGGCTCCCCGGGATCGTCTCCCGAGCGAGCGCGGGCCGCTCGTTGCTCGATCTCGGCGGCCCATGCGGCCTCGACGCCCTCGTCGGCGCCGGCGTCCAGGCTGGTAATCAACTCGGCGGCCAGCTCGGCCCTGCTCGCAGGATCGAGCTTCAACGCTTGCTCGAGCAGCTTGGTAGCAGCCTTGGTCACGCCGAAACGGTATCGCGCACGATCTGGCCCGACAAGAGCGCGGACATGCCACGCCTTCGGGAAATGTGCCTCTTGCATCCGAGGCGCTTCGCGAGCACGCCCGCATCAAGACGACACTCCGTTGGGGAAGCGCGGTCGTCGCGTCGATCGCGACACCGCGGTTCGCCTGCGCCGCGCGCAGCACGTCGAGCGCCCCCGCCCCACGCCCCACGCCCCGCATTGCGCACCGCCGGACCGCCGTGGCATCTCCGCCGCGGCTCCGATGCTCTTCCACTCCCTCGACTTCCTCGCCTTCCTCGTCACCGTCCTCGCCCTGTACCACCTCGCCCTCCGCGACTGGCCCGCGCAGAAGCGCCTGCTCCTCGTCGCGAGCTGGCTCTTCTACGCGTCGTGGAGCCCGCGCTTCCTCCTGCTGCTGATCGCGTCGACCGCCGCCGACTTCCAGCTCGCGCGCTGGATCTACGCGCGCCGCTGGGAAGCTCCGGGCGTCGAGCGTCCGGGCGGTCGTGCACGCACACGCGCGCTGCTGGTGGCGAGCCTGGTGCTGAACCTCGGCGTGCTGGCCTGGTTCAAGTACGCGCTCTTCTTCTACGACAGCGCGCGGCCGTTGCTGGCACTTCCACCCGCGCCGGCGATCCTCGCGGTGGCGGTTCCGCTCGGCGTCTCGTTCTACACGTTCCACGCGATCAGCTACATCGTCGACACCTACCGCGGCGTTCGCCCGCCGACGGATTCGTTCGCCGACTACGCGCTGTACGTCGCGTTCTTCCCGCAGCTGATCGCGGGGCCGATCACGCGCTGGGGCTTCTTCGGGCCGCAGCTCGCGGAGCGGCGCCACGTCGGATGGCAGCGCCTCGACGCCGCACTCTTTCTGCTTGCCGTCGGCTTCGTCAAGAAGATCGCGTGTGCCGACGTCCTGGGCGGCTTCGTCGATCAGGTCTACGCGCGGCCCGGGGCGTCATCGTCGATCGAGCACTGGATCGCGCTCTACGCCTACGCCTTCCAGATCTACTTCGACTTCTCGGGCTACACGGACATCGCCATGGGCGTCGCGGGGCTGCTGGGCTTCCGCCTGCCGGAGAACTTCCGTCACCCGTATCTGGCCGAGAACCCGAGCGAGTTCTGGCGACGCTGGCACGTGTCGCTGTCGACCTGGCTGCGCGATTACCTGTACGTCGCACTGGGCGGCAACCGCGACGGCCGCGCGCGCACCTACGTGAACCTGTTCTTGACGATGCTGCTGGGCGGGCTCTGGCACGGCGCTGCCTGGACCTTCGTCGCCTGGGGCGCGTTCCACGGCCTCTGGCTCGCGCTGCATCGCGCGATCGTGCGTGATGCGCTGCTGGGGCAGCGACTCGCGAGCCTGCCGACGCCGCGCTGGTTGCGCCGGCTGGTGACGTTTCATCTGGTCGCGCTCGCCTGGGTGCCGTTCCGCGCCGCATCGTTTGCCGATGCCGGAGCGATGCTGCGCGGATTGATCGGCGACCCGCACCGTCTCGGTGGTCCGCTGCCGCTCGCGGTCATCGCGCTGGTCCTTCTCGGTGCGTTGACGCACGGGCTCGCGCTGCGCAGCCGCGTCGAGCGCGGCTGGGGCAGCGTGCCGCGTCCGCTGCAGGGGATCGCCTACGGCGCAGCGATCGTCCTGATCGCGCTCACGAGCGGCCAGTCCGCGCGCTTCATCTACTTCCAGTTCTGAGTGCCATGCGACTCACGACGACCGACCTGCGCCGCGGCTCGACGGTGGCCCTGCCGTGTCTCGCGGTCCTGCTCGTGGCCGCCGCGATCGGCTGGTGGTTTCGCGAGCCCTTGTCGGGAATCGCGACGCGCAACATCGCGCTGGAGCGTCTCGAGCGCGATGCGCACCGCTGGGCCACCGAATCGCAGCCGGGCAGCGTCCGTGGCGTGGTTTTCGGCGACTCGCTCACGCTGTCGATGGGCTGGCTCGAGTACGGTCGCGGCCAGCCTGGTGTCGGCGTCCTGCTGCGCAAGGCGCTCAAGGCGGACGGCGTGCCGATCGACCTGCTGAGCCTCGCGCATCCGTCGTTCCGGCCGGTTCACCTCGCGTACTTCCTCGACGAGGTCCTCGCCGGTCGTCCGCGCTTTCTGGTCATGGACCTGAACCTCCGCCTCCTCGCGTCGACCTGGGCGCCGGAGCCGGGCATGCGCTTCGAGCACCTGTCGCGACGCCTGTCCCCCGCGCGACAGCTCGCGCTCCGGCCGTGGCTGCGCGCGGAGGGCCTGGGCCTCTTCGATCCGACGGTCTTCCGCGTCCAGGACGCGCTCTCGCTGCTGTACGCGACCGACGGCGCGCGCATCGCCGTCAAGGACTGGCTCGATGCCCGGGCGACAGGCATCGAGCAGCGGCTCGGCCTGAAGCAGGACGTGGCCCCGGCGCGCACGGACGACGAGGATCTGGGCCTCTACTGGTCGGACGTCGTGGGCAGCCGGTCGGTGACGCTGCTGCGCGAGCTCGATCGCGAGCTCGCCGCGGCGGGCGTGTGGACGCTCTACTACGTCTCGCCGCTGAACCCGGACATCCTGGCGAAGCCCGGCATGCCGTCCGCCGACGAGGTCGCGCGACGCATCGCCGAGCTTCGCGAGGCGCTCGGCGTGCCCGACGATCGATGGCTCGACCTGCACGCGGCGCTGCCGGGCGCGGACTTCCTCGACCGTCACAACCACCTGCGGCCGGACGGGCTGCGCGCCGTCGCCGAGCGCGTGCTGTCGCGTCTCCGGCCCCGCGTCGCCGCCGGTTGACTCCCCGCACCACGTCCGCTCGTCTTCCTCGATGGTGGCGGCGCGCTCCCCTCACCGTCTCCCCGCCACGCGGAGCGCCCGCCTCGCCGTCCTCCTGGGGCTCCGAGGTCGAAGGCGATCGCCACGGCGACGAGCGAGAGCAGCATCGCGAGGCGCAGCGTCGACGGGAAGGCGATCAACCCGGCGGCAGGGATTCTCGGCCGGCACCGTGATCGCGTGACGACGATGTCGCTCGTTTTGGCGAGCGCTTCAGTTGACGTACCCGAGCGCCCGCAGCCGCCGCCGCACGTCGCGCGGTACCTCGATCGGCACATCGCCGCGGATCCCGCTCTCGCTCTCTCGCTAGCCCGCGACGAGCCCCGCGAGCTCCGCCGCGCGCGCGGCTTCCTCGCCAGCGCGGTTCTCCTGCTCTTCCGGGTCGCGCGCCAGGTCGTAGAGATTGCGGCGTCCTTCGGATTGCGCCTCGATCAGCTTCCACGATCCACGCCGCAAGCCGAAGCCCCAGCCGGTGCCGCCGTGATACTTGCGCGCGCGCTCTCCGAAGTACGGTCGCGTCAAGTAGATGAGACGCTCGGCGGAGAGCTCGGCCCTGCCGGTGAGCGCCGCCACCAGGTCGACACCCGACGTGCCGGCTGGCGGCGCAATACCCGCCGCGGCGACCACCGTGGGAAGGACGTCGACCAGGTGCACTGGCTCTGCGACACGACGTCCCGGCTCGACCTTTCCGCGCCAGCGCACGACGAGCGGGATCCGCACCTCTTCCTCCCACACGTCGCGATTGTGTCCGCCGTAGCCGTGCTCCCAGAGCCCCTCGCCGTGATCGCTCGTGACGACGACCAGCCCACGCCCGCCCGTGGTGCGATCGAACGCCGCGACGAGGCGTCCGAGCTGCTCGTCCGCATAGCGGATCTCGCCGTCGTAGAGGTCGATCTCGCGCTGGTGCTGCGACGGATCCGCGGTGAGGAAGCTCGCGTCGTAAGGTGCGGGTGGCGAGTAGGGCGCGTGCGGGTCGAAGAGGTGCACCCAGACGAGCAGCGGCGCGCCGTCCTTCTGCTGCTCGAGCCACGCCGATGCCGCGTCGACGGTGACCGCGCCGCGGCGGTCGAGCGCGCCGGCGTCGCCGCGCTCGCGCTGCCAGCGGCGTGACTTCATCGTGCCGCCCGACGTGCCGAAGTCCTGGTCGTAGTGCGCGAAGCCGTGCGAGAGGCCGAACTTGCTCGCGACCGGATAGGAGCTGACGAACGCCGCGGTCCGGTAGCCGGCGTCCGAGAGCAGGCTCGCGATCGTCGGGATGCTCGCGTCGAGCACGACTCCGTTGCACACGACGCCATGCGCGAGCGGGTGGCGCGCGGTGAACAAGGTCGCGTGCGACGGACCGGTCGCGCTGCTCGCAGCGTATGCGGTCTCGAAGAGCGCGCCGTCGGCCGCGAGGGCATCGAGCTGCGGCGACGTCTTGCGCGCGTAGCCGTAAGCGCTGACGTGGTCCGCACGCAGCGTATCGATGGTGACCAGGAGGACGCTCGGTCGCGCCGGTACGCTGCGCGCGCCGTCGTTCGTGCACTGCACGCAGGCTAGCGTGAGCAATGCGGCGGAGAGCGCACCGAGCACTCTCCCGAGCGCTCGACCCGCGTCGTGCGCGGAGCGACGAACGGGACGCAGGCTCATCCGAGGTCGAGGTTCTCTGGTCGGGAAGGCACGGCATCTGGTGTCCGTCCGCCGATCCTGGACCCTCAAAGCGAGCTCCCTGACTGTGCCGGCGAAGTAGCCGAAGCTCGAGTTTTCGGAAGCATGGTCGGGTTATGGCGCATCCAACCGCTTGGGTTCAGCGATGAAGCACTGCACGACAGCAACGGAACCCGATCTCGCGAGATGCCTGAATGCCGGGCCAACGGGGCACCGTGTCGAGTCGGCGGCACGCTAACAGGTCGCCGCCGCACTGGCCAGCTGGCGTCGCGACACTGGCGTCGCGCGTGTTCGCACAACGCGGTGGCACGAGCCCGCGCTGACGATCCCGCGTCGCTCTTCTGCGCCGCGGTGTGTTCGAGAACGAGCCGCGGCTGGCGAGCACGCCGGGCGCGGCGGCGGTCGATGGCGGACGGATGGCCACCGTCCGCCATCGACACATCTCGGCTCAGTCGTCGCTCGACGCAATCGCGACGCGGGTCGTCACAATTGGCATGTCGCCTTCGTCGTCGTCCGCGTGATCGACGTCGAGGAGTCGCCGGACACGCTGTAGCTTGGTGTCTCGTCGCTCGGGATGTGCAAATTCGTGAAAGTGATGTTGTCCGCATCGTTCTGGGCTTTGACGGGGAATTCCCCTGGCCTGGTAGCGACGCACTCGTCGCAGGTGAAGTTGTCGGAGGCATCGAAGAACCAGTCGTCGCTGGCGGCGGATCGGCGCCGCGACGTGCATCGCGGCGTGGCTCGCGATCGCCGCGGTCGACGTCTTCGGGCGCCCGCGCCTGCAGTACGCCGCCGTCGCCCCGGTGCACACGCCCTGCGCCGCGGCACGGCGCACCGCAAGCGCGTAGCCGCGCCTGCCTCAAGCCCGGGCAGCGCGCCGGCCGATGCTCATGTCATGGGTCCGATCCGACGGCGTGCGCGCAGGCTGCTGCGCGATCTGATCGACGGTGGAGTGCGCCCGCGGGACCCGCGCTACGACGACGTCAAGTACATGCGCCGCATGCGCGCCCTGAACCTGATGATTCTCGGACTGTTCGCGTCGTGCCCGGTGACGGTCGTGCTCTTGCTGCTGGGCGGGGGTGGGCTCGGCATGCTGCCGGTCCTCGTGGCGGCCACGCTGGGCCTGATCACCTGGGTCGGCGTCCGCCGCGGCATGCCGCTCGAGTGGGCGACGCACACGCTGGTCGGGCTCGTCATGTTGGTGCTGGCCTACCGTCAAGCAGAGCTCGGCGGACTCGAGATGATCGGCCAGGCGTGGACCTACACCCCGCCGATCCTGGCCGGGCTGCTGCTCGGCGTGCGCGGCGCGGCGGTCTACACGCTGCTGCTCAGCGTGCAGATCGTCGTGTTCGCCTGGCTCGAGAGCCGCGGCGTCGTGTTCCCGATGCCGATCCCGGCCGGAAATCTCGCGGCCTACACCGCCGGCGTCCAGATCCTGTGCGCGTGGGCGATCTTCGCGCTGGTGGCGGCGTTCTTGTCGGCGCAGGACACGGCGGAGCGGCGCATGCTGCGCCTCAACCGCTCGCTGGCGCGCTCGCGCGACCGTGCGCAGGAAGCGACGCGCGCGAAGTCGCACTTCCTCGCCAACGTGAGCCACGAGATCCGCACGCCGATGAACATCATCTTCGGCATGACCGAGATGGTCGAGTACGAGGGCGGGCTCAACGATGAGCAGCGCGATTGCCTGGCGCGCACGAGGAACGCGGCCTCGACGCTGCTGGCGCTGGTCGACGACGTGCTCGACCTGTCGCGCATCGAGGCCGGCAAGCTCACGCTGGAGGTCATCGAGACCAGCGTCCCGACGCTCCTCGCCGAGGTCGCCGACCTGCTGCGGCCGCGTGCCGAGGAGAAGGGCCTCGTGCTCGCGTGCGAGGTGAGCCCCGACATTCCGGCCCGGCTCCTCGCCGATCCGGTGCGCCTGCGGCAGATCGTCACGAACCTGGTCGGCAACGCCGTCAAGTTCACCGAGCGCGGGCGGGTGACGCTGCAGGCGCGGCTGCTGGCGGAGACGACGTCCGGCGTCACCCTGTGCCTCGTGGTCGCGGACACGGGCATCGGTATCGCGCGCGACCGGCACGCCGCGATCTTCGAGAGCTTCACGCAGGCCGACGGCAGCTCGACGCGCCGCTTCGGTGGCACCGGCCTCGGCCTCACCATCTGCCGTGATCTCGTGCGCCTGATGGGCGGCGAGCTGCAGCTCGACAGCACGCCGGACGCCGGCAGCGAGTTCCGCGTCGTGCTGCAGCTCGACAAGCCCGCCGCCGCACCGGCGCTCGCGGCGCCGCTCAGGCCTTCGGCGTCGGCGCCGGTGTCGGCGACGGTTTGACGGTCACGTCGATCGTCGTGAGCGTGGTGGTCGCGTCGACCACGATGATGGTCGACGTGCCCGCGGCACTCGCCTTGAACGTGAACGGGCTGCCCGCGGTCGGCACGGTGGTCGGATCGACCGTCCCGCCGGTGGTGACGTTCAGCGTGTAGGGCGGCACGCCGCCGGTGATCACGAACAGGAACGACTTGCCGAGCTCGATCGAGGCCTTGTTCGGCGTCACGACCAGGGGCGCGGGCTTGGGCGTCGGGGTCGGCTTCGGGCTCTGCGACGGCGTCGGCACGGGCGATGCGGTGGGGACGGGCGTCGGGCTCGCCGTCGGTTTGGGTGACGCGGTGGGGGTCGGCTTCGGAGAGGCCGTGGGCTGCGGGGTTCCGGTCGTGCTCGGCGTCCCGGACGGCGTCAAGCATGCGCCGGGCGTCGGCGTCGGCGTCGGGAGCGGAGAGGCCGTCGGTGTCGGCTGGATCGGCGGCGGCTCGAAGAACGTCCCGCTCAACGTGACCGAGCTGATGAACGTCCAGTCGGGGCACTGGTCGGGATCGCAGGTGGACGAGCCGAAGCAGTCGTAGGTGTACGTCGCGAGCGTCGGATCGTCGTTCTCGACCACGGCGGTCGGCTGGCACCAGACGAACTGCGGCGGGCTGCCGTCGGGAAAGAAGACGTTGCCGATCAGCACGCCGTCGGCGCGGTTCTCGATGATCGCCCAGCGGGCTCCTGCCACGTCGCGGCTGATGATGGTCGCGCCGCCGTCGACGCCGACCTGATAACCGTTGAACGCGCGGCCCGGTGCGGCCGTGAGGCCGATCCCGAGCGGCACCA
>JAIEPK010000333.1 GCA_019749875.1 Candidatus Binatia bacterium | reverse complement strand
CAAGTGCGGCGGCGACTGCTGCGACTCCCACGCAAGCGGCGCGGACGAGGCGCGCCGCACGGCGTGGCGACCGAAGGGACGGCGTCGATCGAGCGGCGTTCATTTCGGATGGATCGTCCTCACCCCTCGGTGCACTGCCCGGTGGCGTTCTCGCACGTGTTCGGGTCGATCATGGCAAGCGGCTCCCGGACGGAGGCGACACCAGACGTTTCCCGTGGCGCAAAGTCAAACCTGAACCGGCGTGCTCAGGACCGCTTCGGTAAACGCGGCCGACCGGACGCCGGCGTCCGCTCGAGCCAGATCGGGCTCGTGAGCGCGACGATCACCTCGCCGCGCATGAGCTGCAGGCGATAGCGCGCGCCGCTCGTCGCCTGGAAGCGGAACGTCTGATCGGTCGACGTCACCGGAACCTCTTGCACGACCGCGCCGTCGCGGAGCAGCTGCAGCGTATGCGGTGCTGCGCCCTCCGCGAGGTTGAAGACGCGCGCGGTGAGCTCCGCCGAGGAGCCGTGCAGCACGTCGCCCATGATCGCGCGCGTGCCGCCGGCGGTACGCGCCTCGAAGCGCAGGTCCGGACCGTCGTTGCCGAGCAGCTTGACGTAGGTATGCCCGGCCTTGACGCCGTCGCGGATGCCCTGCTCCGAGAGATCGCGCGCGTAGACCACCGTCGTCGCGTGCCCGATCGGGGCCTGCGTCGACGACTCGGTGCGGCCGGCCTTGTGCGAGTCGCTCGAGCCGACCGCCGCGATCCGGTTGCCGAGGTCGAGCGCGTGCTCCCAGAACGCGATCGCGGCCGGCGTGAACGGGTTCGGTGCCGAGCCGAACGACGCCGGGCCCGTCTGGATCTCGATCGCGTCGACCATGCGGTAGTCGGTCTGCTGCTCGGTGAAGTCCCACGGGCAGCCGCGGCAGAAGCGGCGCAAGGTCGGGTTCGAGGACGGGAAGATCGTCGGGTGGTTGATCTGCGTCCAGCCGCGGTGCCGCCGCACCTCGCGGAACAGCGCGCTCGCGGGCCGCGCGTCGCGCAGGGGGGTCACGCGGCCGTCGCCGAGCCACTCGTAGACCGGCCCGGTGCGGTGGTCGACGTAGTGCAGGCTCGCGTGATTGTTGGTGTGACCGGTGTAGGTGATGATCTCCGAGCTGCGGATGACGAGGTTGCCCGGATGCGCGTCTTGATACCGGCCGATCTCGCCCCAGCCGGACGGCGTCACGTAGTCGGACAGCGTGATGAAATCGAGGCCGGCGCCGCCGTCCGTCAGCGGACGGAACGCGTAGTCGAACGCCTCGGTCATGGTCGCGTCACCGAGCGCGGAGTGCTCGGCGTGCACGTGCATGTCGCCCGCGTACCAGCCCGCACCGCGACGCGCGGGCGCGCGATCGTAGCGCGCCGGCTGGTACGGCTCGGCCGCGAACGCGGGATCGCTCGACAGCTCGATCTCGAGCCGCCACGCGACCGTGCCGTCCGCGTCGCCCTCGTCGGCCGGCACGACGGCCGCGACACCGAGCTCCGCCGCCCACTCGCCGGCGGGGATGGGACCGGGAAGGAACCCGCGCGTGGTGCGTCCGTCGACATGCCCCTTCGGCGCCGCGAGATACTCGGCCTCGCTCGAGAAGCCCTGCGGCGTGATCGTCACGTCGGGGTGGCTCGAGCCGCCCCAGCCGCGGAACTGCGCCTCGCCCCACGTCCCGCCCGCGGAACGCGTCTGCCAGAGGCCGAGATCGATGGTGTGGCCGGAGTCGCCCGGCGTGTCGCCCTCGGGCCGGTCCCAGCAGTACTTGACGCGCACCGAGGTGGTGCCGGGCGGAACGGAGAACGGCACCATCACGTAGGATCCCTGCAGCGCATGCGCGAACGATCCGGTGATCACCTGCGTCGGCGTGATCGGGTCGCCGCCCGCGCAGGCGCCGTCCACCAGCGCGAGCGGTGCGGCGACGTCGTCGTGCGCCGCGGCGGGCGACGGCGCGAAGACGCCGAGGGCGAGCCCGGCGGCAACCATGATCGGCAGCGCCACGCGGGCGCCGGAAGAAAGCGAGCTTCGCACGTCAGAGGTCCTCCGGGTGAACGGGCACCATAGGCCCGGCGTCGCCGGGGCGGCAAGACGCTTCCGAGCGTGCCGCACGCGGGTCCTGAGTCCGCGGATCGCGTGGCGCGTGCCGTGCGCGGTGCGGGAAACGGTCAGCGGTGGACCGCGAAAGATGCGTCCCACGCGAGGATCGCCGTTGCTTCGGCCGGCCCCTGCGGGAGACTGGTCCGCGACTGGAGGACTTTCCCGTGCAGAGCGCTTTCCATCAAACCGTGCGGGCCTGGGACGGCAGCTACTACGTGCCGCGCTTCAGCGCCGACGACGCCGGCCGCGCCGGCCGCGTCGTCCTGGCGTGCGTGCTCGCGGTGGGCTTCCTGTACTGCGGCGTCGTCGCGTACGACGTGCTGCAGGACCTGCGTCAGGTGAAGCTGATCGACCTGCGCGCGGTGCTGTACCGCGTCAGCGTCGGCGACGCGGTGCTGACGTGGCTCGCGTACGTGTGTGGGCGCGACCTGCTGCGCGCGGCACTGCGGTAGCCTCTCGCGCGGGTGTCCTCAGAGCGCCGGACGCTGCGCGACCGTCCGGCGCGTGACGAAGACGTCGTGCCACGTCTGCAGCCCCGCGATCGCGAGCAGCGTGCGCTCGCTCGCCCCGTCGCCGGCGCGGTGGTGGGCGAGCAGATCCCGCACCGCGGACGGCACGAACCAGCCGCTCGCCGCGAGCCCGTCGGCCGACAGCGCGTGCGCGAGCGGCTCCGGCAGGTCGCGCACGCGCAGCCACGGTCCGATCGGGCTCAGGGTGCCGCGCTTGCGCCGCGTGCGGATCTCGTCGGGCACGATGCCGCGCATCGCCTCGCGCAGCGCGTGCTTCTCGGTGAAGCCGCGCATGCGGAGCCGCCGCGGCATCGCGCAGCAGAGCTCGACCAGCTCGTGGTCGAGGAACGGCAGGCGCGCCTCGAGCGAGAACGCCATGGTCTCGCGGTCGAGCGCAGAGTTGATCGCGTCGGCGAGGCGGAGACGCAGGTCGACGTACTGCAGCTGGTCGAACGGATGCCAGCTCGCGAACGCATCGGGCAGGTCCAGCTCCTCGTGCGGATCCGTCGTGTCGTCGATCGTCGCCAGCAGGTCCGGAGCGACGAGGCCGCGCAGCTCCGACAGCCGGCGCGAGCCCATCATCGCGCGGAAGCGCTCCAGCCCGACGCGCGGCTCGGCGACCAGCAGGCGCGCGAGCCCCGGCCGGAGGCTTGGCAGCACGGGCCCGAGCAGCAGCGCACGGCGCAGCGCGAGCGGTAGGTGCGCGATCGGCCCGAGCAGCTTCTGACCGTGGTACCAGGGGTATCCGCCGAGCACCTCGTCCGCGCCCTCGCCGGTCAGCACGACCTTGACGTCGCGCGCCGCGAGCGCGGCGAGCGGCATGCGCCAGCACGCGCTCGCGACTCCGCCCGGATCTTCGAGACACCACACCGACCACGGCAGGAGCGCGAGCCCGGCCGCGCTCGCGCTCGTGCGCTGCGGGTGCAGCGCGAGCGCGGGGAAGTCGTACAGCATGCGGCGGTGGTCCGGCTCGTCGTACGCGCCGACGTCGAAGCCGACCGAGTACGAGCGCACCGGTGCGGTCGACAGGCCGCACATCAGGCTCGCGACCGCGCTCGAGTCGAGCCCGCCGCTCAGCAGCACGCCGGTCTCGACGTCGGCCCGCATGTGCAGGCGCACCGAGTCGCGCAGCTTGTCGCGCAGGGCCGCGATCCAGTCGTCGTCGCTGCGCCGCGGTGGCGGCTCGCCGCGCGGCCGGAACGGCACGTCCCAGTAGCGCCGCAGGCGCGTGGCGCCGCGCTCGTGCACGAGCAGGTGGGACGCCGGCAGGCGGCGGATGCCGGCGAAGAGCGTGCGCGGCGCGCGCGTGAAGCCGATCTCGAGCACGTCGCGCAGTGCCGCGGCGTCCGGTCGCGCGGCGTCACCGGTCGCGGCGAGGATCGCCTTCGCCTCCGATGCGAATGCGAGCCCGCGCGCGTCCTCGCGGTAGCACAGCGGCTTCATCGCGAAGCGGTCGCAGGCCAGCACCAGCCGTCGCCGGCGCGCGTCCCAGAGCGCGAGCGCGAACATGCCGCGCAGGTGGCCGACGAAGTCGAGCCCGTGCTGCTCGTAGAGATGCGGGATCACCTCGACGTCCGAGCGCGTGCGCAGCACGTGCCCCGCCGCGACGAGCCGCGCGCGCGTCTCCGGTGCGTCGTAGATCTCGCCGTTGCACACCACCACCACGCTGCCGTCCTCGCTCGCGACCGGCTGCGTGCCGTGCGCGAGGTCGACGATCGCGAGCCGGCGGAGGCCCAGGCCGACGCCGGGCGCGGTGAACACGCCCTCGCCGTCCGGTCCGCGATGCACGAGGGTCGCGAGCATGCGCTCGATCGTCGCGTGGGCGACCGGTGCGTGCGCTTCGGCGGCGATCCATCCGGCGATGCCGCACATCAGCGCGTCCGTCCGTTCGCACCCGATCGCGGCGAGGGGGACGTCGCGCGCGCGGCCATGGGTCACGGCCCTTGTCTCACCCGACGCGGGCGGCGGCAATCCGCGCGTGCACGACGAGAGTGTCGCGCTCGCGTCGAGGCCGCCGCCGTGCCGGCGTCGCGCGGGACGTCGATCGACATCCGAACGCGCATGCCGCACGTAGAGGATCGGGACGGACGCGCACCGGACGAAGAGAGGCGACCATGATCGACACCAATGCCGCACGCGTCGCACCGCTCGACGAGGCAGGCGCCGCCGACGCCGGCGCGATGCTCGGCCGCGCCTTCTTCGACGATCCGCTGTGGCGCTGGGTGCTGCCCGACGACGCACGACGACGCGAGGTCCTCGGCGCGTTCATGACCATCGGCGTGCGCTACGGGATCGCGCACGGCCACGTCGACGCGACCGCGGGACGCGAGGGCTGCGCGGTATGGCTCCGTCCCGGCGACGCGGAGTTCGATCCCGAGCGCGGCATGGCGGTCGGTCTCGGCGAGGCGCCGCAGCAGCTCGGCGAGGAGGGCTTCGGGCGCTTTCTCGCGGCGATGGCGCACCTCACCGAGCCGCACCGTCGCTTGGAGCCGGCCGCGCACTGGTACTTGATGATCCTCGGCGTCGAGCCGGCAGCACAGCGCCGCGGTCTCGGAGCGGCGACGCTGCGACCGCTGCTCGAGCGCGCCGATGCGGCCGGCGTGCGCTGCTATCTCGAGACGCAGAAGGCGGCGAACGTCCCGTTCTATCGCGCGCAGGGCTTCGAGGTGCGCGAGGAGACCGACGTTCCGGGCGGCGGTCCGCACCTCTGGCTCCTGTCGCGCGTGCCGCACCCGCGCTGAGCGACCGCCGCGATCAGTAGATCGTCGTGTCGTCGGGCTCCTGCACGACGCGATTCTCGAGGTGTCCGAGCCCCGAGATCTCGATGCGCACGACGTCGCCCGGCACCAGCCACTTGGGCGGCTTCATCGCCCCGGCCACGCCCTCGGGCGTGCCGGTCGAGATCACGTCGCCCGGCTCGAGCGTGCACACGGTCGAGAGCAGCGCCACCTGGTCGAAGCAGTCGTGGATCAGCTGGCTCGTGCGCGCGTGCTGGCGACGCTCGCCATTGACGAACGTGCTGAGCTCGAGGTCGTGCGGATCGCCGACCTCGTCGGGCGTCGTCAGCCACGGGCCGATCGGGCCGTGCGTGTCGAACGACTTGCCGAGCGTCATCGTCTGCGCCTTGAACTGCCAGTCGCGCACGCTGACGTCGTGGCAGATCAGGTAGCCGGCGATGACGTCCCGCGCGCATGCCTTCGGCACGTGCCGGCAGCGCTTGCCGATCACGAACGCGAGCTCGCCCTCGTAGTCGAGCGCGTTCGACACGCGCGGTCGATGGATCGCGTCGTACGGCCCGGCGACGCAGCTCGTCTGCTTGTTGAAGAACACCGGGAACTGCGGCGCGTCGCGACCGGTCTCGGCGACGTGGCCCGCGTAGTTGAGGCCGATCGCCAGGAACTTGCGCGGCTCGGGGACCGGTGCGTCGAGGTGCACGTCGGCGAGCGCGAGCCGCGGCGCGCCGGCGGCGGCCTTGCGCAGTGCATCGAGCGCTGCGGTCCCACCGGCGAGCAGCGCGATCATGTCGGACGGAGCCGCGCCCGACGCGCTCGCATCGACGATCTCCGCCCCCTCGACGACGCCGATGCGCCGCCGTCCGTCGTGCGTGAAGGTCGCGATCTTCATGGGCCGTCCTCCTGCGCGAGCGGTCCTCGCCGGTCACGACGACGAGCACGCGCGCTGCCCGCGCGACATAGCCGCCGCGGCCGCACGGTGCCAACGGCGGCGCCGCCAGCTCGCGTCAATCGCCTGAGCAGACGCCCCAGGTCTCGTCCTCGCCGAACACCCTGCTGCGCTCGCACGTCGACTGGATCAGCACCGGCCTTCGCCCGGCGGAGATCTCCGCGACGCGGGACGCGACGAGGCGCAGGGTATCCTCGGCTCCGATGCTGGACGGGAGGAAGGACTCGCCGGACGTGGCCGTCACGTCGCGCAGCAGGATCCTGCGCCCGTGCAGCGACGTCTGCCCGCGCAGCAGGACGCCGCGACCGCGCAGGCTCCGCCCGGCGCGCACCTCGCCGCCGTCCGGACCGACCGCCACGTCCGCGACGTACACCTCGGCACCCGAGACGCCCGCCAGCCCGTTCACGTGGCTGCGTCGCAGCACCACGTTGCCCACCACCTGGATCTCGTTGGCCCAGTCCGGCAGCGTCGCGAGCCCGCTCGCCACCATGCGCCCCTGCGTGAAGATCGCGTGTGCGAACGAGCCGAAGGTGACGTCGCGCACCTCGAGGTCCATGGTGCCGCCGTCGATACCGCGCCCCTTCGCCCCGAGGAGCGTTCCCGGGCCGTGCACCGCGCAGCGCCCGTGCACGCGCGCGGGCAGCTCGCAGGTCACGACGGTCGCGTCGCTCGTGGCTTGCACGGTGTGCCCGTTCAGGTCCAGCGTCGCATGGTTCTCGAGGACGATGCCGTCGGCGACGCACGTGCCGCGCGACCCGCCGCAAGCACCCGCGACGTCGCCGGGGTCGCACGCGACCGCGGGAGTGTCGCTGCAGTGATGTCCGCACGAGACGTCGTGCTGCAGCACGCCGCGCTGGCGCGCGGAGATCCGCGCGCCGCAGTCGTCGACCTCGATCGTCGTGTCGGCGCGTGCCGTCGTGCCGGCGACGAGAAGAGCGACGGCGGCGATCGCCAGAGGCAACGTGGATCTCCTCACGATTGGCGTCTCTACGCGGCGCGATGCGGCGCGGGCAAGGGCCAAGCCGCATCGACGCTGATCAGATCTCCCAGTACGGCCGGCGGCCGACGTGGCGGATCAGGGCGTCGACAAAGAGCCTGACCTTCGCCGGTGCGCGCGACGCGCTGGCGTGCACCGCGTGCACGGGGACATTGCCGCGCGCCCAGCCTGGGAGAACGCGGACGAGCGCGCCCGCGCGGACCTCGCGGTAGACCATCCAGTTCGGCAGCAGGCCGAGTCCCGCACCGGCGCAGGCGGCCGCGACCAGCGCCTCGCCCGAGTCCGACGCGAAGCGCGTCCGCACCGCGACGCGCCGCTCGCCGCGCGTCCCGGGGCCCTTCAGGCGCCAGGTGTCGCCCCAGCCGAGCGGCGTGAACTGCAGGGCGTCGTGCTGCGCGAGATCCTCCGGACGCCGCGGGCGGCCGCGGCGCGCGAGGTAGTCGGGAGCCCCCACCACCACCTGCTCCACCGTCGCGATGCGCCGCGCGACCAGGCGCGACGGCGGCAGCGGGCCGATGCGGACCGCGAGGTCCCACTTGTTCTTGACCAGGTCGACCGTCGCACTCGCGAGCGAGAGCTCGACGTCGAGCTCCGGGTGCTCGGCGAGGAGCGTCGCGATCACCGGCGCAACGTGCAGCGCACCGAAGGTCTCGGGGGCGGCAACGCGCAGGAGCCCGGTCGGCCTCGTGTGCAGCGCGACCGCCGCTCGCGTCGCCGCCTCGCCCTCCTCCAGCAGGCGCTCGCCGTGCCGGAAGCAAGCGGCGCCCGCTTCGGTCAGCGACAGGCTGCGCGTGCTGCGCTGCAGCAGGCGCACGCCGAGCTTCTGCTCGAGCCGCCGCACGTGCTCGCTCACCGTCGCCTTGGCGAGGCCGAGCTCGTCGGCCGCGGCCGAGAATCCCCCGGCGCGCACCACGTGTGCGAACACCGCCAGCTCGTTCCAGTGGGGCATGCGGCGGATCGTTCACGATTCCGAACGATGAATCCAGCCGATCGGCCTTCCCCCGCGGCCGTCGGCGACGTATCTGCGCGGCCAACGCTGCGACGAGGAGGACGGCAGATGGATGCGACCAGCAAGGCGACGTTTCGTGCTCCGGGCGAGGGGCCGGTTCACCGGGTGCTCGGCATGCGTCACCACTACAAGGCAACCGCGCGCGACACCGCCGGCGCGTACGTGTCGTTCGAGATCGAGATCCCGCCCGGCTGCGGCGCGCCGCCGCACCATCACGCGGTCGACTCGGAGAGCTTCTACGTGCTCGACGGGGAGATCTGCTTCAGCGCGGACGGCACGTCGCGCGTGGCGCGGCGCGGCGACTTCGTGCTGCTGCCCGCGGGCGGCGTGCACGCGTTCGCGAACACGGGCACCGCTCCGGCGCGCGCGCTCGTGGTCGCGGCGCCGGGCATCGAGGCGGAGCGCTTCTTCGCCGCGATCGACGCCCGCGCCGACGACGTCCCGTCTCCCGGCGAGGTGACGGAGATCGCGGCGCGCCACGGGCTGACGATCCTCCCGCTTCCCGTCGCGTGACGAGCGCCGGCGGCTCGACGGCGCCGGACCGCCGGGCCGCCACGGGGGCTGCGGTCAGTCGCCGGAGCAGACGCCCCAGCTCGAGGACGTTCCGAACACGGTGCTGGTGTCGCACGTCGTCCGCGGCAGCTGTGGCCGCTTGCCCGACTCGATCCCCGCCACGCTCGAGTCGAGCAGGCGCAGCGTGCGCTCGGCGACCAGCACGGGCGGCTGGACGAACGGCTCGGTGGTGACGGTCACCCCGCGCAGCGCGACGTCGCGGCCCCGGACGTCGGCGTTGCGCGACAGGCGCAGGTCGCGGCCGCGAACGCGACCACCCGCCTGGATCCCCCCGGGCGCGGACAGATCGACGTCCGTCACCCGCACGTCACCATCGGTGACGATGCCGTAGTCGCCGGCGATCACCGCGTGTCGCAGGCGGACGCCGCCCAGCGCCTGGATGGTGTTCTCGCGACCGCTCTCCGTGACCAGGCCGGTCGCCGTGAGCCGACCGCGGGTGGTGATGGCATCGTCGCACTGCCCGATGGTGACGTTCGCGACCACGAGGTCCGCGTCCGCGCTCGCGATCGCGGCACCCTTCGCACCGTTGAAGATGCCGGGACCCGTGACCGTGCAGCGACCCGCGTTGCCCGCCGGACCGAGGCAGACGACGCCGTCACCGTGCAGCGCCATCGTGATCGTATGCCCGGCCAGGTCCAGCTGCGCGCCCGCCTCGAGCTTCAGCGTCTCGGCCCGACAGACACCGTCGCCGCACACCCCTTCATCGTCGCCGGGGCTGCACAGCACGTCGGGATCGAGGGTGCACCGGTTCACGCAGGTCACGTCGTTCTGCAGCACACCCTGCTGCCCCGCGGGGATCGTGACGGCACAGGTGGTGACGGGAATGCCCTCGGCCCGGCTCGCAGGGGCAATCCCCAGGACGCAGGCCAGGACCAGCAGGCTCGACGAACGCTTCATGCTCGACTCCTCGATACTTGTGGTGCCGGCAGACGGCAGCGGGCTCCCGGCAACAATGGGCCGCACTCGAGGATCGGGACGGAGCAGGTCACGGACGTTTCGGCGGCGGACGCAACGTGCGCGACGCGCACGCGCTGCGCAAGCAAGTTTTTCGTGCTCGTCGCCCTCTCCGAGACGACCGCCAGCGGTTGACGCAAAGGTGCAGGATCTGCAGCGGTCAGCGTGCGAGCAGCCGCTCGAGGACGCGCGCGTTCTCCTCCTCGCGCAGCGCCGCCTGCTCCAGCTCCGCGCGCACGGCCGGGTCGCCGATCTTCGCGGCGATCGTGCGGTAGGTCGCAGCCCCCGCGTGCTCGAGCGTCGCGAGCAGGCGCTGCTGCTCGTCGAGCGGCTTCCGCGCGAACAGCGCGCCGAGCGCCGCGATCGGATCTTCCGCCTTCGGCGCCGCCTCGAGCACCGCCTGCGTCTGCGTGACGACCGCGATCGCCCTGCCCTCGGGCGACGTGATCCGCGTCTGCCACACCATCGTGCGCCGCCCGCGGTGCAGCAGCGTGCACTCGCCCTCGATCGTCGTGCCGGCCTTCCCCGCAGAGAGAAAGTTGGTCTTCGACTCGATCGTCGTCGTGCTCTCGCCCGGCTTCAGGTTGAGCACCGTGCCGACCGCACCGAGCGTGTCGGCGAACGCCATGATCGCCCCCCCGTGCAGGATGCCGGGCGTCGTACAGAGCTCGTCGCGCACCACCAGCGACGCCCGCACGCGCTCCGGCGCGGCCTCGCGGAAGCGGATGCCGAGCAGTCCGGGAAAGAGACCGGCGAGGTGCTTCTCGAGCGTCGCGACGTCCATCTGCATGCGGCCCTCCTAGAAGGCTCCGATGCCGGCCACAAGGCGCCAGTTCCGCGCGCGTCGTCGGGACCAGATGGCGAGGCGCCGCACCGTCCGAACCGCGCGCCGGTTTGACGGCAGGCCCGCGGAGGGGAACGCTCGACCGGATGGCGTCGCCAGCGCTCGGCAGCCCCCCGCGGCAGCGGCACGGCGTCGCGGACCGCCAGCTGGTTCGCGTCGCCGCAATCGTGTTCGTCATCGCGAGCCTGGTCGCGATCGCGGGCCCGCTGATCTCCTACCGCAGCGACGTCGCGCAGACGCGCGACCTGTTCCGCGAGCGCGTCGCGCACGAGGCGCGCTTCCACGCCGACGCGCTGGCACGGACGCTGCGCCTGCTCGCGGCCGAGCTGTCGCGGCTCGCGCACCGGCCCGAGATCGATCCGTCGGACCCGTCGCTCGAGTCCGAGCACCTGCTGCTCGACCTCGCGCACCGCGAGTCGGTGCTGTTCTCGGCAGTCGCGATCGTCGACACCACGGGGCGCGTCCTGTGGAGCGAGCCGAAGTCGCTCGACCCCGCCGACCTCGGCCCGGCGAACTGGCTGCGCGCGCTGCACGGCGCGGGCTCGGCGGTGGTGGAGGTCGCGCGGCCGGGCCGTCGCACCCTGCTGGTGGCGGTGCCGGTCGAGCGCGGCGGCGTCACGACGGGTGCCGTCGTGGGCGTGTTCGATCCCGCCTTCGAGGCCGACGCGGCGGGCCGCGTGTCGCGCGACCTGCAGCTGCTGGTCGCCGATCGCAGCGGCAACGTGATCACGCCGGCGCACGCCACGATCGGCGGCACTCCGTACGCGGAGCTCGTCGACCGGCTGCCGAGCCTGCTGGCGCATCCCGGCGGGACGATGCTCGAGCTCGGCCACGAGGACCTGTTCGCCGCCGAGAGCCCGGTCGGCGAGACCGGGCTGCGCGTCGTGCTGGTCGGCAGCGAGAGCACCGTGACGGCACCCGTGCGACGGCGCTTCCTCGGGCAGCTCCTGCTGCTGATGACGCTGCAGACCAGCGCGGTCGTGCTGCTCGGCATCGTCGTGCAGCGGACGTACCGCCGCTTCGTGCAGATGGAGCGCGGCGCGGTCGAGCAGGACCGCCTGGTCGCGCTCGGCGGCGCCTCGTCGCTGATCGCACACGAGGTGAAGAACTCGCTCAACGGCCTGAAGGCCGCGGCGAGCGTCCTCGGGGACGAGGGCGACCGCGCCCTGCCCGTGCGCACGATCCGCGCCGAGGTCGACCGCCTGCAGCACCTCGCGGCCTCGCTGCTGTCGTTCGGCAAGCCGACCATCGCGCAGCCGCGGCCTACCGACCTGGCGCCGCTGGTCGAGGACGTCGTCGAGGGGCTGCGCGAGCTGCCCGGCGCCGAGGAGATCCGCATCACCACCGACCTGCCGCGAGGCGCGGCCGCGTGGTGCGATCCGCTGCTGGTGACCACCGCCGTCCACAACGTGGTGCGCAACGCGATCGAGGCCGCCGTCGCCGCGAAGGACTCGGGCCGCAACGCCGCACCGCAGGTACATGTCGCGCTGCGCTGCAACGAGACGTCGGCAGAAGTCGTCGTGGAGGACGATGCCGGCGGCCTGGCACCCGAGGTCGCGGAGCGCCTGTTCACGCCGTTCGTGAGCGGCAAGCCGTCCGGCATCGGCCTCGGCCTCGCCATGGCGCGACGTGCGCTCGAGGCCGAGGGGTGCGATCTGACCTTTGCGCGCACGGCCGCGGGCTGCCGCTTCGGTGTCCGTCTGCCGCTCGCGCGCGAGAGCGACGCACGAGAGGAGAGGTGAGCGTCATGGCGGGAAGCACGCTGCTGGTGGAGGACGACCGCTCGTTCGCGTCGCTCGCGGCGGCGGTCCTGCGTCGTGAGGGCATGACGGTGACGCTCGCCCGCTCCCTGCACGAGGCGCGCGCGGCGCTTTCGGAGGACGCGCCCGAGATCGTCATCCTCGACCGCCGCCTGCCCGACGGCGACGGCATGGACTTCCTGCCCGAGATCCGTACGCGCGTGCCCGCGGCGGCGATCCTCGTCGTCACCGCGCACGGCGACATCGCGAGCGCGGTCGAGGCGATGCGGCTCGGCGCGACCGACTACTTGACGAAGCCCGTCGAGCTCGCCGACCTGGTGATGAAGGCGCAGCGCTCGCTCGCGTCGCTGCGCCTGCACGACCGGCTCGAGCAGGCGGAGGCGCAGATCTCGAGCCGCTGGGGACTCATCCCGCCGCGCTCGACCGCGATGACGCGCGTGATCGACCTGCTCGAGCGCGTCGCACGCTCGCCGCGCAGCCCGGTGGTCCTGCTCGGCGAGACGGGCTCGGGAAAGGAGGTCCTGGCGCGCCACCTGCACGACCGCGCGACCGGCCCGGAAGCACCCTTCATCCACCTGAACTGCGCGGCGCTGCCCGAGTCGACCTTCGAGAGCGAGCTCTTCGGCCACGAGCGCGGCGCCTTCACCGACGCGCGCGCCGCGCGCCGCGGGCTGGTCGAGGTCGCGCACGGCGGCACGCTGTTTCTCGACGAGATCGGCGAGATGCCGCTCGCGTTGCAGGCGAAGCTCTTGACGTTCCTCGACAGCGGCCGCTTTCGCCGCCTCGGCGGCACCACCGAGCACGAGAGCTCCGCGCGCGTGGTCGTCGCGACCAACCGCGATCTCGAGGAGCAGATCCGCTCGGGCGCGTTCCGGCAGGACCTGTGGTTCCGCCTGAGCGTGTTCCGCGTCGACGTGCCGCCGCTGCGCGAGCGGCGCGAGGACGTGGTGCCGCTCGCGCACGCGCTGCTGGAGCGGCTGTCGGCCGAGATCGGGCGGCGCGGCTTCCGGCTCGGCGCGCGCGCCGAGGAGCGGCTCCTCGCCTATCCCTTCCCGGGCAACGTGCGCGAGCTGCGCAACATCCTCGAGCGCGCGCTGGTGCTCGAGACCGGCCCGACGCTGCAGCTCGAGCTGCTCGACGGTGCGCGCGGCGCGTCGGCCGACGGCGACGCGTTCCGCGTCAGCGACGGGCCGATCCCCATGGAGGAGCTCGAGCGGCGCTACGCGCGGCACGTCCTGCGCGCGCTCGGCGGACGCCGCATGGACGCGGCGGCCGCGCTCGGGCTGTCCTACCCGACCTTCCTGAAGCGGCTCGGCGAGTGATTGCGCGCTGCAAGAATCTTTCAGCGCCGTCGCGGCGGGCTGAAAGATTCTTGCAGCCGGAGACGAGCCACGGCGCGATTTCGTCGTGATTTCGCGACGGCATGCGCGTTGCGTTGGCGGCGCGCGATGCGTTCCGCCGTCCCGATCCGTCTCCTCCTGCTGCTGCTCGTCCCGCTGCTGGCGATGCCGTCGCCGCGCTGCGCGCGCGCCGGCGATGCGCCGCCGACGCGTCTCGATCTGGCCGCCCTGCCGAACGACGACGCGCTCGCACGCCTGGTCTGGGAGCGCTCGCCCGAGTTGGTCGAGGCGCGCACGCGCGTCGCCGGCGACCGGGCGACCGTCGAGCGCAGCGCCCTGCTGCCGAACCCGACGCTCGATGCGTCGATGAACACGATCCCGCTCGGCGTCACCAACCCGCCCGGGCTCGACAAGCTGGACCAGGTGCCGAACTACGCCTTCGGCGTCTCGGAGCTGATCGAGATCGGCAAGCGCGGCCCGCGCCAGCGCGCCGCCGCAGCGTCGCTCGAGGCCACCGTCGACGACGTCCGCGAGGCGCTGCGCGGCCAGTGGTTCGCGCTGCTCGCGCAGATCGGCACGGTCGCGAGCGCGCAGGTCCGGGTCACGGCCATGGAGGACCTGGTGCGCGACGCCGAGCGCCTCGCGACCGCCGAGGACCAGCGCGCCGGCCAGGGTGACGTGCCGCAGCTCGACGCGGAGCGGGCACACCTCGACGCGGCACACCTGCGCTCGACGCTCGAGCAGGAGCGTCAAGCATTGGCGACGGCACTGCTCGAGTGCAGCCGGACCGCCGGCGTGCCGTGCGAGCGCTTCGCGGGCGCCGAGCAGGCGCAGCGCTTCCTCGAGTCGCACCTCGCGATGGTGCCCGCGGCAGCGGCGATCGCCGACCGGCCCGACCTGCAGGCGCTGCAGGCACGCGCACGCAGCGCCGAGGCGTCCGTCCAGCTCGCGCACGCGCACGCCATCCCCGACCCGACGGTGCGCGTCGGCTACGTCTACGACGAGTTCGTCGCCGCCGGGAACCAGCGCAACAGCATGTTCGTCGGGCTCAGCGTGCCGCTGCCGGTGTTCGACCACGGCCAGGCCGACGCCAATCAGGCGGCCGCCGAGCTCGACGGCGCGAATCGCGCGCGTGAGCTTTTGGCCGCACAGGCCGAGCACGACGTCGCGCGGCTCGGACCACAGGTGCAGGAGCTGCTGCGCCACAGCCGCGATCTGCACGAGCACTCGCTGCCGCTCGCGCAGCGCGTGGTCGGGCAGCTGCAGAAGTCGATCGGCGCCGGCGGCGGCGGCCTGCAGGATCTGCTGCTCGCCCGCCGCACGCTCGGCGAGCTGCTGCTCGAGACCGCCGAAGCGGACCGCGCAGCCCTCGAAGGAACCCTCGCGCTCGCGCGCGCCTCGGGCGTCACGCCCGACGTCCCCGGCGATCTCGCCACCTCGGATCGGAGCTGAGCCATGTCGTCCTCGTCGTCCCTGTCCTCGATGCCCGTCGCTCCCACCGACGAGCCGCCGGCCGCGGTGATCCCACCGCCGCTGCTGTGGCTCGGCGTCGCGGCGCTGGTGGCCCTGCTCGCCTTCGGAGCGTGGGAGCTGTTCCACCCCGAGCCGCACGGCGCCGCCGGCGGCGTGCGTGACGGCATCCAGGTCGGCTCCGACACGGTGACGCTCGCGGCCGACACGCCGATGCGGAAGTACGTCGAGATCCGGCAGGCGAGCGAGCAGCCCGGCCTCGCACCGCTGCCGGTGCCCGGACGCGTCGAGCTCGACGAGCGCCGCACGTCGGCGATCGGCGCGCCGCTGCCCGGTCGCGTGGAGGAGGTCGCGGTGCGGCGCGGCGACGTCGTGGCACAGGGAGCGAAGCTGCTGTCGATCCGCAGCGGTGCTCTCGCCGACGTGCAGCACGAGATCGACGAGGCGGCGACCCAGGTCGCCGTCAAGAAGCGCATCGTCGAGCGCACGCGCGCGCTGGTCGAGCTGCAGACCGCGGCCGTCAAGGACCAGCTCGCGGCCGAGGCCGAGCTGCGCGAGGCCGAGCTCGCGCTGCAGAACGCGCAGGCGCACCGCGACAGCCTGCGCATCAGCCCGGATGGCATCAACGAGTTCTGGGTGACGGCACCGCGCGCCGGCGTCATCGTCGAGCTGACGGTCACGCCGAGCGAGCAGGTGTCGCCCGAGCGCGAGGCGCCGCTCTTGAAGATCGCCGAGCTGAACGAGGTGCTGGTCGTCGCCGACGTCCAGGAGCGCGACGCGACCGACCTGCGGGTCGGCGACGTGGTCGAGGTCCGCGGGCTCGGCGGCACGCTGACGCGGCCCGGCACCGTCGAGCACGTGTCCGACGTGGTCGATCCGGCGCGGCGGACGATCCAGGCCCGCGTCCGCGTCGCGAACGAGGACGGCAAGCTGCATCCGAACGCGTACGTCGAGGTCGCGATCCCGGCCGGTCCGGCGCCGCGCGTCCGCGTGCCGGCGGACGCGGTGCTCACCGACGGGCACGAATCCGTCGTGCTGCGCGAGGACGCGACCGGGCGCCTGGTGCGCACGCCGGTCACCGTCGGACGCGAGCGCAACGGCGAGGTCGAGATCGTCAGCGGGCTCGCGCCGGGCGACCGCTACGTCGGCCGCGGTGCGATCCTGGTCCTGAACGAGATCGACCTCGCGGACTGAGCGGCACGACCATGTTCGAGCGCATCGTCGACTTCTCGCTGAAGAACCGTGCCGCCGTCCTGTTCGCGACGGCCGCGATCGCCATCTGGGGCTGGCTCTCGTTCCGCAGCATCACCATCGAGGCCTTCCCCGATCCCACCGACACGCAGGTCAACGTCATCACGCTCTTCCCGGGCCAGCCGACCGAGGAGGTCGAGCGTCAAGTCGGGCTGCCGATCGAGCGCGGGCTGAACGGCACGCCGGGCCTCGCCCGGCTGCGCAACCTGTCTCTGTTCGGGCTCTCGTACGTGACCCTCACGTTCAACGACGGCGTCGACCCGCTGTTCGCGCGCCAGCAGGTGCTCGAGCGCCTGCGCGAGGTGGATCTACCGGAAGGCGTCCTGCCCGAGCTCGGGCCGCTCGCGACGCCGATCGGCGAGATCTACCGCTACTCGATCGACGGCGCGCGCGGCGATCCGATGACGCGCCGCACGCTGCAGGACTGGGTGGTCGCACCGGCGCTGCTGCGCGTCGACGGCGTCGCCGACGTGGTGAGCTATGGCGGGCTGGTGCGCGAGATCCACGTGCAGCCGGATCCCGCGAAGCTCGCCGCCTTCGACCTGACGCTCGACGACCTCGAGAAGGCGATCCGCGCGGGCTCGGTCAACGCGAGCGGCGGCGTGCTCGAGCACGGCTCGGAGCAGTTCGTGCTGCGCAGCCAGGGGCTCTTCCAGACGCTCGACGATCTCCGTCAAGTGCACGTCGCGACGCGCGAGGGCGTGCCGGTGTTCCTCGCCGACGTCGCCAACGTCACCGAGGGCTGGGCGCCGCGCCAGGGCGTGGTCGGGCGCGGCGCGGACGACGACGCGGTCGAGGGCATCGTGCTGATGCGGCGCGGCGAGAACCCGTCCGAGGTGCTCGAGCGCGTTCGTGCCGCCGTCGCACAGGTGAACGAGCGCCTCGCCGCCGACGACGCGCAGGTCACGGTCTTCTACGACCGCACCGAGCTGGTCGACACCACGCTGCACACCGTCGGGCACAACCTGCTCGAAGGCGCGCTGCTGGTGATCATCGTGCTGTTCGCGTTTCTCGTGAACCTGCGCGCGGCACTGATCGTCAGCGTGCTGATCCCGCTGTCGCTGCTGACCGCGTTCATCTACCTGAAGCTGCGCGGGCTGTCGGCGAACCTGCTGTCGATGGGTGCGGTCGACTTCGGCATCATCGTCGACGGCGCGGTGGTCATCATCGAGAGCGTGATGCACCACGTCCAGACGCGGCACGTCGCCGCGACCGACGCGGAGCAGCCGTCGCCGGAGGCGATGATGGCGCGCATCCGGGCGGGCTGCGTCGCCGTCATCCGGCCGACGGTGTTCGCGCTGCTGATCATCATCGCGGCCTACCTGCCGATCTTCCTCCTGCAGCGCGTCGAGGGGCGCATCTTCGCGCCGATGGCCAACACCGTCGTCGCGGCCCTGGTCGGTGCGCTGCTGTTCTCGGTGACGCTGGTGCCGGTGCTGTGCTCGTTCGCGTTCCGGAAGCCCGTCGCGCACCGCGAGTCGCCGATCCTCACGTGGGCGACGCGCGCCTACGAGCCGACCTTGCGCTGGGCGCTCGGCCGCCCAGGTCTCGTGCTCGCGCTCGCCATCGCGGCGCTCGGCGGCACGCTCGCACTCGTCCCGAAGCTCGGCAGCGACTTCCTGCCCGAGCTCAACGAGGGCGCGCTCTATCTGACCTTCACCCTGCCGCCCAACGCGTCGCTCACCGAGGGCCGCAGGCTCGCTCCGGCGATCCGCGAGATCGTCGCCGGCTTCCCCGAGGTCGCCGACGTGCTGTTCCAGCTCGGACGCCCCGAGGACGGAACGGACGCGACGCTCACCAACAACCTCGAGTACTTCGTCAAGCTCAGGCGGCCCGAGGAGTGGCCGCCCGACACGCGCGACCTCGGCGAGCTGATCCGCAAGATGTCGGACGCCGTCGCCGTCGTGCCGGGGCTCGAGGTCAACTTCTCGCTGCCGATCCGCGACAACGTGAACGAGAACATCTCCGGCCAGTTCGGCCAGATCGCCGTCAAGCTCTACGGCACGGACCTCGCGGCGCTGCAGGAGCAGGCCGAGAAGACCAAGAACGTCATCGCGGACGTCCCCGGCGTCGCCGATCTCGGCATCGTCAAGAGCAGCGAGGCGCCGCAGGTGCAGGTGACGCCCAACCGTGCCGCGCTCGCGCGCTGGGGGCTCGACGTCGGCGACTTCCAGCGCCTCTTCCAGATGGCGCTCGGCGGGCGCACGGTCGGCGAGTTCTGGGACGGCGAGCGCCGCTTCGACGTGGCGCTCCGCCTGCCGGTCGGCGTACGCGACGACCTCGAGAAGATCCGCAAGCTGCGCATTCCGGTCGACAAGGGCGTGACCGTGCCGCTCGAGGAGCTCGCCACCGTCGGTACCGGCTTCGGGCGCGCGTCGATCAGCCGCGAGAACGGCCGGCGCTACATCGGCATCCGCATGAACGTCCGCGGCCGCGACATGGGCTCGTTCGTCAAGGACGCACAGGCGCGCGTGCAGGCCGAGGCGCCGCTGCAGCCCGGCATGTCGATCGAGTGGGGCGGCGAGTTCGAGAACAAGGAGCGCGCGATGCAGCGCCTGAAGACCGTCGTGCCGGTCGCCCTGCTCTTGACGCTCGGGCTGCTGTTCAACGCCTTCGGCTCGTTCGGGCTCGCCGTGCTGACGCTGGCGAACGTCCCGTTCGCGCTGGTCGGCGGCGTGCTGGCGCTCTGGGCGTCGGGCATGACGTTCTCGGTCGCAGCCGCGGTCGGCTTCATCGCGCTCATCGGGCAGGCGTCGCTGAACGGCGTGCTGGTGCTGTCGGCGGTCGACCAGCGGCGTCGCGCGGGCGAGCCGCTCGAGCAGGCGATCCTGCGCGGCTGTCGCGAGCGCCTGCGCCCGGTGCTGATGACCGCGGCGCTGGCCGCGCTCGGTCTGATTCCCGCCGCGATGAGCCGCGCGATCGGCTCGGAGACGCAGCGTCCGATCGCGGCGGTGATCGTCGCGGGGACGGTGTCGGCGTGCGCGCTGGCGCTGGTGGTGCTGCCGGTCGCCTACAAGCTCTTCCTCGAGCTCGAGGAGCGGCTCGGCATCACGCGCGTGCTGCGGCCGGGACGGAGGCGGCTCGCACGGGCAGCGCGGACGGGCTGAGCCCGAGCCTCCTGCCGCGCGTCACCGGCGCTGCTCCCGACGCGATACGCACGGAACCGCAGGTCGCGCGATTGCGCGATCCCGTCCACCAGGAGCGCTCCCGGAGGATACGAATCGCGCTCGCCCGACGTGACGCGGGCGCCAAGGTGGTGGCCGGACGGGACCGCCTCCACGGTGAGATCGCGACGGAGAAGGTCGCCGCGTCGCGCCCCGGCGGGTGGGAGGACGATCGACACGAACGAGCCGTCCGACGTCACGCAGCGGACTGCTCTGGCTCGCGAGGAGCGTTCCGTCCGCTCGCCCGACCCGGGCCTGCAGGACGCCGCCCGGGGATCCGACGTCCGTACGTGACGACGTCGGGATCGATGCGCGATACGTGCGGTCCCGGCCCTGCGGGCCGGGACGCTTGACGTCATCGCAAAGGCCTTCAGGCCTGTCGACGTGCGGTCCCGGCCCAGCGGGCCGCGACGCGTGTCGTCATCGCAAAGGCCTTCAGGCCTGTCGACGTGCG
>JAIEPK010000515.1 GCA_019749875.1 Candidatus Binatia bacterium | reverse complement strand
CCGGTCGGCTTTCGCCTTCCAGTTCGTCGCGCGATCTCTCGCGCTTCGCGCCATGCCCGGCGCACGGGACCCTGTCGGGCTTCGCCCGACAGGGCGAGGGGGCGCGTGCCCCCTCGTTGCACTAGAGCAGAAACGGATCGCGCAGCAGGATCGTCTCCTCGCGCTCGGCACCGACCGAGATCAGCGTGACCGGCGTCGCGGTCAGCTCCTCGATGCGCGAGATGTACTTGCGGGCCGCTGCCGGCAGGTCCTCGAAGCGCCGCGCCTGGCCGAGATCCTCGCTCCAGCCGTCCATCTCTTCGTAGATCGGCTTGGCCGACGCGAACGCGCGCGCTCCCGCGGGGACGGTCTCGAGCCGCTTTCCGTCGACCTCGTAGGCGACCGCGATCTTCAGCTTCGGCAGGCCCGAGAGCACGTCGAGCTTGGTGATCGCGAGACCCGACATTCCCGACAGGCGCGCGGCCTGGCGGACGACGACGGCGTCGAACCAGCCGCAGCGCCGCGGACGTCCGGTGGTCGCGCCGAACTCGTCGCCGACCTCGCGCAGCTTCGCGCCGACCTCGTCGTCGAGCTCGGTCGGGAACGGCCCGCCGCCGACGCGCGTCGTGTACGCCTTCGAGATGCCGATCACGCGATTGACGGCGCGCGGGGGAATGCCGGCGCCCGTGCCGACCGCGCCGGTCACGATGTTCGACGAGGTCACGAACGGGTACGTGCCGTGGTCGATGTCGAGCATGGTGCCGTGCGCGCCCTCGAACAGCACGCGCTTGCCGGCCGCGAGCTGCTCGTGCACGAAGAGCGCCGTGTCGGTGACGTGCGGCCGCAGCCGCTCGGCATAGGCCGCGAACTCCGTGCAGAGCTCGTCGAGGTCGACCGACGGCCAGCCGTAGACCTGCGCGAGCTCCACGTTGCGCTCCTCGAGGAGACGCGTCGCGCGCTCGCGGAAGTACTCGGGATCGAACAGGTCGACGACGCGCAGTCCACGGCGCGCCATCTTGTCCTCGTAGCAGGGCCCGATGCCGCGCCCGGTGGTGCCGATCTTCTTCGCGCCGAGGCGCTCCTCGCGCGCGACGTCGAGCTTCTTGTGCACCGGCAGGATCAGGTGCGCGCGCTCGTCGATCAGCAGCTGCGACGGGTCCGTCAAGTAGCCGCGCCCGCGCAGCTCGTCGATCTCGCCGCACAGCACCGACGGGTCGATCACGACGCCGTTGCCGATCACGCAGGTCGTCTGGCGGTGCAGCACCCCCGCCGGAATCAGATGGACCACGGTGCGCTCGCGCGTGTCGCCCACGACCAGCGTGTGGCCGGCATTGTTGCCGCCTTGAAAGCGCGCCACCACGTCCGCATGCGCTGCGAACAGGTCGACGACCTTGCCCTTCCCCTCGTCGCCCCACTGCGCGCCGACGATCACCAGTGCCGACACCGAAACCTCCGCCCTGCTACTCGAGGTGAATCAGCGCCGCGGAGATGATCTCCGGCGCCTTCCTGAGCTCGGCGAGCACCGCCTCGGGCACGGGATCGTCGACGTGGAACAACGAGACCGCCTGGCCGCCGACCTTCTCGCGGCCCAGCTCGAGGCCGGCGATGTTGACGCCGTGCTGCCCGAGCAGCGTGCCGACGCGGCCGACCACGCCCGGCACGTCGCGATTGTGCAGCATGAGGATGTGCCCCTCGGGCACCGCCTCGAGGAAGAAGTCGTTGAGCTTGACGAGACGCATGGTGCTGCGGCCGAACACCGCGCCCGCCACCTCGTGCGTCACACCGGCGGCGAACTTGACCTTGACCGCGACGCGATTGCGGAAGTCGCTCGGCGCCGTCGAGATGGTCTCGCGCACGTCGATGCCGCGCTCGCGCGCCGCGACCGGCGCGCTGACGTAGTTCAGATCGCTGCCGAGCATCGGCACGAGCAGCCCGCGCACGATCGCCGCGGTGACCGTCTTGGTGCCGTAGTCGGCGACGTCGCCGCGATACTCGATCTCGACCGCGACCGGTGCGCTGCCCTTGTCCGTGTCCCGCGTCCCGAGCTGCGCCACGAGCGAGCCCAGCTTCTCGCCGAGGACCAGGAAGGGCCCGAGGTACTCGCGCTGCTCGGGCGTCATCGCCGGCATGTTGACCGCCGCGGTGATCGCGCCGCGCAGCAGGAATGCCGACACCTGCTCGGCGATCGCGATCGCGACGTTGGTCTGCGCCTCGCCGGTCGATGCGCCCAGGTGCGGCGTCGCGACCACGGTCGGCAGCTGGATGACCGGGTTCTTCGCGTCGGGCGGCTCCTGCGAGAACACGTCGAACGCCGCACCGGCGACCTGGCCCGACGCGATGGCGTCCGCGACCGCCTGCTCGTCGACGATGCCGCCGCGCGCGCAGTTCACGATGCGCACGCCCTTCTTCATCTTGGCGATCGCTGCCGCGTCGATGAGACCCCGCGTCTCGTTGGTGAGCGGCACGTGCACGGTCACGAAGTCGGCGCGTCCGTAGAGCTCGTCGAGCGACACCAGCTCGACCTGCAGCGGCTTGTTCTGCTCGGTGACGAACGGGTCGAACGCGACGACCTTCATCTGCAGGCCGAGCGCTCGATCGGCGACGATGCGGCCGATGTTGCCGAGACCGATCACGCCGAGCGTCTTGCCGGTCACCTCCGTGCCCGTGAACTTCGAGCGCTCCCACTTGCCGGCACGGAGCGACGCGTTCGCCTGCGGGATGAAGCGCGCGCACGAAAGCAGCAACGAGATCGCGTGCTCGGCGGTGGTCACGTTGTTGCCGCCGGGCGTGTTCATCACGACGATGCCGCGGCGGGTCGCCGCGGGCACGTCGATGTTGTCGACGCCGATGCCGGCGCGACCGATGACCTTCAGCTTCGTCGCCGCGGCGATGACCTCGGCCGTGACCTTCGCACCGCTGCGCACGATCAGCGCGTCGTAGTCGCCGATCTCCTTGGCGAGCTCCGGGCCCTTGAGCGGCGGGCGCTCGACGACCTCGATGTCCTTTTCCGCCCGCAGGATGGCGAGACCTTCCGGCGCGAGCTCCTCCGAAATCAGAACGCGATAGGGCATGATGATGGACCGCTCAGGACTTGGCGCCGCCCGCGGGCAGCCCGGTGGCGAGGATCGCTTGCGCGGCACCGACGCCGCGGCCGAACGGGACGTCGTGCTGGAACTTGGAGAGCCCGAACTCGAGCGCCGCGATGCAGGTCACGATGTCGAAGGTGTCGATGAAGCCGAGGTGTGCCAAGCGCAGGATCTTGCCCTTGAACTGGTCCTGGCCGCCCGCCACCTCGACGCCGAGCTGGTAGCGCAGGTACTTCTGCAGGGCGCCGCTGTCGACGCCCGCCGGCGTGAACACGCCGGTCACGGCCGGGCTCGGTGCGTCGGGAGCCACCAGCTGCAGGCCCATCGCCTGCACGCCGGCGCGCATCGCGTCGCCGAGGCGTGCGAAGCGCGCGAACAGGTTCGGCAGCCCCTCGGCGAGGATCATGTCGAGCGCCTGGTTGAGACCGTAGATCAGGTTGATCGCCGGCGTGTACGCGGTCGTGTTCTTGTGCAGATTGTCGCGCTCGCGCTTGAGATCGAAGTAGAAGCGCGGCAGCTTCGCGGTCTCCGTCGCCTTCCACGCACGCTCCGAGAAGGCGATGAACGCGAGGCCCGGCGGCAGCATGAAGGCCTTCTGCGAGCCGGACACGAGGACATCGATGCCCCAGCGGTCCATCGGCATGTCGGTGACGCCGACGGCGGTGATGCCGTCGACCATGAGCAGCGTGTCGCGCGTGCGCGTGATGCTCGCGATCTGCTCGACCGGGTGCAGGACCGTGGTCGAGGTCTCGCTCGCCTGCACGAGCACCGCGCGGATCTCGGGGCGCTTCTTCAGCGCCGCCTCGATCGCGGCGGGGTCGACGGCTTTCCCCCACTCGACCTTGAGCTCCTCGACGTTCAGGCCGAACGTCTTCCCCATCTTCATCCAGCGCTCGCCGAACTTGCCGCCATTGACGCACAGGATCGCGTCACCCGGCGACAGCGTGTTGACGATCGACGCCTCCATCGCGCCGGTGCCCGACGAGGCCAGCGTGATGACGTCCTGCGTGGTCTGCCAGACCTGCTTCAGCTGCTCGCGAACGGTCGCGACGATCGCCTCGAACTCGGGCGTCCGGTGGTGGATCGTCGGTGCCGCCATGCGCAGCAGCACCTCGGCCGGAACCGGCGTCGGTCCTGGAGCGAGAAGGTACTTCTTCTGGGGTCCTGAGCTCATCCGGCAGACGGTACCACTGAGATCGGCAGGAGCAATCGTGCCTCGCGGCGCGAGGTCACGTGCGACTCCACGCACGTCGCACGGCGAGCCGGGTCAAGCGTCGTCCACGACGACGGGAACGAAGCCTCGCGTGAGTTGACAACTTTTCACGCTGTCGATACCCGCATGAATGGTGCGCGGTTCCTCGATGCGCGCGGGCGCGGCTGGCACCCTCGTCGCCGCAGCGATCGCGCTGACCATCCTTCCCGTCGCCGGACCGCTCGCCGACGCGCGCGCTGCCGAGGACGTGGCGCCGCCGGTCACGGTGCCGGCGGATGCGCCCGACGTCTCCGAGGCTCCGGGACGCGACAAGGCAGAGGCAGTCTCGCCCGGTGCGAGCGAGGAGGTCCTGCAGGAGGGCAAGCGGACGCCGTCGATCTGGGAGACGCTGCGCGCGCAGTACGAGCCGCCGGTCGGCCCGTTGCCCGGAACTCCCGACGTCGGCTCGGTGTTCGCGAGCTCGCCCGCACGCCTCACGCTGCGCGAGGCGGTGCTCGCCGCCGTGCAGAACAACCCCGGGCTCATCAGCCAGTCGCTGACGCCGGCGGTGCAGAACGCGGGCATCCTCGCCGCGCAGGCGGAGTTCGATCCCGCGTTCGGTGCGGACTTGAACCTCGACCGCCGCAAGGTCCCGGCCGGGTCCGTCCTGCAGGGCGCGGCCCTGCTCGGCACCGCGAACCGCAACTGGAACGTCTACGGCCAGAAGACGCTGCTCACCGGCGGCAGCCTCCGGCTCGACTGGCTGAACAACCGCTTCACGACGGACTCCGAGTTCCAGAGCCTGTCGCCGCAGTACACGCCGCAGGCGCTCCTGAGCCTGAACCAGCCGTTGCTGCGCGGCTTCGGACTGTACTTCTCGCGCCTCAACATCCGCATCGCCGAGACCGCGACCGACGCCGCGATCGAGACCTATCGCGCCAACGTCGCGAACTTCATCACGCAGGTCGTGGTCGCCTACTGGAACGTGGTCCGACTGACCGAGCAGCTCGGCGTCCTGCAGAGCTCGCTCGAGCTCGCGCAGCAGACCGTGCGCGACAACCGCGTGCGCGTCGACGTCGGCGTGCTGCCGCCGGTCGCCGTCAAGGAAAGCGAGGCGGAGGCGGCGCGGCGCGAGGAGGAAGTGATCGTCGCGACGAACGCGCTCAACCAGGCGCGACGCACGCTGCGACAGATCGTGTTCGTGCCGTCCGGCCAAGCGAACGCGTTCCCACGGCCGGTGGATCCGATCGATCGGCCGATGATCGAGCGCGTGCACGCCGACTACGAGCAGTCGCTCGCGATCGCGATGGAGAAGCGGCACGAGATCATCGCGGCCCGCCTCGCGATGAAGACCAACGAGCTCAACGTCGCGGTGACGAAGAACCAGCTGCTGCCGCGGCTCGATCTCTACGGTGCGTACGGCATCAACTCGCTGAGCGGCAATGCACAGCCGATCGAGAACCCGCTGAACCCGGGCGTCGTCCTGACCAGCCCGTACGGCGGCTCGTACGCGGACGGCCTGGGGCGCATGTTCGAGGGCCAGACCTACTACTACCAGGGCGGCGTGCGCATCGAGATCCCGATCGGCAACGCTGCCGCCGAGTCGGCATTCACGCAGAGCAAGATCCAGGAGCAGCAGTCTCTGTTCAGCTACCGCCAGACCGTCTCGGACGTGGCGCTCGACGTCGGCCAGACGGTCGGCGACGTGATCTCGAACCTGCAGCGCATCGAGCAGACACGCATCGCGCGCGAGCTCAGCGAAGAGAATCTGCGCAACCAGACCAAGCGCTACGACGTCGGCATGGTCACGACGACCGACCTGCTGATCTTCCAGGACCAGGTGGCGCGCGCGCGGCTCGCGCATATCCAGTCGATCATCGACTACAACACCTCGCTCGCGGCGCTCGACCGTGCGCAGGGCACGCTGCTCGATCGCTACAACGTGTCGGTCGCCGATCGTGGCGACACGCTCACTCCGTGGTGGGCGAAGTTCTGAGCTGATCGCAGCGACGGATCACGCGATCCCTCGTCCCGCGCGGCGGAGCGGCGGAGCTCGACGCCACGCACGGCCCTCGGTCGGCCACGCACGGCGCGCGCGGCAGGGGGAAGACGCGACCCGCCGGGTCTCGGGCTGCGACCCTCAGCCGCGCCGGCGGTGGCCGATCAGGTTCATGAACTCGTCGCGCGTCTCCTGCTTCTCGCGGAAGACGCCGAACATGGCGCTGGTCACCACGTACGAGTTCTGCTTCTCGACGCCGCGCATGCGCATGCAGAGGTGCTCGGCCTCGACGACCACCGCGACCCCCTCCGGCGTGAGCTTCTCCATCAGCAGCGACGCGATCTGCGTCGTCATGCGCTCCTGGACCTGGAGGCGGCGCGCGAAGACGTCGACCAGCCGCGCCAGCTTCGAGATGCCGACGATCTTGCCCTTCGGCAGGTACGCGATGTGCGCCTTGCCGAAGAACGGCAGCATGTGGTGCTCGCACATCGAGTAGAAGTCGACGTCCTTCATGACGATCATCTCGGAGTAGTCCTCGGTGAAGAGGGCTCCATTGATGATCGCCTCGGGATCCTGCTTGTATCCCTTGGTGAGCTCGTGCAGGGCTCGCGCGACGCGGGCCGGGGTCTTGAGCAGGCCCTCGCGCTCCGGGTCTTCTCCGAGCTCCTCGAGGATCGCTTTGACGTGCGACTCCAAGCCCTACTTGCTCCCCTTCTTCTCGACCGCCTTCACCTTCTGATACTTGCGATAGTCGTACCCGGTCGCCATCGCGAGCAGCATCGGCTCCATGCCGCCATCGCGCTCACGGCGCAGGATCGACAGGCGGTCGAAGAACTCCTGGAACGCTCGGGCGGCGCGAACCCTCTCGTCCGACCCGTTGCCGTTCTCCGGCTTCGCAAGCGACGCGCCACGCTCTTCGGTGATCGCCGCGAGGCCGAGCTCGGCGTCGGGCAGCGCGAGCACCTCGCGCAGCCGCGTCACCGTGAAGCGCAGCGCCGAGAAGCGCAGCTCGTTCGGAAACGCGTCCCACTCGGCGAGCGACAGCGTGCGCACCGATTCGTACCCGGCGATGAGCGCTTCGAAGCGCTTGAGATCGTACTTGCCCTCGGTGAAGCAGACGGCATTCACCGCGGTCGCGAGATCGAAGATGAACTTGCCGCGGCAGGCCGCCTCGAAGTCGAGCATGCCGACGAGCTTGTCGCCCTTCAGCAGGACGTTCTCCTCGAACAGGTCGCCGTTGATCACACCCTTGGGCAGCTTTCCTTCGAGGTAGCTGCCGAGGTACTCGACCTCCTCGTCGAGCGTCCGCATGATCTTCTTGAAGTAGCTCGGCAACTGGCCGCGGATCTCGTTGTAGAGGTCGGCGACGCGCTCGAAGCTGAAGCGGTTGTCGATGCCCTTCTTGTAACCCTTACCGAGCACGTGCAGGTCGGACAGGGCACGGCCGATGTTCTCGATCTGCGCCAGCGTCAGCAGATCGACGTTCGGACGCTTCCCGTCGATGTGCTTGTAGACGATCATGCAGGCGCCGCGCGCGTCGCGGTAATGCCGGCCCTTGCGATCGGCGAGCGGCTGCGGGCAAGGGAAGCCGTGCTTGCGGAGGTAGAGCAGGAGGTCGATCTCCCGCTTCACGTCGAGCTCGCCCTTGACCTCGTCGAAGCGGACGATGACCTTGCCGCGCGTCGCGTCGAGCAGCAGGTTTGTTTGATGATTCCCGCGCCGGGACCATGCCGAGGGTGCGGACGTGACCGACGTCACCTTGCCGAGGGCATACTCCTCGGCCAGGTCGGTGACCTCGTGGGGTTCGAGCGAATCGTACGTCATGAAGAAAGGACCACCTGGCGGACGCTACGGTGAGCAGAGGGTCTCACCACCCACCAACCGGACGCCGGCTGGGGGGAGCAACCGCTCGGGAAGGCGGTTTCGGCGTGGATGACATGGTGTTTGTGTGGGTCAACTCGCGCGGACCATAGTAGAATCAAAAAAAACTGTCAATACACCATTCCACTCCTAACGCGCCGCATCGGTCGATATAACGACGTCTCGGGATATTCCGCGGCGCGAACGGTCAGGCGACGCCGGGATGGAGGGCGATCGCAACGTCCATGACGTTGGTGCCGGTCGGGCCCGTCCGGAGGAGGTCGCCCAGGTGGCGCAGGAGTGGATGGGAGTCGTGATCGCGGAGTGCATGCGCCAGCCGCCGCCGCCCTGCCCGCCTTGCCGTCGTCCCATCGACGAATGCGCCCGCCACACCCGTCTGACCGTCCCGTCCGTCGGTACCGGCGAAGAGGATCGTCCAGCCGGTGCCCGCGATCCCCGGCGCGGCGGCGAGCGCCATCTCCTGACACCGGCCTCCGGTGCCGGACGAGCCGGCCGCGGTCACGACGGTTTCCCCGCCGCCGAGCACGCACGTCGGGCGGACCGGTGCACTCGGCAGCCGGCGCACCAGGCGACGCGCACACGGCGCGGCCTCGCCCTCCAGCCGCACCCGGTGCTGCCGGACGACGTAGCCGAGCGAGCGCGCCACAGCGGCCGCCGCGTCCAGCGCGGTCGCGTTCGCACCGATCACGGCCGCGGCGGTCCGTCGCAGGCGCGGATCACCGGGCGTCGGGGTCTCGTCGATCGTGCCGGTCGACCCGGCGACGAAGTGCGCCCATACGCGGGGTGGCAGGGGCACGGCGTCGTGCGACCGTCGCAGCCGGCGAAGCGCCTCGACGAACGTGCTCCGATCGCCGACCGCGGGCCCCGAGCCGATGGTCGCGAGCTCGTCACCCGGAACGTCGGACAGCGCGAGCGTGACGACCTCGCGCGGTGCTGCGCGCAGCGCGAGCCGGCCGCCCTTCACGGCCGAGGCGTGCTTGCGGACCGCGTTCATCACCCCGATCGGGGCGCCGCAGCGCAAGAGCCAGCGATTCAGGGCGGTGAGATCCGCGGACGAGAGCCCGGGCGACGGCGACTCGAGCAGGGCCGATGCCCCCCCGCTCAGCAGGAAGAGGACGGTCGCATTCTCGGGCCAGCGATCGAGCGCGCGCAGCAGCGCTCGGGTGGCGGCGAACGTTGCACGTCGGGGAACCGGATGGTCCCCGTTCAGGATCCGAATGCGGCCCGCACGCCTCGGAGACGCGTTGCGACGTCCGCCGGGTGCGATCACGACCCCCGTCGCCTCGGGCACGATGCGGGCGACCGCACGGGCCATGGCGACCGCAGCCTTGCCCGCGCCGAGGACCTTGATCCGAGATGCGGGGCGAGTCAGCGCTCGGCCGCCGAGCTCGATTCGGACGCGCTCGCCGCGACGCGACAGCCGGGACGCGATGAGCCGACCAGGCTCGACGGCCGCGACCCCGGCGGTGAAGAGCTGGAGAAGATGGGCGCGCGACGTCCCGCGCGCCCCGCGATGGTCAGCCGACCTCTTCGTCGGTCTCGCCGACGGCGAAGCGCCGGTAGCCGCGGTCGTCGTCGCTGCGGCGTTGCTGCTTCGCCTCGCGCTCCTGCTCGGCCTGGCAGGAGACGCACAGCCGGGTGAACGGCAGCGCCTTCAGGCGTTCCTCGGCGATGTCGAGCTCGCACATCTCGCAGATGCCGTACGAACCGGCATTGATCCGCTCGAGCGCTTCGTCGATCGCCTGCAGCTTCGCGCGATCGCGGTCCGACAGAATCAGGCTGATGTCCCGATCCCGCTCTTCGCTGGCCAGATCGTAGGCATCCATGCCTTCGTCCTTCTGGCCTTCGCGGCTCGATTTGGTCTCGTTCTCGATGTCCGCCCCGACCTGCTTGCGCATGGTCAGGAGCGATTCACGAGCGGTCTTCAGGAAAGCCTTTCTCATGTCGTCAAATCCAATTGGCGACGATTGGGCCGTCACCGGAGCGGCGGAGGTTAAGAACCCCGCGTGGTTGTGTCAACTCGGGCCATCGGACGTGCGCCGCTCGTCTTCCGGCCGCACGACGAGCGTGTGGCGCCACGCACACATCGTGCCAGCGATCCGCGATCGCACCAGCGATCGCTCAGGAGATCGCGACCGCGTCCTCCCGCGGCAGGGCCGCCCCTTCGAGATCGTAGGTGCTCGCCCGGGTGATCTTCACCGGCACGATCGTCCCGACCTCCCACTCGAGGCGGCCGCGCAGCAGGACGACGCCATCGATGTCGGCGGCCTGGCCCTGCGTGCGGCCGTACCACTGGCCGTTGTCGAGCTGGCCGCAGACGAGCACCGGCAGCTCCTCCCCCACCTGGGTCAGATTCGCCGCGCGGGCGATCCGCGCCTGCAGCTTCATGGCCTGAGCACGCCGCGCTTCCTTGACCTTCTCGGCCACCTGCCCGTCGAGCGCGTACGCGGCCGTGCCCTCCTCGTGCGAGTAGCGGAACACGCCCACACGCTCGAAGCGGCAGTCCTGCAGAAAATCCAGCAGCTCGGCGAAATCGTCGTCGGTCTCGCCGGGGAAGCCGACGATGAACGAGGAGCGCAGCACCACGCCGGGCACGCGATCGCGGATGCGCGCGACCAGCTCGCGCAGGCGACGTCCTGCCCCCGCCGTGCCGCGACGCATGGCGCGCAGCATGCGGTCGCTGCCGTGCTGCAGCGGCATGTCGAGGTAGGAGCAGATGCGCTCCTCGCGCGCGATCAGCCGCAGCAGGTCGTCGGTGACGTGCTGCGGGTACATGTAGAGCAGCCGGAACCACGCGATCCCGTCGACCGCGAGCAGCGCTTCGAGGAGCCGCGCCAGGTTCGCGCCGTCGTCGCGGTCGGTGCCGTAGCTGGTGAGGTCCTGCGCGATCAGGCTCAGCTCACGCACGCCGGAGTCCGCGAGGCGGCGCGCCTCGTCGACCAGCGACGCGATGCCGCGGCTCTCTTGGCGGCCGCGGATCTTCGGGATGATGCAGAACGAGCAGGTGCGGTTGCAGCCTTCGGCGATTTTCAGGAACGAGGTGTAGAACGGCGTCGCCTGGATGCGTGGCGCGTCGGCCGGCGGCAGCACGTGCTGCGCGCCGACGTACGCCGGCCGCGGCGCGTCGGCGGTGAGGAGCTTCGGCAGCGCCATGAAGTCGCCCGTGCCGACGAAGACGTCGACTTCCGGCATGCTCTCGCGCAACACCGTTCCGTAGCGCTCGGCAAGGCACCCGGTGACGATCAGCCGGCTCGCACGGCCGTCGTGCTTGTAGCGCGAGAGATCGAGGATCGCGTCGATCGACTCTTCCTTCGCCTCGTCGATGAAGCTGCAGGTGTTGACGACGAGCACGTCGGCCGCGCCCGGATCGTAGACCAGCTCGTGTCCGGCCTGGACGAGCATGCCCTGCATGACCTCGCCGTCGACCAGGTTCTTCGGGCAGCCGAGCGACAGGAAGTGGACCTTCCGCGTCTCGCCCGTGACTTCTTGTTCGCGCTTCATCGTCGCCAACGGGCCTCGGGCCCGCGCCCTCGTCAGTCGCGCATGTTCACGAACTGCAGCGGACGCCGGAAGTCGGCCGCGCGCAGCGCCTGGATCACGTCCTGCAGATCGTCGCGCTTCTTGCCGGTGACGCGCACCTGATCGTCCTGGACCTGGGCCTGGACCTTGATCTTGGTGTCCTTGATGAGCTTCACGACCTCGCGCGCGGCATCGGTATCGAGCCCCTGTTGGATGGTGATCACCTGGCGCGCCGCACCGCCCGCCGCCGGCTCGATCTTGCCGTACTCGAGCGACTTCAGGTTGATGTTGCGCTTGACGAACTTCGACTGCAGGATGTCGACCACCGCCTTCACCTTGAAGTCGTTCTCCGAGGTGATCTTGACGGCGCTCTTGTCCTGCTCGATCTCGGTCTTCGAGCCCTTGAAGTCGTAACGCTGCTCGACCTCTTTGCGGGTCTGCTGGAGGGCGTTGCTCACCTCCTGCATGTCCACCTGCGACACCACGTCGAACGACGGCACGGCACTCTCCTCTTCTTCAGGACGGGCGCTGAGTCGGCGCTTCGATCACGTCCATGCCCGCCGGACGCTCGAAGCGGAACAGCGTCTCGTCGACGGTGCCGTTGCGCCGCACGTCGAGCAGCGCGACCCGCGTGGTGTTGCCGAGCGGATCGCGGATCGTCGCGGCGGTGACGTCGTAGGTCTCGGGGTCGACGTCGAGCACCAGCGAGCCGAGCGAGCCGTCCTCGGACTTGGCGGGGTCGAGCTGCAGGCGAAGCTTGCCGTCGTCGGCGGGCGACAGCAGGGTCGCGCGGAAATCCTGCTCGATGCGCGCGACGCCGAGCAGGAACGACACCGGCGTGCGCGACTCGAAAGCGTTCTGCAGAGGCGCCTTCAGCACCTGGTTGTCGGCCGGCTGCACGATCCACAGCGACGTCCCGTCGGCGATGATCGTCTGCTTCTCCGGCGACAGATACTCCCAGTGCATCCGGCCGGGCCGCTGGAACCAGACCTTACCGCTCGACTTGAGCACCTGGCCGCCCGACTCGATGCGCATCTCCTGGGCGAAGTCGGCGGCGAAGTTCCTGGTCTCGTCGTAGCGCTCCTGGACCTTGCGGACGACGTCCGAGGCGCCCGCGGCGAGCCCGCGAGCGGGGATGGCGAGCAGGAGCAGAAGGAGGCCGACGTACGCCCGGAGGCGTCCCGGCGACGGCATTTGCACGAGGATGGTCGCTATTCCTGTTTGGGCGCGAGGACTTCCCGCGCGCCGCGGTGATCCGCGGTGCTTACCACACCCTCGCGCTCCATGCACTCGATCATGCGGGCGGCTCGGTTGTAGCCGACCTGCAGCCGGCGCTGGACGTACGAGATCGACGCCTTGCCGGACTCGGTGACCACCCGCACCGCGTCGTCGTACATGGTGTCGTACTCCTCCTCGCCGCTGCCCTCGCCGCCGCTCTCGACCTCGTCCTCCTCGTCCTGGAGAAGGTCCATCTGGTAGTGCTGCGGCTCCTGCTTGCGGACGAAGTCGGTGATGTTCTTGATCTCCGCGTCCGAGATGAAGGCGCCGTGCAGGCGCTGCAGCTTGGACGCGTCGGGCGGCATGAACAGCATGTCGCCGTTGCCGAGCAGACGCTCGGCGCCGATCGCGTCGAGGATCGTGCGCGAGTTGACGGCCCCCGCGACCTTGAACGAGATGCGCGACGGGAAGTTGGCCTTGATGAGGCCGGTGATGACGTCGACCGACGGACGCTGCGTCGCCACGACCATGTGGATGCCCGCCGCGCGCGCCTTCTGCGCGAGCATGGTGATCGGCTGCTCGACGTCGCGGCGAGTCATGATCAGGTCGGCGAGCTCGTCGATGATCACCACGATGCGCGGCATGTGCTGATGCACGATCGGCGCCGGACCCGGCGTCGGCGTGTCGTCCTCGTCCTCGTCCTCGTCGCCGTCCTGGTCGTCGGCGAGCTCGATGACCTCGCGCTTCGCCCCCTCCTCCGCGATGAGACGGTTGTACGTCTCGAGGTTGCGCACGCCCTTGTCCTTCAGGATCGCGTAGCGGTCGTTCATCTCCTTGACGAGGTTGTTCAGCACGGTCACTGCCGCGCGCGCCTCGGTGATGACGGGCACGAGCAGATGCGGGATCTGCTCGTAGGTCGCGAGCTCGAGCATCTTCGGATCGACCAGCACCAGGCGCACGTCGCGCGGCGTCGCGCGCATCAGGATGCTCGACAGCAGGCTGTTCAGGAACACCGACTTGCCGGTACCGGTCGCGCCCGCGACCAGAAGGTGCGGCATGCGCGCCAGGTCGCCGACGACGGGATTGCCCTTGGTGTCCTTGCCCAGCGCGAGCGTCAGCACCGACGGCGATTCGCGGAACGCGTCGGAGTCGACGATCTCGCGGATGAGAACCTTTTCCCGCGTCTTGTTCGACACCTCGATGCCGACCACCGACTTGCCCGGGATCGGCGCGAGGATGCGGACGCTCAGCGCGCTCATCGCCATCGCGAGGTCGTCGGCGAGCGTGACGATACGGTTGACCTTGATGCCCGGCGCCGGCTCGAACTCGTACGTCGTGATGACGGGACCAGGATGGATCTCGCGGACTTTTCCCATGACCTCGAACGTGCCGAGCTTGGTCTCGAGCACGCGCGAGCTCGCGATCAGCGCCTCGTGATCGACCACCGTGGGCTTCGCCGGCGGGTCGTCGAGGTGCGACAGGTCGGGCAGGCAGTAGGCGCTCTCGCTCGAGAACGGCATCTCCACCTGGCGGCGCCGCAGCGGGCGACCGCTGGCCGACGCGGGTTGCTGCACGACGACCGGCGGCCGTGCTTCGACGTCGCGACGCGGCGGCGCGACGCGTACGTTCGGCGTCGCGGCGGCGCGCCCGCTTCCGTTGACGACGTGGGCCGGCTCGAGATCGATGACGTGCGCTTCGGAGAGCTCGAACGGCCGTCGGCGCGCCATGCGCTCACTCGCCCATTCGACGCCCTTCTTCGCGAGGCTCGCTCCGTGCCCCGCGCCGGCCGACCCGAGCGCGAGCAGCGACTGTCCGGTCGCGAGCGCGAGCAAGACCAGGAACACCGCCAGGACGATGACCCACGCGCCGGCGACACCGAACGCGTCGGCGAGCACCGTGCCGAGGAAGCCGCCGAGCAAGCCCCCTGCATCGCGTGCGCGCCCGCCGTCGACCGTCAGGTGCGCGAGGATCGCGCTCGACACCAGCGCGCCGGACGCGGCGGCGAGGCGCGGCAGCGAGATCTCCGGGGTCCGGGCGAGAAAGACCAGCACCGCCCACGACAGCAGCCCGAGCGGGATCGCGTACGCGGCGAGGCCGAGGATCTGACCGAGGATCTCCGCGACGGTCGCTCCGGCGGGCCCGACGAGGCTGCTCCCCGACTCGGGATCGTAGGTGACGATGGCGAGCGCGACGATCAGCCCGACGACGCCGAGCCCGACCGCTCCGGCCTCGCGGCGCAGCGTGTGGAACGACTCCGCTTGTCGGGCGACCTGCTGCCGAGCGACCTGCTGTCGCGCCATCTCCGCGTCCTCACCTCGAGCCCGGCGTCGCCTGCTCGTGGCGCCGGCTCTCCTCCCCGCCACCGCCCGGTGGCCCATCCTCGTCTACCGCCCCGACCTATCCGTGAACCGCGCGGCTCACATCTCGAAGATGTGCGGCACGATCAGCGGACGCTTCCCGCGCGAACGCGAGAAGTACTTCTTCAACACCCGGCGGACCTCGTCCTCGACCTCGAGCAGATCCGCTCGCGATTCCGGCGTGATCTCGCGCAGCTTGTCTAGCACCGCCGACTTGGCGTCGTCGAGGACTTCCGGTCCCTCGTTCTCGCCGAGCACGCCGCGCGTGATGAGCTCCGGTCCCTGCGTGATCTCGCCGGTCTGCTGATGGATCGCCACCACGGCGACGACGAAGCCGTCCTCCGAGAGATGGCGCCGGTCGCGCAGCACCTCGAGTCCGATCTCGCCCTCGCCCGAGCCGTCGACCAGCACACGTCCCGCGACCACGCGCTCGCCCTGCCGCGGTCCGGTGTCGGCGAGCTCCAGCACGTCGCCGTCCTCGAGCAGGAAGCAGCGGTCGCCCGGCATGCCCATCTCGACCGCGAGGCGACGGTGCTCCTCGAGCTGCCGGTACTCGCCGTGCACGGGCACGAAGTACTTCGGCTTCACCAGGCGGATCATCTCGCGCAGCTCGTCGCGGTAGGCGTGCCCCGAGACGTGGACGTTGGCGCGCTCGCCGGCGTGCACGATCGCGCCGCGCTTCGCGAGACGATTCAGCAGCGCGTGCACGCTGCGCTCGTTGCCCGGGATCACGCGCGACGACAGGATCACCGCGTCGCCAGGCGAGATCGTCAGCTGCTTGAACTGTCCGTCGGAGAGCCGCGCCAGCGCGGACGTCGGCTCGCCCTGCGAGCCCGAGATGAGCACCGTGGTCTCGTGCGCCGGCAGCCGACAGGCCTCTTCCACCGTGATCAGACCGCCGGTCGGGAAGCGCAGGTAGCCGAGCTCGCCCGCGAGTCGGGTCGAGTCCTCGAAGCCCCTGCCCGCGACCGCGATGCGTCGCCCGCACGCCTCGCTCGCGTCGATCACCTGCTGGATGCGGTGCAGGTGCGAGGCGAACGTCGTGACCAGCACGCGGCCTTCCGAGCCGCGTACCAGCTCGGTCATGCGCGGTCCGACCTCGCTCTCCGAGCCGCACGCTCCGTCGTGCTCGACGTTGGTCGAGTCGGACAGCAGCGCCAGCACGCCGCGCTCACCCCACGCGGCGAGGCGCGCCACGTCCGCCGCGCGACCGTCGATCGGGTGCGGATCGAGCTTGAAGTCGCCCGAGTGCAGGATCGTGCCGACCGGCGTCGTGATCGCGAGCGCGCACGCGTCGACGATCGAGTGCGTCATGTGGATCGGCTCGATCGTGAACGGTCCGAGCGCGAAGCTCGTGCCGGGCGTGATGGTCTCGAGCGGCACGCTGATCCTCGCGCGCCGGAGTTTCTCGGTCGCGAGCGCGACCGCGAGGCGCGGCCCGAACACCGGCACCGGCATCTCCTCGAGGAGCCGCGGCAGCGCCCCGATGTGGTCCTCGTGGCCGTGCGTCAGCACGACGCCGCGCAGCAAGCCCGGACGCTCGCGCAGGTACGTCACGTCGGGCAGCAGCAGGTCGATGCCCAGACCGGGACGCTCCGGGAACAGCACGCCGCAGTCGATCGCGATCGCCGCGCCGTCGGTCTCGATCAGCATCATGTTGAGGCCGACCTCGCCGAGACCACCCAGCGGAATGATGCGCACCGGAGAGCTCATGCGACCTCCGTCACGCGCAACGACGCACCACCACGCAACCGAAACACCAGGCCCGGGAGGCTACGGGCCGCCCTCGCCGATGTCAACGCAGGGCTTCGCGGCTCGCACCTGGTACGGATGTTGGAGGCGTGGCGCCGCCGAGGCGCTTGACGACGTTGCTCGCGGCCCGCGGCCGGTGTAACGCGATCAGCCGAGGGGGCGGGGCCGCACGCTCGCGCACCGTGACTCGGCCTTCAGGGAGGAACACGCGATGTCTGTGAACAAGGCGATCATCGTCGGCCGTCTGGGCGGCGACCCCGAGCTGCGCTTCATCCCGAGCGGCCGCGCGGTGGCGAACTTCAACATCGCGACCGACTCCGTCTGGAAGGACCGCGACGGCCAGCGCCAGAAGCAGACCGAGTGGCACCGGATCGTGGTCTGGGGACCGCAGGCCGAGACCTGTGCCAAGTACCTCTCGAAGGGTCGCGAGGTCTACGTCGAGGGCGAGATCCGTACCCGCTCGTACGACGACAAGGACGGCAACAAGCGCTACGTGACCGAGATCGTCGCGCGCGACGTGCGGTTCTTGGGCGGCAATCAGGGCGGCGGCGGTGGCGGCGGCGGTCGTGGCCGCGACGACATGCCGGACATGGAGCCGATGGGCGACTTCGGCCGCCCGGATCCGGGCGACGACGACGTGCCGTTTTAAGAGGGGGACTCTGTCCCCCTCCTCTACCGCGGCAAAGCCGCGGTAGAGTCTCCTCCCCCGGCTCGCCTTCGGCTCGGCCGCTTTCGCCCTTCGGGCTTCGTTGGAGGGGCCGGTGCCGATCGCGGTGGTGGCGCCATGCCTTGCGCCGACGGTGTCTGCGTCCTCTCTACCAGCGCGGTGCTGCCCTCTACATCTGCCCGAGGTCGACGAGACTCGCGTAGCGGTGGTGGCCGACGACGACGTGGTCCACGACCTTGATGCCGACCAGGTCGCCGGCGGAGCGCAGGCGCGCGGTGAGGGTGACGTCCTCGGGTGACGGCGTGGGATCGCCGCTGGGGTGGTTGTGGACGAGGATCACCGACGCCGCGGCCTCGCGGATCGCGAGGCGGAACACCTCGCGCGGGTGCACGAGGCTCGCGGTGAGCGTTCCCTCGGACACCCGCACGTCGCGCATCACCCTGCCCTTGCCGTCGAGTAGCAGGACGTAGAACCGCTCCTGCGCGAGACCCGCGAGGCAAGCGCGGAAATGGCGGAAGACGTCGGCGCTGCCACCGATGCGATCCCCACGTGCGAGCGTGCGGCCCTCGATACGACGGCCGAGCGCGACGGCGGCACAGATGGCAGCCGCGTGAGCGGGCCCGATGCCGGCGACGCTCGCGAGCTCGTGCGGCGACGCGGCGGCGAGATCCGCGATGCCGCCGTAACGTGCGTGCAGGCGGCGCGCGAGATCGAGCGCGCTGGCGCCGCGATGGCCGGCACGCAGCAGCAGCGCCAGCAGCTCGACGTCCGACAGCGCCTCGACTCCCGCGTGCTGGAGGCGCTCGCGGGGGCGGTCGAGGTCGGGGACGTCGCGCGAGCGGACGTCGGCGGCGGCATCGACGAGCTGGTGCAGCATGCGCGACGCGACGCTGCGATCGGCGTGCCACGCGCCGGCGGAGCGGCGACCGCCGCGGCACGCGGGCACCACTGCGTGCTTGCCATCAAAGGCGAAACGTCCCGCTGCGCGACGTCGCAACGCGACGCCGCAGCATGCGCAACGCGGACGTCAGCCCGCAGCGGCGCGGATCAGCAGCCCGCTCAGGTACTCGCCCTCGGGGTGCGCCGCCAGGACCGGGTGATCCGCGGGCGCACCGAGCTGGGCCAGCACCTGCAGCCGCATCGTCGGCTGCGCCGCGGTCGCGACCGCGTGCAGGAAGAGCTCGCGCGACACGTGCGCCGAGCACGTGAACGTCGCGAGCAGGCCGCCCGGGCGCAGCGCGCGCAGCGCGCGGCGATTGACGTCGCGGTAGGCGCGCACGGCCTTGTCGCGGTCCGCGCGATGGCGCGCGAACGGCGGCGGGTCGAGGATGACCAGATCGAAGCGCTGCTCCGCCGGCGCGTCGGCGAGCGGGGTCAGCACGTCGAAGACGTCGCGTGCGAGCCACTCGGCGCGGCTCTCGTCGAGGCCGTTCAGCGCCCAGTTGTCGCGCGCGAGCTGCAGCGCCGGGCCGGAGGTCTCGACGGACACCACGCGTCGGGCGCCACCGCGCCCGGCGGCGATCGCGAAGCCGCCGGTGTAGGCGAAGCAGTTCAGCACGTCGCGCTCGCGCGCGAGGCGGCCGACGAGCGCGCGATTGTCGCGCTGGTCGACGTAGAAGCCGGTCTTCTGCCCGCCGCGCACGTCGACGAGATAGCGCGCACCGCCCTCGTTCACCTCGATGCGCTCGGGTGGTGCGGCACCTTGCGCCACGTCGCTGCGGTCGCCGAGTCCCTCCTCGCGCCGTGCGCCACCGCTGCTGCGCTCGAAGATGCCTTCGGGATCGACCACCTCCTGCAGCGCCGCGAGGATCGCCGGCCGCAGCCGCTCGGCGCCCGCGGTGAGGATCTGCACCACGACGAAGCCGCCGTAGACGTCGGCGACGACGCCGGGCAGCCAGTCGCCCTCGCCGTGCAGCAGGCGGTAGGCAGTGCTGTCCCGCACGATGCCGAGCGACTCGCGCAGCGCATACGCGTCGGCGACGCGGCGGCGCACGAAGCTCGCGTCGAGCGTCACGTCCTCGCGCGCGAGCAGGCGCACCGCGATCGAGCCGCGCGGGTTGTACGTGCCGGTGCCGAGCACCTGCCCGCTCGCCGACAGCACGCGGACGAACGCACCGCCACGCGCCTCGCCGTCGATCTCGGCGATCGCGCCCGAGAAGATCCACGGGTGCCCGGCGCGCGCGGGTCCGTCCTTGCCGGGCTTGAGCTTGACGGTGGCGTCGGTCATTTTCGTCGAGGGGGCACGCGCCCCCTCGCCCCACGCGGCGAAGCCGCGCGGGGCCCCACTCGGTGGTCGCCTCGAGGGGACACGCGTCCCCTCGCCCCACGCGGCGAAGCCGCGCGGGGCCCCACTCGGTGGTCGCCTC
>JAIEPK010000260.1 GCA_019749875.1 Candidatus Binatia bacterium | reverse complement strand
GTGTGCTCGCCAAGCGCACATGCGAGATCGCGGCCGGCACTGAGATCGACACTCAGCGATCGAAATCGCTCGAAGAGATGTGAATCGTAGCTGTCGAACAGAATGCCGAGGTCGACGCTCTTCGGATCCGATCCCCATTCGAGTAGGAGATCGACCAGGTCCCGTCGACGAGCCCGGATCGCGAGGCTGAGTGGCGAGCGGCTCTCACCGTTCGGATCGTAACCGTTGCAGAGCAGGAGCAGAACGAGCGCGTGATTGCCCGTGTTGAGCGCGATCTCAAGAGCGGACGTCCGCCGCTGGTGACGCTCCAGCACGATCTCGTCAAGTTGGAGCGGCTTGCCCGCTTCGATCCACCGCTCGACATCGTAGAGACGGCCCTCTCGGCAAAGCTGATGGAGCTGTTCCAGCGATGTCGGTTCTCGCGTCCGGCGATCGGTGGCTGCGGAGGTCCTCGGCACGAGGTCAGCACGAGGATCGACGAATCCAGAGACTGTCACCATGGGTGCGTCATCGCGGTTGACTTTGCCGAAGGTGCAGTCGACCCAGCCGCGTCAGTCACGGAAACTCGCTCGTGCAATTCGGTCGTCTACTGCGAATGCCTGCGCGAAGCCGACGACGACTTGCTCACCACGGACGACTGATCGTCAAGCAACACGCTAGCAGATGGATGTGGAGCGCACGCACGGACGGTTACCCTTGCGCAGTCTCGTTCTCCTCAATTGCCAGCTCGCGGCATTCGCGGCAGTGGCTCCTGCCGTGAATGCCGTAGCACCGCTCCTCCGGGGGGATGCTGTTGCCGATGTTGCAGCCAACGCGGTCGTGATACACCCGCGGGGCCTCATCCCTGGTTGAGTAGTACGGCTTCGTCAATGCCATGATTCCCTCGGTGCGCGGGCGGTAGGGCTCAGCAGGCGGCGGCGGTTACACATGGCATGCCAGGAAGATGGAAACCACGCGCTCGCGTCGCACTCGAAGTCTCAGCGTCCGTTACAGCTCCATCGTGTCCGGTTACGCGCACACCGTCCTCCGTAGCGGACATCCACATCGACGTTCCCTTCCATTTCGTCGGCGACCTTCTGCTCGCGTGTGAGGTCGGGCTCGCCGACGGGAGACACGGAGGCCACGCGATGGCCGCTGCGTAGCCTATTGAGATAGGCGGTGCGCCGTCACGTTGCAGCCTGCCGCGGGTACCGAGTCCGTGCTCTCCGCGACGGCGATCATCGACCAGAGGAAGCGCGGCTTGGTGAGCGCAACCACGGCGGGCAGGAAGACGATCGTGCTGCCCGCCGAGACCAACATCGCGAGCGCAACGAGCCCGCCTAGACGAAGGTGGAAGAGGAAGCCCGTCAGCCCGAGCAACCCGTACCCCGCGGAAATAGCCGTGCTGACGAACAGGATTGCCTTGCCGGAGGTCCTGAGCGCTCGGTGTAACGCCTCGTGCAGGTCGGTCGTACGGCCGAGTTCCTCGCGTAGTCGGAACAACAGGTAGATCGCGTAATCGGCCCCGATGCCGACCGCCATCGCCGAGATCGCCGAGGTGGCATCGTCCAGGCGCACGCCAAGCAGGCCCATGACGCCGAAGTTGACCGCGACCGCGAACGCGAGCGGCAGCGCAACGAGCAGACCGCCGAGCAGGGAGCGCAGAAACAGCGACGCGACGCCGATCGTGATCACCGCGATCTGCGCCATGTTCCACAGCTTGCCCTCGACCATCACGTCGGTTGCGGCAACAGCGGAGCCGAGCGTGCCGGTGAACCGAACCCGGTAGCCCGGCGGGAACGTCCGGGCGACCTCCGCCTCGATCCGCCGGATGAGCGCCCGACCGACGCTCGTAGTGTCGTCGTGGACGAGCACGCGGATGACTGCGTTCCGCCGCGCCGGATCGATGAGGGTGTCGAAGGTGCCGGCGCTACCGGACAGCGAGTAGAGGAAGAGGTACTGCGCGGTCAGCGCGCGCGCCTCGGGCAGGCGCGAGACGTCCGCTCGCCCGGCATTCACCGCGTGATGGAAGGTGCGCAGGAAGTCGACGTACGAGGTCGCCTTGCCGACCTGCGACTCGCGCTCGATCGTGCGCTCAAGCCCGTCGATCGCTTGCACGATCGCGGGATCGGTGAGCGCGCCCTCCTCGTCGCTCTCCACGAGCAGGTCGAGGGTGTTGGTCCCTGCGAAGGTGGCGTTCATGCGCGCGTCCGCGTTGCGGATCGGATCGGCCTCCGCGAAGAGACGCTTGACGCTCATGTTGACCTCGACGCGCGAAGCACTCACGAGGCATGCAGCGAACAGCACGAGCCCGACCGCGATCACGCGACGAGACGCGTTTCGGGCCGCGTTGGCTACCCCGCCGAGGAAGGCATCGAGCCACGGGTGCGACGCCGCCTCACGCTCAAGCTCGCGGCGCCGCGGCGGAGGAAGCATCGCCCGCACAGCCGGGATAATGGTCAGCTCGATGACCAGTGCCGACGCGATGCCGGCCGCTGTGAAAAGCCCGAAGGTCCGAATCGTCGCCGTGCGGAAGGTCACGAGCGAGAGAAACGAGAGCGACGCCACGAGACCGGCGGCGATCATCACCGGGCCGACGCGGGAGAGCGACGCGACGATCGCGGTCTCGACGTCGCCAGACTCGTCCAGCTCCTCGTAGAAGCGCTTCAGGATCTGCACGGCGTGGCCGGCGCCGACGGCCAGGATCAGGATCGGCGTCGTGGTATTGTAGGGATCGAGCGGAACGCGGAACAGGCCCATCAGCCCGAGTGCCCACACCACGGCGAGCAGCGCGGTCACGAGTGGCAGGAAGAGCGCCTGCAGAGTTCCGAAGGCGTGATAGTGGATCAGCCCGATCACGAGCAGCGCCAGCGGCAGGTAGTAGAGCAGCCGGCTACCGTAGATCTCGACCTCAGCAAGGACCACGACCGGTCCCGCGAGCGTGCACTCGAACGTGCCGTCGTCCAGCTCGGCGAGCACCGCGCGGACCGCTGCGACGATCTGCCCATAGCCAGGCAGCTCGGGCGTGAGGTTGAAGTCGACGAACAGGCTCGCGGCGGAGCCGTCGCCCGTGACCAGCGTGCCGACCAGTGCCGGCTCGGCGAACGCCCGGCGCCGTACCTCCTCGGCGCCCGCGCGGTTGACCGGCGGCGCAGGCATCACGGGCTCCAGCTCGACCTGCTTGTCACTCCCGGCGACGTACTTCGTGTTGGGCGACGCGAGGCTCTGGACGAGCGCCGGTTTCACGCCAGGCAGAGCCACGATGCGCCTCGTGGCCTCGTCGAGCTTCGCAAGGAACGCGGGCGTGAAAATCTCGCCGTCCTTGGGGAACAGCCCGACCACGACGACGTTGTAGGTGTCGAACAGCCGCTTCACGTCCTGTGCCGCCCGCATGTACGGGTGCTCCTGCGGCAGGAGTCGGTCGGGATCGACTTCGAGGTAGAGGCGGGTTGAGGCGCCGGCCAGGCATGCCGTGATCAGCAGGACTGCGGTGATCACCGCTCGGCGATGGCGTACGACCCAGGTGGCGTAGGTGGCCATTGGGTTCGGGCTCTGGGTGGGCATCTGCGTGGGGCTTCCCCTGTATCACGACACAGGGATGCCGGCCGATACGAAATCTGCGCCGTGAGGTCGGACCCGCAGCGTGACGCACTGCTCGGTCCGGCCACTTCCGGACCGGCCGAGCGCATGAGGAGCGCGATGGAATGCCGAGAGACCGGGGTACCGAGCGACACGATCTCGCTGAACGCCAGGTCGAGCAGCATGCGCCTTCGCGTTCCGAACACGCCGCCGGACCGAAGGCTATCGCCGCTCGCCCCGCCGGGACCCGCCACTCGGAGTCACCGAGGCGCCCAAGCTAGCGCCGACCGGATCTACCTCGTGGCGCACCTCGGCCTGGATGTCCTGGGTACCGCCGAGGGTGAGATCCTGCTCGACGCCCTCGAAAACCAGTCGCCTGGCCGAAGCCGACGTGGCTAGCGGTCGGGCTCGCCTAGCTCGTGACGAGCGTCGACGAGAAAGGATCTCAGGCGACGTCGAAACACGGCGTCCGCGAGCGGCTCCGTCGCCGGTATCAGGCAGGTGAGCATCTATCAAGTAAGAAGTCGGTGCTGTCCGCGGCGACGACGGAGCCGAGGCGCTCGCACGTTGAGACGAGTCCCGCCTTAGCGCCCAACTCCACGATGTCCGGGAGAGAAGACTCGGCGTCCGCCGTAAAGGACACCGCACGTTCTCCGAGCGATGACGGGCGTTCTCGGACGGGCGGATCACGCTCGACCGCACCTCGACGGTGAAGTACCGCCGGCCCCGCCCACGCCTCTATGGTGGCGATGGTTCGGTTGCCGGCTGCCGCGATGCGCCCGTGGCGCTCGGCAAGAGGCTGGGATTGTCCAGCGCAGGGCGGACAGGATACACGACCGCCCGGACGCGCGCGTCAGTAGTCGTCGCACTCGCTCATCGGGGTGCGGTAGGGCCCGCGACGACGAGCGACGGCCGAGCGAGGAACATGGTGCGACAGAAGGCAGGGGACGGGGAAGAGTTGACGGGCGCAGAGGTCGACGCCGAGGAGACCGGCGACGAGGATGTGCTCCCAGAAAGCAAGATCATCTGCGCGCTCACGGGCGAGCCGAGAAAGGACACGCCCGAGGAGCAGACGGTTCAGTCGGTGATCGAGCAGCTTCTTCGTGAGTACGAGGTCGCACCGGAGGCCATGGAGCGCGACGTCCGGATCGCCGTCGAGACAGAGGACCCGAAGTCTGGCGGCGTGAAGACACATCGTAGGAGCGTATCGCTCGTCGTGTACGAGAACGCCGCTGCGCACACGCAGGAAAACATCATCCGCGTGGCGATTGTCGCGAAGGCTGGTGTCAAGCCGGCGAGCAGGAAGGGCGGCGTTGCCGACCTGGAGGAGATTCTCGGTAACCTTGCCGAGGACCGCGAGCAGGTCTTTGGGCTTTGGACCAACGGCGGCGATCTCGCGTTCCGGATGCGGACGTTCAACAAGCGCGGCTTTCCGGAATACACGGAGCTGACTGACTTCCCAGCGCCTGACGAGTCGCTCGACGATCTGGAGAGTGCCGATCGCCGCCCGCTGCGTGTCGCGTCGAGCGACTCGCTGCTGCGCACGTTCAAGCGCTGTCATGACTACCTCTACGGCAACCAGTCGATGCGCGGCGACCGCGCGTTCTGGCAGCTCTTGTACCTGATCTTCGCGAAGATTCTCGACGAGCGCCAGACACGCCGCGTCTTCTTCGTTGGCGCGACGGAGGGCAACACCGAGGAGGGACGCCAGCGCGTGGCGGCGCGTATCCGAACCCTCTTCGAGCAGGCTCAGAAGAAGGAATACAAGGATGTCTTCGACGGCTCGGAGCGGATCGACCTCAACGACCGCGCGCTCACATACATCGCAGGCGAGTTGGGCCGCTACAACCTGCTCTCGACCGACACCGACGCGAAGGGCACGGCGTACGAGGCGATCACCTCGACGACGCTGAAGCGCGAGCGCGGTCAGTTTTTCACGCCGCGCAACGTCATCCGGATGATGATCGAGATGCTCGATCCGGAGCCGGGCAAGCGGGTCCTTGACCCAGCGTGCGGCAGCGGTGGCTTTCTCGTCGTCGCACTAGCGCATGTGCGCCGTCGCCTCCTCGCCGAGAGCGGCTGTCCGTACCCCGACGCCCCGCTGCCCAGCGAGCTGAAGGACGTCGAGGCTGGTGTGAGGAAGTACGCCCGCGACTGCCTCTTCGGTATCGACGTCGACCCCGAACTCCGCAAGGCAGCGCGGATGAACATGGTCATGAACAACGACGGCCACGGCAACATCGCGTGCTTCAACGCTTTGGAATATGGTGTGAAGGGTCGCGAGTCCGCGGCGACGAAGGAGTTCGAGGAGCGCGGCGGCGGCCACGGCAACTTCGACTTCGTCCTCACGAACCCACCTTTCGGTGCGAAGATCCCGGTCGACGACCCCGAGGTGCTGCGCGAGTTCGATCTCGGCCACCGCTGGACGAAGTCTGGCGACACGTGGACGAAGGGCGATCTCCAGAAGAAGGTCCCGCCCGAGATCCTGTTCATTGAGGCGTGCTGCAAGTTCCTGAAGCCGCGCACGGGCGTGATGGCGATCGTCCTGCCGAACGGCATCCTCGGGAACCCGGGCGAGCGGATGGAGGCGGTGCGCGGCTGGATGCTTGACCGGATGGAGTTAATCGCAAGCGTCAACCTGCCGGGTGAAGCGTTCCTGCCGCAGGTGTCGGTACAAGCGAGCTGTGTGTTTCTGCGGCGCCGCGCTGACGACGAGAGGCGGATGACCGGACCGGGCGGGCCGACGCAGCGGCCCGTATTCATGGCGATTGCGGAGAACTGCGGTCATGGGCGACGAGGTGAACGCCGTTACGTCCGTCGCACGGATGGTTCGGAGGACCTCGTTGAGGAGACCGTCGTCGAGCGCTGGGAAAAGGGCAAGAAAATCGACACGCGGCAGCGCAGACGTCTTGTTCGAGTGCTGGACGACGACCTGCCGTGGATCGCGCAGCAGTACCGACAGCACGCCGCGGGCGAGCCTTTCGAGGGCCAGTGATGCGCGCGGCCTTCGTGGCTCCCGAAATCAGATCGGCTAGCATCAGGGCGGTCAACTATCACCCGCTCGTCGAGCGGCTGCGCACCACCAGAGCTGGTCTCCCGAGCAGGCCGCTTAAGACGTTCGTCAGGTCGCTCGGCAGCGCCTACGCCGCGGTGCTGACGCGAGTGGACTGCGCACCCGGCGCTGGCGACGAACTGCTCAGTCAGGTCGACGCATTCGCGTGCGAACCGGCGGGCAGGTGGATCCGTGGGGACCTGATGCCCTTCGTCGACGAACTTCGGATCGAGAGGGGGGACATCCTCGTCGCCGGAGCTGGGCAGATCGGGCCGGGAACGATGTTCGGGCGGAGCGTCATCGCGGACGCGCGGCTCGCCGGCAAGCTCGCCGCGGGTGACCTTCTCTCCATGCGCGGTGGAGGGATGGAGGACGACGACCTTCTCTATCTGTACGCATTTCTCTGCTCGACGGCCGGTGTCGCCGCAGTGCGAGCGTGTGCGTACGGCACGTCCATCCCGCGTATCCGCACGGATCTGTTCGCGATGATCCCCGTTCCGCGCGCGTCCGCGAAGCAAACGAGCCGGGCGGCTACACTGGTGCGGGAGGCGATCGCACATCGTGAAGAGTACGCCCGACGGCTCGGACTTGCGCGGGCCGCCATCGAAGCCCTGCCGACGGTGCAAGAGGCGCACGGCATGTGCGCCGACCGACGAGCCCGCTGTCTCGTCTGGGATGGCAGCCTACGCTCCATCTGTGCGTGGAACGCCGTCTCTGCCGGCGAGGCGCTTCCGTTTCTCCAACGTGCGTGGCGGTCGCGCCTCGCTGACCTGATCACCGAGGATGGGCTGTTTTATGGGCTCCTTCGGCAGCGAACCCCGACTACGGCGGGGATAGGCGTGCCGCTTATCACGCAGCGAGATGCGCAGTCGGTGCGCCAACTCCCGACGTGGATCGCGCGCCCGAACGTACCAGACGCCGCGCTCTTCTCACCGCCTAACAGTCTCGTTGTGCCCGGACGTGGGACTCTTGGCGAAGGGGAAGTTTTCGGTAGACCGATCCTGCTTACGCCCGGGCTGTCGGTGTACGCACTCACACAAGATCTCTTGCGAGTCGTCCCGCGCGCTGGGTTCACGGCCCTCGTCCACCTCTTTCTCTCGACACGCGTCGGGCTGCGACTGGTGCGTAGTGCGGCGGTGGGCACGAAGATCTTGCAGCTCCGGCTCGATCTCATGCGAGAGCTGCCGATCCCCGAACTCTCTGACGGAGTTGCGCAGAAGGTGGGGCAGCATCACGAGGCTGCCGTAGAAGCCTTCGATCGCGCATCGGTGTGCGAAGCGGCGGCGGTGCGTGTGATCGAGGAGGAGGTCTTGCCGCAATGGCTCGCGTGATTGCGACGCCATCGGGCGGCCGTCCGCAGGGGCCGTTTGAGCCCACGGTGCTCGCGGCGCTCCGCGACAACCTGCCCGACACGTACCTCATCGCGCCGAACTTCATGCTCAAGCAGCAGAGCCGGCCGTCGCTGGAGTACGACTTCGTTGTGATCGCGCCGCACTCGATGTTCGTCATCGAAGCGAAGGAGTGGTACGGGCGGCTCAGCGGCGACGACACCGAGTGGCTGATCAACCAAACGCCGAAGAAGTGTCCGATGGGTCTCGTGGACCTCAAGTGCAAGGTCCTGAAGACGATGCTCGGGCCGCTCGGGAGGCAGGTGTTCGTCGAGCCACTCCTCGTCTTCCCTGACGGCACCTCGAACAACCTTGGGGGCGGCTGGGCAAAGAGCGCGCATAGCGTCACGAGCCTGATCGAGTTCCTCCTCGACGAGACGCGCGCCGCGCGTTGCTCCGACGTCGCGCGATACCAGCCGCAGATCGTGAAGGTGCTGCAAGGCGCGTGGGGCGCGCGCCTTCGCGGGAAGCGGCGCCGCATCGGGAGCTACGAGATCGTCGAGACGCTCTTCGAGGACGCAAACTCGGGCGAGTACCTCGCACGCCGCGCGCTGCTCTCGGAGGACTCGGCGCGCTACCGCGTGCGCACGTGGAGACTCGATCAGAGCCTTCCGCCCGCAGAGGTCGAGCGCCGGCGTGCGGTCATCATGCGGCCCACGGAGGCCGTCGCGAAGGTTGGGCGGCACCCGAACCTTCTGCCCGTACTCCAGTTCGACTTCATCGAGGACGACAACGAGTTCTTCGAGGTCACGGAGTGGTCGGACTACGGCACGCTCCACGGCTACCTGCACAACAGCGAGCGCGATCGGCTTACGCTGCGCGAGCGCTTCCAAATCGCGGAGGGCGTCGCCGCGGCACTCGAAGCGGTGCACGAGCACGGCGTCGTCCACCGCAACGTGTGCCCCGAGTCGATCGTCATGGGCTTCGATCGAACGCCACGGCTCACCGACTTCGACCGCGCGTACATCGAGGCGCGCCAGACCGTCTTCGAGGACACCGATCGCAAGCGAAACGAGCCGTTCATCCCGCCCGAGCTGGCCGACAAGACCGACTACAACTTCGACACGACGTCTGACATCTACTCGCTCGGCGTTCTGCTCTACTTCCTGCTTAGCGGCCAGACGCCGTTCCCGAACGCGGCAGCGGCGAAGGCGGCAAACGGGCGACCGGCGCGGCTCCCTTCCGAGATCGTTGATGCCCTCGACACCGGCATCGATCAGCTCGTGACCGCGATGCTGAACGTCGCCGACTTCAAGGCGCGGCCAAGCGCGAGCGAGGTCCTCCAGGCGTTGCGCAAGTACGCGCACGAGGAGACCACCTCTCACACGCGCAGCGAGCCCCCGGCGCCCTCGACGCCGTCGGAGACGTTCGACGTCGGGGAGATCGTCGACGAGGTGCTGCGCATCGATGCGGTGCTCGGCAGCGGCGCGTTCTCACGCGTCTACCGGGTCTACCACCTGGACCATCAGGAGACGTACGCGATGAAGGTACTCGCGTCGTCGACGGACGCGGACGTGCTGCTCAACGAGTTCGTGCAGATCGGTCGCCACCTTCCCGTGCACGCGAACATCGCGCGGGTGATCTGGATGGATCGGCTCGCACCGCCGGATCGCCGACCCTACATCTTGACGGAGTTCGTCGACGGCGAGACGCTGGAGGCCTACTGCCGCGGCGACAAGCGCTTACCGTGGCCCGACATCCGGCGTATCGGCGCGGCGCTGCTCGACGCGCTCGCGGCGATGCATCCGAAGACCGAGGATCTGGAGGCGCACCGCAAGGCGCTCCAGGAGAAGAGCAGCATCACCGGCGAGGACTACGACCGCTTCGGTGAACTCCAGGAGCGCGTCGACCAGGGGATCCTCCACCGGGACATCAAGCCGGCGAACATCCTCTTGGAGCTGCCGTCGCATCGACCAAAGCTGATCGACTTCAACATCGCGTCGAAGCTGGCGAAGGCGTCGGGACGCGGGGGTACGCCGCGGTACTGGGCGCCTGATCGTGGGAGGCCGAGCTGGCAGCCCAACATGGACCTCTTCTCGCTCGGCGTCGTGCTGTACGAGCTGATCACCCACCACCACCCATTCGCCGACGACAACCCCGAGTCCGGCGAACCCTTCGATCCGCGCGACGTGCGGAGCGACCTGCACCTCAGCCGCGAGCTGGCGGAATTCCTCCTCAAGGCCGTGCAGGTCGCCGGCCCCGATCGCTTCCAGACGGCGCGCGAGATGAAGGAGGCGTTGCTCGCCATCCCGGCGATGCACGCGCCGGTCGAGCCTGCTCGGTCGAGGACGGGTAACGAATACCGCGGACTCACGCTCGATCCGGCGGAGCTGGGGAAGCGCGACTACAACCCCTACGTCACGCGCTTGCTCACGCTCTACAGCCAGGCGAGCCGCAGCAACGCGGGAACGCGAGGTCTCGACGAGATCGCCCGGCTCACTTACGTGAAGACCAGCCTCGACAACAAGCTGGCGCCGCACATCGCCGACGGACGCTTCCGGCTCGTGATCATCACCGGCAACGCCGGCGACGGGAAGACCGCGTTCCTCCAGCAGGTCGAGCATTTCTTCGAGCACAACCTGAAGGCGAACATCGAGCGTCTCGCCTCTGGAAACGGATCGCGATGGTCCCTAACGCGGCTGGACTTTGAGACGAACTACGATGGGTCGCAGGACGAAGGGGACGTCGAGAGCGACGACGTCCTCGCCCGGTTCCTCGCGCCGTTTGCAGGTGCGACGCTCAGCGGGCTCGACGGCTCCCAGGTGCGTCTCATCGCCGTGAACGAGGGCCGCCTCCTCGACTTCCTCACGCATAGCACGCACAAGGAGCGCTTCGGTGGGCTCCGGGAGTTCGTGCTTCGAGCGCTCGACGCGCGTGAGGCCGCGCCCGAGCGCGCGCTGCTCGTGAACCTGAACCTACGGTCGGTGGCGGCCGGGGGCACCGAGTCGCTCGTCGAGCATCAACTGCGCGCGCTCACGCACGCGGAGCTGTGGAAGCCGTGTGAGGCTTGCTCGCATCGCGCGCGATGCCCCCTGAGATTCAACGCGGACACGCTGCGTGACGACGCGTCCGGCTCGGCCGTCCGCGCTCGACTGCGGCGCCTGTTCGAAGTCGTACACCTCCGTCGCAAGGCGCACGTCACGATGCGTGATCTTCGCTCGGCGTTGTCATGGGTCCTACTTCGCGACCACGGATGCGATGACGTCGCGAGGCTCGTCAAGCAGAATGCCACCGAAGCGCTCGTCGACCTGCACTACGCAGACGCACTCGCGGATCGTGGGCGCGTGGGCCGACATGGTGTCGACGATCGGCTCGTGGCCGTGCTGCGCGAGGCGGACCCGGGCCGAGTGAACGTGCCGCAGCTCGACCGCCGCATCGACCGTGATCCGCAGACCGCGGTCCCATGGATGACGTTCGAGCAGCGGGCACAAACACCCCACGAGATCCTCAAGGACGCGACTAAGAATGTCGCGCGGTACGGTGACGAGCTGTCGCTCGACAAGCTGCTCGCACAGCGTCGTGCCTTGACCGAGCGTTGGCGGCGCTGGGCGTATTACGAGCGCCGCGATGACGGATGGCGCGACATGCTTCCGTACCGGTCGTTGCGCGACCTCGAAGACGTGCTCGCCGCGCGGCCAAGCCCGACGAACCAAAGTGGGTCCTCCTACGCCGGGCGACTCCGTGACAACGTAGTCGAGGCCATCTCGTTATCGGAGGGGTTTCGTCATCCGATCCTGCTCCGCAAGTATCTCGCCCTGCGCGTGAGCCGCGTGAAGGACCCTTCGATCCGGAGCTACCGGCTATTCCCGAAGGATGCCTTCAGCGTCATCGTGCCCACGTACGGCAAGCTGGGCGAGTACCTGGAATGCGCTCCGGACGCGCTGGAGCTGACCGCCGATGCGAACCTCGGACGCGCACGACTTCGTATCTCGCTCGACCTATTGGAGATGCTGGAGCTGATCCGTTCAGGCTACCGCCCGAGCCCGGCGGATCTCCAAGGCATGTTCGTCAACCTGCTCATCTTCCGCAACGAGCTGATGAACCTGGCGTTCGACCGGATCGTGGTCACGCAGGATGAGCAGGATCTCTACGAGATCAGCGCGTGCGCCGACAAGGAGGTTGGCGTTCGTCTGTCGCTCCGTCGCTTCGCTGCCGAGGGGGTCTCCGCGAACGGGGAGAGCGCATGAAGATTCGCCCGCAAGATCAGGAGTTCCGGAACCCGAAGGTGTTCTACCCGGATCTGAAGAGCGTCGAGTTGGATCGCGTGTTGCTCAACTTGTTCGTGCTCCTGCGTTGCGAGGGCCAGCGTCCGGCGTCCCGTGGGCGCCACAAGCGTCAGATCGAGACGGTCGAGTTTCACGCGAGCCAGCTTGCTGCGATGCCCGGGGTCACCGGGTTCGACGAATATCCCGAGATTGCCAAGGCGTGGCTGGAGAGCGACATCTTCGACCTCGTGAACCGTGGTGGCGTACGCGAAGCCGTCGCGTCGTTGCGTCCATTGCACCTCGACGCGCACAAGATCCGCGTTGCGAAGTACTGCCGCGACTACAACCACGCCGATGCCGTGTACGCTCTCTTGGAGCATGGCGACAAGCAGGCGCTTGCCGATTTGAAGGCGTACCTAGACCGAGGCCGCGATCCGAGTAGCAGTCATCCGGACGCGCAAGCGCATGTCGATCTGGACACCCTTACGGTGATCAAGCTCGTCGAGAGCTGGCCGGACCTGCACAAGTCGGGCGAGAAGCTCACCGCGTCACCGCCAGTCTGTCGCGGCCAGGCGCGGATCCTGTGCGACGACGTCCAGCGGCTGCTCGCGTACGAGGCGGCGGTGCCTAGGCCCGTGATGATCGAGTACCTGAAGACGATTATGGGGCTCCACCTCGGTCTCTACGTGCTGCGCCTTCGGCGTCAGCTCACCGGCTGGATCCGCGACAGGCAGGCGTCGAAGGTGTGCCGCGAGTGTCCCGTGTATGGCACGTCGCAGGAGCCGTTCAAGGAGTGCCCATACGGCGTTGCGCTCATCGTCGACATGGGTGCGGACTACCGCTCCCGCATGGCTCAGCTCGCTCAAGCGAGCGCGGCGACCGAGTCCGGATATTTCGCCGACTTCGTGCGCGCCATCTACACCGTCAATCACCTCCTGCGGTACGCGCGTGAGGAGAATCACCTCGGGATCCCCGAGGAGCCGATGGAAGTCATGTCGCTGCTCGGCAGCCCGCCGACCGATTTTGACGCGGACTTCCGAGCGCGGCTCAAGGAACTGCGGCGCGAGAACGAAGGCGAGGACGAGGGTCTCTCGCCCGACGTCGAGAGCATCCTCGCGGCCGGGCTCTCTCCGTTCGAGACATTCATCGAGATCATTACGCACGCGCGGCAGAGCTTTCACATCAAGTACCTCACTGGGAATCTCGACAAACTCTTCCAGAAGAACACGGAGTGGGGTGCGCTCGCGCAGGGCCGCTCGAAGGTGAACCCACGTCGCTGGCACCTCGGAGGACGGCTCTTGGAGGTCCTGGTCCAGCTCGCGGTGCTGCACTTTGAGGAGACCGCGAGCGGCAAGCGTTTCTACAGCGAAGACATCCTCGTGGAGGATTTCCTTCACTGGATCGAGCACCGGTACGGCTTTGTGATCGGTCCCTCGGTGACGGACCCGGATCTCAAACCGGTGACGCTCGACCAGCATCGTGCGTACCGCGAGAACGTCAAGGCGTTGAAGGACCGCCTTCGCGAGATCGGCTTCTACGATGATCTGAGCGACGCGTTCAATGCACAGCGCATCCGGCCGCGGTACCCGGTCAAGCGAGCGGGATCCGAGCGATGACCGCCCTCGTTCAGCCGAGCGCCGAGAGCGACCTATACGAGGTGCTGGTAGAGCAACTGCTTCCGCAGATCCGAGCAGCGCTCGGCGCAGCCGGAGCGGGTCAGCGCTTTCGGGTTACCACGCTGCCGATGCCTGTGATGGAGCGGCTCTGCGAGCAACTCCAGGGCGACGGGTCGTTCCGCGCGTACGTACTGACCGACGCCCCTGATCGTGCGCGATGGCTCGCATCGTCGACAAAGCTCATCGAGCTGCGGAACACGCTGCACGAGCCCCTCTTAGTGTTCATTCCGCCCGACCTTCGCACGGCCGCCGAGGACTCCCTCGACATCGCGACGTTCACCGAGTTGGCGCTCGAATCCGTCGCGGATGACCTCCGCGCTGCGTTGCTCGCGCAGCTCGCCGACGACCTGCGCCAACGCGTCGAGCGCGCGCTGGAGTACGTCCGGCTTGAGCGCATCCTCCAGAATGTCGACGAGGTCGTCGAGTACCTGCTCACGGTCGTCAAGAACGGTGGCACGCCCGCTGCCGCCGGCGCTTCGCTCTTCGCCTTCGGTCTCGTTCCGGACTTGAAGGCATTCAATGAGTCGGAGATCGAGAAGCGGCTGTCGCGCAACTGGAATGCGGTTCGCGTGCTCGACGATGTCGGCACGCCGCTCCTGGCGCGCATCAACAAGCTCAAGCTGGAACCCAACACCATCCAGCAGCGGATCTTCGGGTTCCTCCGCGGCCGTCAGCCCGGGGGCCGCGTGTGGGGGCGCGACTTAGCGGTGCTGCCCGAGTGGATCGACCTCACCTTTGATCAGTGGCGCTTCGCTGGCGCGAGCGAGGACACGGCTGGAGTGCGGATCATCGTGCAGGACCTCGGCCTGCCTCTTCAGGTCCCCGACGACGTCGCCGGCGCCGCACAGCTTCCCGTCCTGAATCTCGACCATGCCAGGGCGACGTTGAAGGTCTCATTCCACTCTGAACCGCGCCCATCCGAGGTTCCTGCTTGGACGCACTACCGGATCCAGATCCTCTCGTCGACGGACGAGGGAGCGTCCATCGCGTGGGAGAGCAACAGCTATCCGAAGCCCGCGGGTCGTCGCAGGTCGGTGTACCGGTCGATCAAGGCGAAGGACCTGCAAGCGCTTGAAGAGGGGACGTACTTCGCGAAGGTCGACGCCTACGACTCGAACGGTAACCTTCTGACCACAGTCCGTCGGATCGATCCCCAAGACGAGACGAGCCGGCCCGAGAATGAGTCCGAGTACTTTCTGGTCGCGCGCGGCGGCACAGAAGTTGAGGAGCCCGAGACCCGAGCGGTGTTCACGTCGTCGTTGATTGACGCGTGGGCCTCACTCGCCGGCCGAGCGGTCGGCGCGAAGACCCCGGTCGCCCCCCCGAACATCGCAGAGCTGTACGGGCGGTGGGCGGAACCGATGAAGGCGCCGCCGCGAGGCGACGTTCATTTCCGGCTGGAGAGCCTCGACGCGGGCGGTCACACGGTCGTCGTGCCGAGCCTGTTTCGCAAGGTCGAAGGCGAACTCCTCCTTCATCCCGAGCACCTCGGTCTCTACCGACTGAACCTCGCCGTTCGAAAGCTCGCCGACGTCGTCGTCGAGCGAAGAGACGCAGGGATGACGCAGGCTCCCGGTCTTGACGCTCTCGTGGAGTCGCGGTCGAAGCTCTTCGAGGCGCTTCGGGATCAGCACGCGACGCGCGCACCGACGAGCGACGAGCCCGTCGAGCGGATGTCGATCGTGGAGACCGCGGACCTCGTGGCCGTGGAACCGCTCGTGCGTGCGTACCTCGACGCGTACCTCAACCTCACCGAGTTCCACCAACCGAAGTCGGTCCTAGTGGCGTTAGCGCAGATGGACGCCGTGGAGCTGCGCTGGACGCAGACCGACGTCGATCCCGGCCGTGCGCTCTTGCTCGCGCCGACCCATCCGGTGCGGATCGCGTGGCACCTGCAACACGCTCGTCAGCTTCAGCGCGTCGTGAGCGTATGGCAGGACGGGAGCGAGTCCGTCGACGACTTCCGCGAGCTGCTGCGACAGTACCGGCAAGATGTTCAGCCGACGCACGCGCCGTCCGTGATCTTCGACGCGCGCGGCCGTGGATACGTGGAGCAGGGCCCGCTCACGAGCCACTGGTCGTTGTACCTGCCCGATGCGGGCGCGAACGGTGGCGCGATCGACGTGGCGGCTAGCCGTGACCGCGTGCGTAGCCTGCTCGGCGTGCGTGGCGCGAGCAGCGTGCTGCCGACGGTGGGTAGCACCGACCTGGCGGTGCGACTGTTCGAGTACCTCCAGCTCCACCCGTATGTGGAGCAGCTCCACCTCAACGTGTTCAACCCCGGTGACGCGGCACTGATCGCGGAGGCGCTCCGCATCGTCGAGAGTTACAGGCGTGCGGTGCCTGGAGAGCCGGCGCTCCGGTACGTGGTCCGCCTCTTCGCGCCGCGGGACGGTGTCGACCTCACGGGCGGGGCTCTGGAATCGCTCCTCGATCCAGATCGCCAGGTCGGCGAGGACGACGAGTTCGCGCTCGCGTCAAGCAACCACTTGCACCCGAAGCTCGTCTTCGCGCGCAACAGCATCGAGGAATTCCTCGCGCGTCCGACGGACTTTACTGCGCACGCGTCGGTCATGCTCGAACAGTTCGCGGTGCGCGCGCGCGTCGGGAAGGTCGCTGGTCTCCGGCGCGGTTCGTTCGTCGCGGCGCTCCTCCAGGAGCCGGAGATCCAGGCCGACGCCTGGAACGGGGCATTCGCATGGCACAAGGGGCTGAACCCGCGGGCGTCGTCGGCAGCCGACGACTGGGAGCACACGCTCGTGCGAGGGCTTGCAGCCTCGCAGCAGATCCAGGCGCGCTCAACGTTGGGTTCGGACGATGTGGGCGACATCGCGCCGCTTCTCGCGATGCAGCTCGATGCGCGCGGCCAGGCGCTCCTAAAGCAGGTCCACGTCGCGAGCGACTGGGTGCTCACTGTCGACCGCAACCTGGGGCTGGAATTCTACGATAGCCCGAGCGCGGCGCGCGAGGCGGGCTACCTCCTCGATTTTGCGCCCGAGTACCTCCAGCAAGACCGCCTTCGGTTGATGCTCACGACCCGCAGTACGCACGAGCTGGAGTCGATCGTGCGACCCGCGCTGGAGGGCTGCGGCCTGAAGCTGCCGGCGCAGGGTGAGGTCGCGGCGCTCGAAGCGCTTCGATCGCTCTCGGGGCGGCTCGCGCTCCGCTTCATGTCCTCGTGGACCCACACAGCCGAGGTCGTCGGGCTTCTCCTCGCGCGATGGCTCCTCGAACACACGGGCGCGCTCACGGCTCGCATCGTCGTGCCGCTCGACGCTCACAGAAGCTGGTTTGATAACGGCGGTGCCGACCGGAGCCAGCAGCGCGCGGACCTTCTCCTCATCAGCGTCGATGAGAAGACACGCACCATCTTCGGAAAGATCGTCGAGGTGAAGCTCCGCGAAGAGCTGCCGACCCACGCCCGCTCGGCGCTGTATCGGAAGATGCGCGCACAGACGGAGAACACCATTGCGATCCTCAGCTCGCTCTTTGACCTTCACCGCTTCTCGACGCCGCGCGCGGACGCGGCGCTGCGCGCGAAGGAGCTGTCGACCGCGCTCGCGTTCTACGTTCGACGGGCACAGCGGTACGGGCTCCTCGGGCCGGCCGAAGCTCACGCCGCGCTCGATTTCGTCCAGGACCTCGATGCCGGGTACCAGCTTCATCTCTCGTCGCTTGGCGTTGTATTCGAGCGTGTGGCGTCAGGCGCCCACGTCGACGAGGACGAGCCGGGATATGTCGTGCACCGCTTCGGGCTCGACGCAGCCAACAAGCTCGTCGAGGCCGCGTGCGCGCGCTTTACTCAGGTGGAGTCGACAAGTCGGTCGGGCGTGACCATTACTCCCGAGCCGACACTACCGAGTACGCCTCCGCTGCCCACCGACCAGGGCGAGGAGTTCGACTCGTTCCGGGACGCGATCGATCGTAGCAGCCCCTCGCTCTCGGCGATGGTGCCGAAGTCGGAGCGCGCGAGCGCCCATCTTTCATCGAGTACCCTTGGGCGCGCCGACGGCGGTCGAAAGGAGACAGTTGAGCACTCGGTCGTGCGGCCGCTGCCCGATGCGATCCCGGCGGCCGAGGAGTCGGAGGAGCAACCCTACACACCATCGCATCGGTCCGACGACGGGGCCGATCAGGCGTCGGATGCGTCTCCGAAACCCGATTACGCTGTGGTCGCGCCCGCACAGGGCACCGACCCGACGCCGGTGGACGTCGTGGTTCCCGACGTCCTGGTCGGCGCAACCGAAATGACGAGCCAATACGGCGTTCTCGGCAAGTTCGGGTCTGCCACCATTGCGATGGACCTGAACGGCTGCAACACCGTGAGCCTCTTCGGCGTTCAAGGCTTCGGCAAGTCCTATACCCTTGGCGTCATCGCCGAGATGGCAACGCTCGCGGTGCCAGGCATCAACGTGCTGCCGGCGCCTCTCGCGACCGTGATCTTCCACTACCACAAGTCGGATGCCTACGCGCCGGAGTACGCGTCGGCGATCCTGCCCAACCGGAAGTCGCGTGAGGTCGAGCTGCTGCGCGACGTGTTCGGTGCAACACCGGCGGGCCTGCAAGACGTCGTCCTGCTCACGCCCGAGATGCGAGTGGAGGATCGCAAGCGTGAGTTCCCCTCCATCGACGTCCGCCCGATCAAGTTCAGTTCGGGCGAGCTTGGTGCGGAGGGCTGGAAGTTCCTGTTGGCGGCATACGGAAGCGATGCGCTTTACGTGCGCCAGATGGTCCAGATCATGAAGCGTCACGGCCGGAGCCTGACGTTGGACATCCTCAAGGACGAGATCGCGAACGCCGCTCTGCCGCCAGCCTCGCGCAACCTCGCCGACATGCGGATCTCGTTCGCCGAGCCTTACATCGATGACAGCGCGCGGCTCAGCGACCTGCTGCGTCCCGGCCGCACTGTTATCGTCGATCTCCGCGACGAGTGGATCGAGAAGGACGAAGCACTGGGGCTGTTCGTCGTGATGCTGCGCATCTTCGCTGCGAGCAAGTGCGGCAGCACCAACTTCAACAAGCTCGTCGTGTTCGACGAGGCGCACAAGTACATCACCGAAAGCGAGCTGATCGGCCAAGTCGTCGAGACCATCCGCGAGATGCGGCACCAGGCGACGAGCGTCGTCATCGCCAGCCAGGACCCGCTCTCGCTGCCGCGGACCATCGTCGAGCTGACGTCCGTGCTGCTGCTCCACCGCATGACATCACCGCAGTGGTTGAAGCACCTGAAGAGCGCCATCTCCGCGCTCGACAGCTTGAGCGAAGGGCACCTCGCGGCGCTCAAGCCCGGCGAGGCACTCCTCTGGGCGCAACGCTCGACGGACGCGCGGTTCATGCAAAGGCCGCAAAAGGTTGCGATCCGCCCGCGGTTCACGCAGCACGGCGGCGGGACCAAGACGGCAGTCGCCGATCAGACGGTCCGATGACGGAGCACGGCCACGATGAGCGGCATCTGTGCTATTGCCACAGCCCACGGGCACGCTCGATCCCGCGTCGGATCGCAGCCTCGATGCGAGCGCCCCGTCGCTGGAAGCCCAGCTCGACCAGGACGCGGCGAACGATCTCGTCGTCGGCCAGAAGGCGACCGTCAGATTGAACCCAGTGCACCAAGGTCACCAGCTCTTCTTCGCTGTACTCGTCGATCGACTGCCGTCGCGGAATCGTAGGGCGTGGCGCGTGTCGGGTCACCGTTGCTGCGGTTGCATGCTCTAGCGGACGTGGGGCGATCACGGCGTCGGAGCCGCGCTCGGACAGCTCGACCGCCCGCTCGTACGCACGCACAGCGCGATCGATCTCGTCTTCGCGATGCAAGAACCAGTCGGTCGACCAGATCCGATGGAAGCGCCACCCAAGTTCCTCTAGCTGCTGCTGACGAAGTCGATCTCGATCTCGTGCAGTCGGTGCCGAATGGTACGACGCGCCGTCGCACTCGATCGCGAGAACCATCCTTCCCGGCTCCGACGGATGCTTCGCGACGAGGTCGATCCGGTATCGCGACACGCCCCACTGCGCCTCCAGTGCGATGCCCCTCGC
>JAIEPK010000663.1 GCA_019749875.1 Candidatus Binatia bacterium | reverse complement strand
ATCTTCGATGCCAAGAAGAGGCCCCGTTGTCAAGCTAAAGCGCGCCGTGCGGGCGCACTTTTCAACATCCTGCTAGGGCGTGCATGCGCGGCGTCCGGCCGGCATCGCGCAGCGCATCGATCACCAGGTTGTGCACGATGCCGAACAGCCAGGCACGGAACGGGCGAGTCGCGTCATAGGTCTGGCGCGCGCGGTGCACGCGCAGGAACGCTTCCTGGAACAGATCCTCCGCGAGCGCGCGATCGGGCAGGCGCCTGACGAGAAACCCGTACACGCTGCCGCCGTGGCGCGTGAACAGCTCGCCGAACGCCGCCTGATTTCCCGCCTGATAGGCCGCCATGAGGATCTCGTCGCTGGTGGTCTCTGCCACGCTCCCTCTTTCGGACAATACGGCGCGCGCGGCAACGCGTAACGCCCGCCGCGACGAAATCCGCTCGATCGGGCGCCCGCGTTACGCGGCGGCATCCGGGTCGTATTCCCGCACGAGACCGGCACCGACGCGGCCGGCGGGGAGAGGCGGATGACCAGGAACCATCGGACCATGCTCGCTGCCGCGCTGCTCGGCTGCATGCTGCTCGGCCCGGCGACGGAGGCGCGTGCCGGACAGCCGCTCGTCCTCGACGACCTCATCGCCGAGGCGAAGCGGCAGAACCCCGAGATCCAGGCCGCGCGAGACCGCGCGCTCGCCATGGCGTCGATCCCCAAGCAGGTGTCGGCGCTCGACGACCCGACCCTCAGCTGGGAGGCGTGGAACATCCCCGACTCGCTGCGCGTGAACCGCGCCGACAACAACATCTTCCGCGTCGCGCAGAAGCTGCCGTTCCCGGGCAAGCGCCGCCTCGCCGGCGACGTCGCGACCTACGAGGCCGAGCGCGAGTCGTACGACGCGGCGAGCGTCGAGCTGCAGGTCATCACCGAGGTGAAGGTCGCGTACGCGACGCTGTGGGAGGCGCACGAGCGTCTCGCGATCCTGCGCCGCGAGCAGGAGCTGGTGCAGCGCTTCGCGCGCATCGCCGAGCAGCGCTACGCGACCGGCGGCGCCACGCAGGCCGACCTGCTGCGCGCGCAGGGCGAGCTGTCGCACGTCGCGACCGATCTCGCGCTCGAGCCGCTGAACGTCGAGTCGGCGCGCGCCGAGCTGAACACGCTGCTCGGACGCCGCCCGGACGAGCCGCTCGGCGAGCCCGCGCCGATGCCGGTGCCGCGGCTCGACTTGACGCCGCAGGCACTCGCCGACCTGGCACTCGGCAACCGTCCCGACCTGGCGGCGCAGTCGTCGACGATCGCGCGCGAGGAGAGCGCCGAGGAGCTCGCGCACAAGAGCTACTACCCGGACTTCGAGGTCTCGGTCGGGCGCTTCGTCAACTACGGCGCGAGCGACGGCTTCGGCGCGATGGCCTCGGTCACGCTGCCGTTCGCGAACCTCGGCAAGTACGACGCCGGGGTCGCGGAGGCGCGCGCGCGTCTCGTCGGCGCGCGCGGAGCGCAAGCGTCTCGAGGACAAGGTGCGCCGCGAGGTGCAGCAGACGTACCTGAAGGCCCGCGCGGCGCTGCTGCGCTACGAGCTGCTCGTCGGCACGCACCTGCCGCAGAGCGACGAGGCGATGCGCGTCGCGGAGGGCGCGTACGAGACCGGCACGCTCGGCTTCCTCGACGTGGTCGACACGCTGCGCCGCATGAATGCCGTGCACCTCGAGCACGCGACGGCGCAGGCCGACTTCGAGCGCGCGCGCGCCGAGCTCGAGCGCGTGGTCGGCGAGGAGCTGCCACACAGGCCGGCCGGAGCGCCGAAGGAGAAGGCTCATGGCTAGACGCCTCGTGCCGGTGCTGATCGGGCTCGTCCTCGTCGCGGGCCTCGGCTTCGCGGTGCTGCACGTGGTGCGCCAGCCGGTCGGCGTCTCGTCCGCGGGCAAGGCCGAGGCGGGTGTCGTCTACCAGTGCGCCATGCACCCGCAGATCATCCGCGACGAGCCGGGCAACTGCCCGATCTGCGGCATGCGCCTCGTGCGCCGCGACAAGGCCGAGCTGGAGCTCGCCGACGCCGACGCGGCCGCCGCGAGAGCGGTCACGCCGCACGTCCACGACGATCCGGTGGCGGCGGCGACGCCTCACGTGCACGACGACGCCGGAGAGCCGGCCGCGACGCCGCACCTGCACGGCGAGACGCCTCCCGCCGCGCCGCCGGCTGCAGTGCCGGCCGCCGTGCCGGGACGCGCGCCCTTCGTGCTCACGCCGGAGCGCCAGCAGCTGATCGGCGTCAAGCGCGGCGCGGTCGAGCGTCGCGCGCTCGAGCTCGAGGTGCGCGCGCCGGGACGCATCGCCTACGATCCCGCGCTCTATCAGGCTCTGGTCGAGTACCGCGAGGCGGTGCGTGCGCAGGGCGGACACATCGGCAGCGAGGCGATGGTGCGTGCGGCGCGTCTCAAGCTTCGTCAGCAGGGGCTCTCAGAGTCCTTGATGCGCGACCTCGCGGCGAGCGCGAACGATCCGGTCGAGCTGCTTCTGCCCGGCGCGTCGGCGTGGGTCTATGCGCAGGTGTTCGAGCACGAGGCGCCGCTGGTGCAGCCGGGCCAGGCGGTGCGCATCACGTCGCAGAGCTACCCCGGACGGACGTTCAAGGGCCGCGTCGTCGGCGTCGATCCGATCCTCGACGCGACCACGCGAACGGTACGCGTGCGCGCGCTGGTGTCGACGGACGGCGCCACGCTGCGGCCCGAGAGCCTCGTCGACGTGCGCATCGCGTCGCCGCTCGGCGACAAGCTCGCGGTGCCGCGCGACGCGGTGCTCGACTCGGGCGAGCACCGCATCGTCTTCGTCGTGCGCGGCTCGGGCAGCTTCGCGCCGCGCGAGGTGCAGCTGGGACGCGCGGCCGGCGACTGGGTGGAGGTCCTGTCCGGCCTCGACGCGGGCGAGCAGGTGGTGACGTCGGCGAACTTCCTGATCGACTCCGAGTCGAAGATCCGCGCTGCGCTGGCCGCGTTCCAGGGGCCGGGGCAGGGCGGCGCGACCGGCACCACCAGTGCCCCGGCGCCGGCGGCCGCGGCCGGCGCGCACGTCCACTGAGGGAGCGTCATGGTCGAGCGGATCATCGAGTTCAGCGCGCGAAACCGCTTCCTCGTCTTGTTGCTGACGGGCGTGGCGGTGCTCTTCGCCGTGTGGGCGATGCGCCACATCCCGCTCGACGCGATTCCCGACCTGTCCGACACGCAGGTGATCGTCTACTCGCGCTGGGACCGGAGCCCGGACGTCATCGAGGATCAAGTCACGTACCCGATCGTGACCGCACTGCTCGGCGCGCCGCGCATCAAGGCCGTGCGCGGGCTGTCCGACTTCGGCTACAGCTACGTGTACGTCGTCTTCGAGGACGGCACCGACCTCTACTGGGCGCGCTCGCGCGTGCTCGAGTACCTGAGCAAGATCCTCGCGCGGCTGCCCGAGGGCGTGAAGACCGAGATCGGACCGGACGCGACCAGCGTCGGCTGGGTCTACCAGTACGCGCTCGTCGACCGCAGCGGTCGTCAGTCGCTCGCCGACCTGCGGAGCCTGCAGGACTGGTACCTGCGCTACGAGCTGCAGTCCGTGCCCGGCGTCGCCGAGGTCGCTGCGGTCGGCGGCTTCGTCAAGCAATACCAGGTGAACGCCGACCCGGCGCGGCTGCTGGCGTACAAGATCCCGCTCACGCGGCTCATCGAGGTCGTGCAGCAGGGCAACGAGGAGGTCGGCGGACGGCTCCTGGAGGTCGCGGGCACCGAGTTCATGGTGCGCGGCCGCGGCTACGTGCGCTCGATCGAGGACATCGAGAACCTGGTCGTCGCGACCGATCCGGCGACCGGCACGCCGGTGCTCGTCGAGCACGTCGCGAGCGTGTCGCTCGGACCCGAGATGCGGCGCGGCGTCGCCGACCTCGACGGCGAGGGCGACACCGTCGGCGGCATCGTCGTCATGCGGCAGGGCGAGAACGCGCTCGCGGTGATCGAGCGCGTGCGCCAGCGCCTCGAGGATCTGAAGCCGTCGCTGCCGGACGGAGTCGAGATCGTCACCACCTACGACCGCTCGACGCTGATCGAGCGCGCGATCGACACGCTCCGCCACGCGCTGGTCGAGGAGATCGTGATCGTCAGCGCGGTGATCCTGCTGTTCCTGTGGCACGTGCCGTCGGCGCTGGTGCCGATCATCACCATTCCGGTCGCGGTGCTGCTCGCGTTCGTGCCGATGTACTTCGCCGGGCTGAGCTCGAACATCATGTCGCTCGCCGGCATCGCGATCTCGATCGGCGTCCTGGTCGACGGCGCGATCGTCGAGGTCGAGAACGCGTACAAGCGGCTCGAGGAGTGGATCGAGGGCGGCCGCAAGGGCGACTTCCACGAGGTGCGTCTGCGCGCGCTCAAGGAAGTGGGACCGTCGGTCTTCTTCTCGCTGCTGGTGATCGCGGTCGCATTCCTGCCGATCTTCACGCTGGTCGATCAGGAAGGACGCCTCTTCAAGCCGCTCGCGTACTCCAAGAACCTCGCCATGGCGATCGCGGCGCTGCTCGCGATCACCCTCGATCCGGCGCTGCGCATGACGTTCACGCGCATGGAGCCGTGGCGCTTCCGGCCGCGCTTTCTCGCGCGGATGTTCGACGTGGTCACGATCGGGACGTACTTCCCCGAGGAGCGCCACCCGATCAGCCGCGTGCTGTTCCGCGTGTACGAGCCGGTGTGCCGCTTCGTGTTGCGCCACTCGGCGCTGACGCTGATCGGGGCGCTCGCGCTGGTCGCGTCGACGGTGCCGGTCTACCTGCGGCTCGGCAACGAGTTCATGCCGCCGCTGGAGGAGGGCGCGTTCCTCTACATGCCGACGGCACTGCCCGGCATGTCGGTCACCGAGGCGCAGCGCGTGCTGCAGATCCAGGACCGCATCCTGAAGAGCTTTCCGGAGGTCGAGCGCGTGTTCGGCAAGGCCGGCCGCGCCGACACGCCGACCGATCCCGCACCGTTCTCGATGGTCGAGACGACGGTCGTGCTGAAGCCCGAGAGCGAGTGGCGGCACCGCGAGCGCTGGTACTCGGATCGATCCGCGCCGGTGCGCTGGATCGCGTCGTTCTTCACGCCGGAGCGCATCACGTTCGCGGAGCTGCAGGACGAGATGGACGCGCAGCTCCGCCTGCCGGGCATCCCGAACATCTGGACGCAGCCGATCAAGAACCGCATCGACATGCTGTCGACCGGCGTGCGCACGCCGATCGGCATCAAGGTCATGGGCCCCGACTTGACGGTCGTGCAGCAGATCGGCGAGCACCTCGAGAGCGTGCTGCGCGACATCCCCGGCACCCGCAACGTCCTCGCCGAGCGCACGGCGGGCGGCTCGTACCTCGACTTCGAGCTGCGCCGCGACGACCTCGCCCGCTATGGCTTGACGGTCGCGGACGCGCAGGCGATCGTTCTGTCCGCGATCGGCGGAGACAACGTCACCACCGCGATCGCCGGCCGCGAGCGCCGCCCGGTGAACGTGCGCTACGGCCGCGACTTCCGCGACGACATCGACGCGCTCAAGCGCGTGCTGGTGCCGACGCCGTCGGGCGCGCAGATCCCGATGGCGCAGATCGCCGACCTGCGCTTCGTCGAGGGCCCGTCGATGATCCGCAACGAGAACGGCCAGCTCGCGGGCTACGTCTACGTCGACATGGCGGGCCGCGACGTCGGCTCGTGGGTCGCCGACGCGAAGCAGCTCGTCGCCGAGAAGGTCCAGCTTCCCAAGGGCTACCACCTCGCCTGGAGCGGGCAGTACGAGAACATGATCCGCGTCCGTGAGCGGCTGAAGGTCGTGCTGCCGCTGACGCTCTTCCTGATCGCGGTGCTGCTCTACTTCAACACCAAGTCCGGCGTGAAGACGGCGATCGTGCTGCTCGCGGTGCCGTTCTCGCTGGTCGGCGCGATCTGGCTGCTGTGGGCGCTGGGCTACAACCTGTCGATCGCGGTGTGGGTCGGCATGATCGCGCTCATGGGGCTCGACGCCGAGACCGGCGTGTTCATGCTGCTCTTCCTCGACCTGTCCTACGACCAGGCGGTGCGCGCCGGACGCATGCGCACGCGCGCCGACCTGGAAGAAGCCGTCGTGCATGGTGCCGTCAAGCGCGTGCGGCCGAAGATGATGACCGTCATGGCAGCGTTCCTCGGCCTGCTGCCGATCATGTGGTCGCAGGGGACCGGCGCCGACGTGATGAAGCGCATCGCCGCGCCGATGGTCGGCGGCCTTGCGACCTCGTTCGCGCTCGAGCTGCTCGTCTATCCGGTGGTGTTCGCGCTGTGGCGCTGGCACGGCTCGATGCGCGAGGGACGCGTGGTGCCGGTGCCCGACGCGGCATCCGCGTCCGCCGGACACGCCCCCGGCAGTGTAGAGCAGGGCGCCGCGCTGTAAGGCGTACAGATCCGCGGACCGCCGCAAGCCACGTCAAGTCCGTAAATTCGCGCACTTCGCCGCGCCGCCGTGCTGGCACGGGATGCGCTTTCCGCGCGCGCGCCGCGTGGGCGCGTCACTGCGTGCGCCGCGCACCGTCGCGGCCGGGAGGTCGCTCGTGCAAGGTTCGCTCGTCCATCGCTCGTCTTCCGCCGTCCGGCGGCTGGTCCCGGCATTCGTCGTCGTGGCACTCGCGGGCGTCGTCGCCTGCGGTGGCGGCGGCAGCGGCGACCCGCCGTCCGGCCCGGCACCGGCGCCGCAGGAGAACCCGCAGTTCCGCGCCATCGCGGGCGTGTCGATGGGTGCGTACGGCGCGCTCAACGTCGGCACGAAGCACCGCGACGTGTTCGGGACCATCGCGGCGCTCGGCGGACCGGTCGACCTGCGCCAGCTCCTCGCCGACACGCGGAACGAAGGGCTCGAAGTCGAGCCGAAGACGGGCAAGCCGGCGCGGGTCGGCGACGACTACACCTTCGACCACATGCCGCCGTACCCCGGACGCGACCAGCAGATCTCGCTGCTGCGCGACCTCTTCATCGCCTTCGGCAACCCGTTCCTGCACCACCCGGACGCGTCGCGCGCGTTCTTTGCGAGCGATTCGGAGCCGGCGCAGATCCGTCGCGACGACCAGTATGCGACGTTCACGATCCCGGGCGACGTGCGCGGCTTCCTCGACGGCGGCGACGGCAACGACGACGGTCTTCGTCAGACGAGCGAGCAGCCGACGCTCCCGACCGACGTGCTGCTGGTCGCGAACGGCACGCTCGCGCAGATCGCCGGCGTCGAGCCGCAGGCGGACGTCGGCGGGCGCGCGGTCGCCGACCTCGACGGCGACGGCATCTACGACGTCGGCGACGGCATCGTGGTGAACGCGTCCGAGCCGCTGCACGAGGAGAACGGCAACCTGGTGTACGAGCCGCAGCTGGGCGAGACGTTCGACGACGTCGGCCTCGACGGCGTCGCCGGCACCGGCGACTTCGGCGAGGGCAACGGGACCTTCGACTACGATCCCGACCGCGACTCGTGGCTCGAGGAGGATCCCACCAGCCGCATGGTCGGCACGGATCCCGCGGAGATCACCCGCCAGCGCATCTACATGGACGTCGGCACCGAGGACGAGTTCCAGTTCGGACGTCACTACGACAACCTGGTCGACGTGCTCGAGACCAAGGGCATCCCGGTGCAGGTCCGCGAGGGCTACGAGGGCGACTGCACGGACATCGCGAAGCCGGACGCGCAGTTCTACCTGCTGCGCTATCCCGGCGGACACGTCGGCATCCCCGAGTCGGACAGCGTGCTCGACGATCTGCTGAACGGCGACGTGTGCTCCGCGGCCGGCATCTGGGAGCGCTTGACCAGCGTTCTCGGCTACCTCGATGCGAGCTTCCCCGACGGCAACTACGGCATCGGAAAAGTCATCGACGTGGATTTCGGCGACTTCGACTTCGGCTCGATCGACGTGCGCGGCGAGATCGTCGAGCGCGACATCCCCGCCCCGACGCTGCAGCTCGATCCCGCCGGCGACGTGCCGACGCAGCACGTGGTGTTCTATCGTCCGCCGAAGTTCTCGAACACCAGCGCGTCGTTCCCGATCGTCTACTTCCTCGGCGGCTACGGGCAGAAGCCCGAGGACTATGGCCGCGCGCGCGACCTGCTCGATCTGCTGATCGCGAGCGACCAGCTGCAGAACATGTACATCGCGTTCCTGCCCGGCGCGGGCGGCCAGAAGGGATCGTTCTACGTCAATCACCGCGTCGGCGAGGCGGGCATCCCGGACGTGATCGGGCCGACCACCGGCCGCTACGAGGACGTGATCCTGAACGACCTCCTGCCGGTGATCGAGACCGAGCTGGCGCGCGGTCGGATCAAGAAGTAGCGCGCTCTCACAGCAGCGGCGGCGTGACGCCCAGGTCGTAGACCAGGCGTCCGCCGTCGCGGCGCGCGAAGTCCGGCAGGTGGTGCGGCTCGGCGGCGTGCGACGGCAGCACGTGGCGCACGTCCCAGCGGCGCACCAGCAGGTGGTCGGAGATCAGCCGGCGGTGGCATTGCCACCACAGCGCCTCGGCGCAAAGGAACGCCGTGGTCGCGCTGCGCGCGTACGACTCCAGGTCCGCGAGCGCGGCCGCGAACTCGGGTGTGTCGCCGTAGTCGGCGTAGGCGCGGAACGCCGGAACCTCCCAGGCGTGGTGCGGGCTCGCGTTGCCGCGCCCGCGCCGCCGGCCGCCGAGCTCCGGCATCCAGCGGTAGGTGAGCCCGCGCGCGGCGCAGGACGCGGCGAGCGCGTCGCGGCCGAAGTGCGGGTGGCGCCGCGAGCCGGGATGCGCGCGCACTCGGCGAGCTGCACGATCTCGTGTGCCGCGAGGCGCGCGAACAGCTCGTCCGCGTCGACGTTGGAGTGGCCGAGTGGTGAAGATCGTGTCCGGCACCGTGCCGTCACGATGGCAGAGCGTTCGCGACGACGCACCGGCCACGCCGCCCACGGACGCGCGCTTCTCGTCGCGGCGCGGCACGCGCCGCACATGGCGTCCAGGTCGCGCTGCGCGAGACGCGGCACACGGCGTCCACGCTGCGTTGCGCGCACGAGGTCCTCGGGCGTCCGCCTGCATCGTGGCGCTGTACGGCCCCGTTCGCAGTCGGCACGCGTCGCGCTAGCGTCGAGGCATGCCTCGCGGCGCGATCCACGTCGGCACGAGCGGCTGGAACTACGGCTCGTGGAAGCAGCACCTGTACCGCGGCGTGCCGCGCCGGCGCTGGCTCGCGCATGCCGCGGCGACCTTCGGCGCGCTCGAGATCAACGGCTCGTTCTACGTGCAGATCGCGCGCACGACCTACCGGCGCTGGCGCGACGAGGCCCCGGCCGACACGCACTTCGCGCTCAAGGGCCACCGCTTCGTCACGCACTACAAGCGTCTGCGCGACGTCGAAGAGTCGATCGTCCTGCTGCGCGATCAAGCGCGCGGCCTCGGCGACCGACTCGACGTCGTGCTCTGGCAGCTGCCGGCGAACCTACGCGCCGACGTCGAGCGGCTGCGCGGCTTCGTGCGCGCGCTGCAGCGCTGGCGCTCCTTGCGGCACGCGATCGAGCTGCGGCATCGCTCGTGGTTCACCGGCGAGGTCGCGGAGCTGCTGCGTCGCGCGAACGTCGCGGCGTGTCTGAGCGACGCGCCCGACTTCCCGCTGTGGCGGGTGGTCACGGCGGACTTCGTCTACGTCCGCCTGCACGGCCACACGCGCAAGTACCGCTCGCGCTACGCGACCGCGCACCTGCGGCGCTGGGCCGACGACGCACGAGCATGGTCGCGCGCTGGTCGCGACGTCTACGTGTTCTTCGATAACGACGCCGAGGGGGCCGCGGTGCGCGACGCGCTCGCGCTGCGGGCGTTGCTGGCGCGCGGCGACGGCGTCAGTTGCCGAGGTCCGACACCCAGGCGCGCAGCGCCGGCAGCGTCTCGCCCTCCCAGCGCGCCGAGGCGCGCAGCTGGCAGAACGTCCCGAACAGCTGGTCGATGAAGCCGACGACCTCCTCGATGTCGGCGAGGCGCAGGAAGAGGTCGTTCTCGAACAGCGCGCGGGGATCGTCGGCGAGCGCCGCGTCGCGGTCGCCGAGCTTGGGGCAGCGCAGCGAGTCGTAGGTCAGCATGCCGCCGTCGAGGCTGAGCTCCCAGCGGCGCTCGCCGCGCGTCACCGCGATGCGCGCGCGGTCGATGAGCTTGCCGCGGCGCAGGCCGGCGCCGAGCTCGGGCCGCATGTCGCCCTCGTCGACCAGCGTGAGGCGCGCCTGCTTCTCGCCTTCCTCCTGCATGACCACGCGATCGCCCAGCGCCAGCTCGACCACGTCGTGGCCGACCTGCAGCTTGCCGCCGTCCTCTTCGACGCGGAACAGGAGCCAGGTGAGGAACTCGCGCCCGAGAAAGCGCTTCGCCTCGACGACGCTGAGGAAGTCTTCCTTCACCAGGGCACCTCGGTGCCGTTGCCGGCGTGCGCGGCCATGCTGCGCGGCGCCGCGCTCTCGCTGGACAGGCGGCTCGGCTCCGCGCCGCGCACGGCGTCGACGATCGAACCCGCGAGGTGCAGGCGCTCGACCGCGAGATAGGGGATCACCGGGATCGGCGACACGCCGCAGGTCTCGCGGAACAGCGTCTGGAAGGCCTCGCGCGGGCCGCGCGACTTACCGGTGAAGTAGACCGTGTGGCGCTCGAGGTCCCAGGCACACTCGAACAGCGACGGGCTCGGCAGCGCGCGCAGCAGCAGGCGCGCCGCGACCTCCTCCTTGATTTCTTTTCTCACCGCGCGCCCGAGGCGCTCGAGGCCCTGCGATCGCTTGCGCTCCTCTTCGGCGCGGCGGGTCTCGAGGCGCACCAGCTTGGCGGGCGCGACGCGACGGTCGTAGCGGAAGCCCAGCACCACGTACTGCTGGAAGAAGATGTCGCTCGGCTCGAGCTCCGTGACCAGCGCGTCGTGGATCGCGGTCCAGCCGAAGGCTTCCTGCTTCGGAAGCCCGTCCTCGTCGTGCTCGCGGAACGCACGCCGGTTCACGGCTTCGCACAGCGCGTCGCGGTCGATGCGCGCCGGCGGCCGCGCGTCGAAGCGGACGATCGAGGAGCTCGCGGAGAGGAAGCCCATGAGGGCGCGCGAAGTAGCATCCGTCTTCGCCGCGACGCAACCGGCCGCACCCGCGACTCGCGCGCGACGCGTGTAAGTCCTTCCGCCGTTCGCAGAAAAGCGCGCCGTCCACGTGCGCCCGGGGTGCCGTATGGCGCGCCGTTGCGAGCAGCGGGGCGTGGCCGCCGTCTTGCACGAGTCGCGGCTCATCGAAGCGTTCGCGCGCGGTGCACACGCACCGCGGCAAGGAGGATCGAACCATGAAGACGTGGATCGTGGGCGCCGGTCTCGCTCTCGTTCTCGGTGCGCCGCAGCGTGCGCTCGCGAACGAGCCAGCGGCTCCGGGATCGGCCGTCAAGGACGGCAACGCGGTACCCGCCGCGAATGCGGCCGAGCAGAAGCAGGTCGCACCCGACAATACCGGCCGCAACGAGCGTGATCGCTCGGCGAACGCGGTGACGCCGATGGACCAATCGAACGACCCCAAGGACGTCGCGCTCACGCAGCAGATCCGCAAGGTCGTGGTCGGTGACGACGCGCTGTCGATGAACGCGCACAACGTCAAGATCATCTCCGCAAACGGCGTCGTCACGCTGCGTGGCCCGGTCGACAGCCCGCAAGAGAAGGCCAAGATCGAGGCCGCGGCGGCGCAGGCCGCGGGCGCGAAGAACGTCCGCAACGAGCTCGAGGTCACGGCGTCGCGCTGAGCGCGTGCCGTCCGCCCGAACCAAGAACAAACTCGAAAGGAACGGTCATGGGACAGGCAGTAGTTTGCATCGTGCAGTCCGAGCAGGTGGCGCAGAACATCGTCGATGACCTGCGCACCAACGGCTTCGCCGGAAACGACATCTCGGTGCTGTTTCCCGACCGCATCGGCACGCGCGACTTCGCGCACGAGAAGGGCACCAAGGCGCCGGAAGGCGCGACCACCGGTGCGACCACCGGCGGGGTGCTCGGCGGCGCCGCCGGCTGGCTGGTCGGCATCGGCGCGCTCGCGATCCCGGGCATGGGCCCGCTGATCGCTGCCGGACCGATCATGGCGGCGCTGAGCGGTGCCGCGGTCGGTGCCGCCGCGGGCGGGATCACCGGCGCGCTGGTCGGCCTCGGCATCCCCGAGTACGAGGCCAAGCAGTACGAGGGCAAGATCCGCGACGGCAACATCCTGATCTCGGTGCACACCGAGGACGGCGACGAGCGCCGCCGTGCGAAGGACATCTTCGAGCTGCACCAGGCGAAGGACGTCTCGTCGACGCGCGAGAAGCGCGCCTCTTGATGGCTTGACGAGTCCGGCCGCGCTCGAAGGCCGGACGTCGCGCGGGGAGCCGCTCTGTCCGGCTCCCCGCGCGACCGAGGGGCTCGGGTCCAGCGCAGCGGCCGCAGACGTCGCTTCTCTCGAACCTTCCTTCGGGCTGGTTCGCGTCGCGCTCCGAGGTCGACCGCCCGCGCGATCGTTGCTAGACCAGCAAGGGAGTCCCCCCGGCTCTGCCGGGGAGGCACCCGAAGTTTGACGTTTCCGGGAGCATGATCGTGTTTAACCCTGTCGGACTCGTACGGCGTTGCTGAGCAGCACCGCGTACAACTGCGAGAGACGTAGTGTGCGAGATCCCTGAGAGTCGTGATGCCGACTCCGATTCCGAATCCGTCGCGGAACGGCCCCTTTGAGGGGCCAGCGACGGCAATTCCCCCGGCTCTGCCGGGGGATCGTTAACCGGCGCGCATGGACGCGCCGCTGCCGTATCCCGAGACCTGGCTCGAGCCGCCGGAGGGACCGGTGCTGGTGCTCGCGCCGCACCCGGACGACGAGACCATCGGCTGCGGCGCGGTGCTCGCGTTGCACGCGCGACGTGGGCAAGCCGTCCAGATCGTCGTCGTGACCGACGGCGATCGTGGCGATCCGGAGGGTCGTTTCGACGCGCCTGGATACGTCGAGCGGCGGCGCGCGGAATGCCGCGACGCCGCCCGCGTTCTCGGCGTGCACGAGCCGCGCTTCCTCGGCCACCGCGACCAGCACACCGATCCGCGGCAGCTTCGCGGCCAGCTGGCGGGCCTGCTCGACGAGCTGACGCCGGCCGTCGTCTACCATCCGGCGGCGCCGGAGATGCACCCGGACCACCACGTCGTGGGGCGGGTGGCGCTGGACGTCCTCACCGAACGCGGAGGACGCGCGCGGTCGTTCGCCTACGAGAGCTGGGCTCCCGTGCTGCCGACGCACGTGATCGACGTGACGGCGGTCTGGGACGTCAAGCAGAAGGCGCTCGCCTGCTACGCCTCGCAGCTGGTCTACAACGACTATGCGCGCGCCTGCGACGGGCTCGCGGCGTATCGCGCGATCTTCCTGCCGGGCGCGCTGCGGGTCGAGGCGTTCGCGGAGACGACGCCGCTCTCGCGTCGCCGCCAGCAGCGGCCCTGACGGACGTTCCGCCGCACCCGTGTCCCGGACGGAGAGCGGCGCAGCCGCGGGAAAGCGCGTCGCAGCCGGGGAGCGGTGAGGTGGGCCGCGGACGCCGATCGAGGACCCGCGGAGCCTCGGCGTCGCTGCTGTTCGGCGATGGCGGTCGGGACGTCAGTAGATGTCGGAATCGCCCATCGTGTAGCTCCAGCGCGCGCGACACGCGGCCGCGCGCTGCGCGTTCGCATCCGCGATCGTCGTCAGGAGGAAAGGCGTCTCTTCCTCGGCGTAGCCGAGCTCGCACAGCGCCGGGTACAGCGTCGTTTCGGGCGGCGCCCAGGTGACCACCGACGCGAGACCGTGCTCGCGCGCGAGGTCGTGGCAGGCGCCGAGCAGCAGTGCGAGGACGGCGCGATCGTCGGGCGGAACCAGCAGCTCGCACAGCGGCGCGATGCGCTCCGCGAGCCAGCCGAAGCGCAGCACCGCGACGCCGTGCGAGCGCCCGGAGATGCGGCTCTCGGCGAGCAGCAGCGCGTACGGCACGTCGGGGCACGCGGCGTAGCGCCAGTTCAGGTAGCGCCGGTCGCGCACGATCGACACGCCGACGCCGGGCGCCACGGTGCGCTCCCAGAAGCGATCGACGCCGGCGGGGAAGCGCTGCACGCGTCGCACGCGGTCGCGCCCGGTGCGCCACGTTCCCGCGTCGGTGCGCCAAGGCTCGCGGCGCGCGAGATCCCAGCGCAGCGCGCGCACCGGCTGGACCAGCTCTGCGGCGGACGAGATGCGTTGGTCGATCGAGTGCTTGTGTGCGAGAGGGTACGAGAAGAACACCACGTCGCGTGCGGGCGGAAGGAAGGTATCGACGAAGTGACGCGTCATCGCGGCGAACACGCCTTGCTTCTGCGCCTCGGCGGCGACCATGTGGTCGATGCCCTGCGAGAGCAGGAAAGCGCCGGTCGGCGACACCGCGGCGGCCGGCAGTCCGGCGAACTGCCCGATGATGCGCCCGTCTTCTCCGACCGCGACCACGATCTGGTGCCCGGCCGGATTGTCGGCGAACTTCCAGTGCCAGTGCGCCGGCGTGCGCTCCTGCTGGAAGACGCGATTGAACAGCGCGAGGATCTGCTGCTCGTCGCCGGCCTGGTAGGTGCGAACCGCGAAGCGCACGGTCGGCTCCGTAGCAGAGGATCGGCTTGAAGACGTCCCCGGCGCGACGTGCGGCGCGTCGTGCGGCGGCGACGCCGGCCTCCGCAGCGTCTGCGGCGTGGCTCTCCGGTGCGCTCGCGGGCGCCGTGCTGCTCGCCTTCGTCGCCTGGTACGTCGAGCACGAGCGCTGCATCTGGTTCTGGGACCAGGCCGGCTACTGGCTGAAGACGCTCGCGATCGCCGAGCGCTTGCCGCACGACCCGCTCGGCACGCTCGCAACCGTCCTGCGCACCATCCGCCGTGACGATTACAACCAGCTGATCGCGCTGCCGCTCGCGCCGGTCGTGGTCGCGTTCGGCGACGGCCGGCTGGTCTACGTGCTCGCGATCGCGGTGCTCTACGGCCTCGTCGCGGCGGCGAGCATCGCGCTGTTCACCGAGCGCGCGTTCCTCCGACCGCGGCACGCTGCACCGCTCGCCGTCGCGATCGCGATCGTGAGCATCGTCGTCACGCCGCGCTTCTGGCTGCCGGTCCTGGAGGGGCTGCCGGACGTCGCGGGCTGCATCGTCCTGCCGCTGTGCTGGTGGGCGCTGCGCGAGCCGCTCGAGGATCTGTCGCTCCGTCGCACGGTCGTGCTCGCCGCCGCCTTGACGCTGCTGATCGTGCTGCGCCGCTGGTACGGCTACGCCGTGCTGGCGTTGCTGCTGGCGGTCGGCGTCGAGCAAGTGATCCGGATCGGCTTCGCCGCGCGTCATCGCGCGCGGCTCCGTGCTGCGGCGGCGCGGCTCGCGCTGCTCACCGGCGCCACGCTCGTCCTGCTGCTCGTCACGACCGGCGGACAGGGCGTCGCCATGCTGACGACGGACTACGCGCGCATCTACGCCGCGTACCGCGGCGCCTCTCCGCTGCTCGACGCGGCCCGCGCCTTGCCGCGCGATCTCGGCTGGTTCCGCCTCGTGCTCGCCGTCAGCGGTGGCGTGCTGGTGCTGCGCGATGCGCCGACGCGACCGCTCGCGCGCCTCGTCGTGCTGCAGACCGTGCTCGCCGCGGTGCTGTTCGCACGCACGCAGAGCTTCAACGCCCATCACGAATACCTGGTCCTGCCGCAGCTCGCTGCATTGGTCGCGGTCGCGAGCGCGGCGATCGTCGGCACGGGCCGCGGCGGGCGCGTCCGTGCGCTGCTCCTGGTCGTGCTCTTCGTCGTCGACTTCGCGGTGCCGCTGGTGCCCGGCGTGCAGAACGCGCTCGGGCCGGCGGCCCTCGCGTTCGGACGGATCGCCTCACCGCCCGTCGTGCGCGCCGACCTCGACGAGGTGGGGCGCCTGGTGCGCACGGTCGACGAGCTGACCCGCGAGGATCACGGGCGCATCTACGTCCTGTCGAGCTCCGAGCTGCTGAACGAGCAGGTGCTCGCCAACGCGCACCTCGCCGACGCGTCGCTGCCGGATCTGCACGAGCGCATCCTGCCGGTGAGCCACGTGGATGCGCGCGACGGCTTCCCGTGGGCACTGGCGCAGGCGGGCCTGATCGTGCTGTCGGACCCGACCGGCTACCACCTGCGGCCGGACGATCAGCGCGTGATCGGCGTGCCCGCGGATGCGGTGCGCTCGGGCCGGGGAGTCGGCGCCGCGTTCCTGCGCCGCCCCGAATCCTTCGTGCTCGAGAGCGGTGCGGTGGTGTCGCTCTACGTTCGGCGACGCGATCCGACGGCCGTCGAGATCGCGCAGCTGCAGCGTGAGCTCGCGGCGCCGCCCGGCGAACGCTGAGGTCGTCGCGGTCCGGGGCGCCGTCGCGAGTCCTTCGCCGACCCCGGCAATCGCGCCGCGTCTTGTAGATCGCGGTCGCCGCCACGGAAGCTCTTACAGCCGCGCGACGCGCTTTGCGCCCGTGGGGCCGGCCGTGCTGCGCAATCCCGAGCTTTTTCGGTGCCGTCGCGAGGATCCGTGGCTGGCACCTCGCTTGCGGAAGCGTGCTGCTCGACGGACGGCGCGAGACGCCGCCGAAAAGGGAGGACCGTCATGGGTTCGGGAACGATCGACAAGGCAAAGGGACGGGTGAAGGAAGCGGCCGGTGCGCTCACGGACGACGACGAGCTTCGTCAGGAAGGCAAGATCGACCAGGCGGCCGGCGCGGTGAAGAACGCGGCCGAGAAGGTGGTCGACAAGGTCAAGCAAGTAGTTCGAGGCGACGGCCGCTGAAGCGCGCCCGAGCGGCGCCGGGAGGACGACCATGCTGAGTTGGGCCATCACGTTCTTCATCATCGCCTTGATCGCCGCCGTGCTCGGCTTCCGAGGCGTCGCCGGCATGTCGGCGAACATCGGCTACCTGTTCGCCATGCTGGCGGTGATCTTCCTCGTCGTCGCGCTGCTCACCGGCCGCGGCCCGGCCGTCGGACCCTGACGGACGGTCGGACGCGACGAGGGTCGCGCCACGCGGAGCGGGCCGGGTGCCGGAAGCGGCGTCCGGCCCGTCTTGCGTGGCTCTACGACCCGCGCCGCGTTCCGGGCCTTGTATCCTCGCGCCCTTGAGGCACCGTCTCCGATGAAGGACAACGGTGCCGGCTCGCGTGCTCGCCGGAGAGCGGCCGCGAAGGAGGTGCGACCATGGGGATCGTCAACGAGTTCAAGGAGTTCGCGGTCAAGGGCAATGCGATCGACCTCGCCGTCGGCGTGGTGATCGGAGCCGCGTTCGGCAAGATCGTGACGTCGTTGGTCAACGACGTGATCATGCCGCCGATCGGAATGCTGGTCGGCGGCGTCGACTTCTCGTACCTGGCGGTCACGCTGCGCGACAAGACCGACACCGCGCCGGCCGTCGTTCTGAAGTACGGCGCGTTCATCAACACGATCATCGACTTCCTGATCGTCGCGCTGGCGATCTTCGCGCTGGTGAAGGGCCTCAACACGCTGCGCCGGTCGAAGGAGGAGGCGCCCGCGGCGCCGCCGGAGCCGACCCGCGAGGAGGTCCTGCTCACCGAGATCCGCGACGCGCTGGTCAAGCGCTGAGCGGCCGACCCTAAAGCTTCCCGTCTCGTGCACCGTCGCTCAGGCGTCATGCGACGCCGTCGGGTCGTAGAATTCCTCGTTCTCTTGACGACGCTCGCCGTGCCCGCGGCGCTGCGGCATGCGGTCGCGGCTGCGGGCGACAAGGCACCGGCGGTCGCCGCGAGCACCGCGGCTCCGGGGATCGCCGCGCTGTCGCCGACCGGCACCGTCAAGCAGGTGCGCCAGATCGCGGCGCGCTTCGCGACGCCGATGGTGCCGTACGGCGACCCGCGGAGCCCGATCGATCCGTTGCTCGTGACGTGTCCGGTGAAGGGCAGCGGGCGCTGGGTCGATGCGCGGAGCTGGGTCTACGACTTCACCGAGACGCTGCCGGGCGGGCTCACCTGCACGATCCGGCAGCGTCCCGGCTTGACGGATCTCGCCGGCAAGCCGCTGCCGCCGCTGCCCGAGGCGACGTTCTTCACCGGCGGCCCGGCGGTCGAGAGCGCGTATCCATCCGAGGGCGAGGAGATCGACGCCGAGCAGGCGTTCCTGCTGCGCCTCGACGCGCCCGCGACGATGCAGTCGATCGAGCAGCACGCGTGGTTCGCGATCGACGGCATCGCCGAGAAGGTCGGCGTGCGCCTGATCGAGGGCGACGATCGTGCGCAGATCCTCGCACGCTGGGACGTGAGCGCGAAGGATGCGAACGCGGTCGTGATCGCCGCCAAGACGCGCTTCCCCGACGAGGCGATCGTGCGCCTGGTCTGGGGTGCGGGCATCGCGACGGCGGACGGTGCCGCGACCACCGACGAGCAGACCTTCCAGTACACGGTGCGCGCGGCGTTCACCGCGGAGATGCGTTGCCAGCGCGAGAACGCGCGCGCCGGCTGCATCCCGTTGACGCCGATCGTGCTGCACTTCTCGGCCCCGGTGCCGTGGTCCGCCGCGAGCCGCGTGCAGCTCGTCGGACCCGACGGCAAGGCCTACGCGAAGCGGACGCCGGACTCGCCCGAGCAGTCGGTGTCGCAGGTGACGTTTGCCGGGCCGTTCCCCGAGTCGACGACGCTGCGCCTCGAGGTCCCGGCGGATCTGCAGGACGACGCGGGACGCGCGCTCGCGAACGCGAGCGACTTCGCACCGCTGCAGATCGCGGTCGCGGCCGATCCGCCGCTCGCGAAGTTCGCGTCCCGCTTCGCGATCCTCGAGCTGAAGGCGGACCCGGCGCTGCCGGTCACGATCCGCAGCCTCGGCACGAACGTCGGCACCAAGGAGCTGCGCATCGGTGTCGCCACGCCGGCGGACGCGGCGGCGCCGCCGTCGAGCGTCGCCGGCAGCGTCCTGCACCTGCCCGCGACCCGCGCCGGCGACATCCTCGCCTGGCTGCGCAAGGTGAACGCCGCAGGTCGCGAAACGTCGATCTTCCGCGGTGCTGCGAAGACCGACGAGGTGCGCTCGGTCACGCTGCCGGAGCTGTCCGGCGCGGACTTCCAGGTGGTCGGCATCCCGCTGCCGAAGCCCGGGCTGTACGTCGTCGAGATCGCGAGCCAGCGTCTCGGCGAGGCGCTGCTGGAGAAGAAGCAGCCGCTCTACGTCCCGGCCGCGGCGCTGGTGACCGACATGGCGGTGCACTTCGAGTGGGCCAAGGCGGGCTCGCTGGTGTGGGTGACGCGCCTCTCCGATGCGCAGCCGGTCGAGGGCGCGCAGGTGGCGATTCACGACTGCGGCGGTGCGCTCGTCTGGCGCGGCACCACCGACGCGCAGGGCATCGCGCGCATCGCGTCGTTGCCGGACCGAACGGAGGTCGCGGTCTGCCGCTCGCAGAGCGAGATCTACGACGATCCGCACCACGACTTCCAGGCGTCGCGCGCGATCTCCGACCTGACCAACGGCCTGCTCGTCACCGCCGTCAAGGACGACGACCTGAGCTTCGTGCACTCGAGCTGGGACCTCGGCATCGAGCCGTTCCGCTTCGACCTGCCCGAGGAGAGCTGGAGCGGTCCGTACGTCGCGCACGCGGTGCTCGACCGCTCGCTGCTGCGCGCGGGCGAGACGCTGCACACGAAGAATCTGTTCCGCGTGCAGACGCTGCAGGGGTTCGCGGTCGCGACGCCCGAGCAGCGTCCGCAGCGCCTGTCGATCCGTCACGTCGGCAGCGACACGCGCTACGATCTGCCGCTCACGTGGCTGCCCGACGGCAGCGCCGCGGTCGACTGGCCGATCCCGAAGGAGGCCAAGCTCGGCCTCTACGAGATCTACCACGTGCGCCCGGGGAGCCGGGCGCAGGCGGCG
>JAIEPK010000062.1 GCA_019749875.1 Candidatus Binatia bacterium | reverse complement strand
ACGCGCCACGCCGCAGCGCGAGCGACGGCGCGGGCGACGGCGCGGAACGAGACTCGCCGCCCGACGGCGCCGCCGCGTTGCGCATCCTGCACGCGCGGCAAGGGCTCGACATCGACGCGACGACGGCGGCGCCGCGCTGGGACGGCACGCCGGTCGACTACGGGCTCGCGGTGCAGGCGCTGCTCGCCACCGCGCCGGCACACGCCGGCCCGGCGTGATCCGCACGAGCCGCTCGCGTGCGAGTCAGCGCCGCGCCGTCACGCGCGCGAGCAGCTCCTGGAACGACTGCTCCTCGCTCCGCCCGGCGGTGTCGATCACGACGCGCTCGACGGTCCACGGGTGGTACTCGCGCGCGAGCACGTCTTGCCAGGTGGGCAGCTTCAGGCCGGGTACGGTCGACGCACGGGTCTCGACGCGACGCCTGTGCTCGTCGCGATCGGAGCACACGACCTCGACGTTCACGTGCGCGGCACCGGCGTCGCGCGCGACGCTCTCCCACTCGCGCCGCGTGAGCTCGATGGGGTTGCAGGAGTCGGCGACGACCGCGACGCCGAGCCGCAGGTTGTCGGCGGCGACGCGGTACGCGAGGCGGTAGCCCTCGCCCTGGACCTGCACCGCGCACAGGTCGCGCAGCGCCTGCTCGATGGTATCGATGCGCAGGTACGCGGCGCCGGCGTGGGCCGCGAGCCTGGCGGCGAGAGTCGACTTCCCGCTGCCGGGCAGCCCGGCGAAGATCCACAGGGTCGGCGGCGGCATCGCAATCCCATACGCCGGCCGCGCCGCTCGGGCCAGCGACGACCGGCCAGCCGTGGGTGTCCGAGCGAGCCAGCCAGCGGCTGTCGTCCAGCCAGAATTCGATTGACAGCCGCTTCGGCGTCCGCGTACTGTTCGCCGCGCGACGCTGAGCTGATCTCCCCCGGGGCGTATGAGCATTCCATTCCGCGAATTCCAGAAGGATCCTCCCCGCCTGAAGGTGACGCTCCTGTGCGAGGATCCGCTGCTCGCGGAGCGCTCGGGGCTCGGTCCGGTCGAGGTGGATCTGGAGCCCGAGCGGTACCTGGAGCAGGGTCCGACCACGGCACGGGTTGCGGTGGTCGACTACGACGCGCGGCTCGACGTCGTGTTCGCGCCGGTGCAGGTGCTCGAGAGGCGTCCCGGGTTCGCCGTCGGGAACGTCGGTGCGGTGCGCGAGAACTTTCTCTTCCACCAGCAGAACGTGTGGGCGGTGGTGAACCGCACCATCGCTCTCCTGGAGAATCCCCGGTTGCTGGGCCGCCCGATTCCGTGGGCTTCGGGTCTCGGACGCCTGCTGTTGCTCCCGCACGCGAACTACGGCCGCAACGCCTTCTACGATCGAGGCACCGGCGCGATCCATTTTCTCTACTTCGAAGGCTCGAGCGCGCCGGTGTTCACCTGCCTGTCCCACGACATCGTCACGCACGAGCTGGGGCATGCCGTGCTCGATGGGCTCAAGCCGTACTACAACGAGATCTCGTCGGCGCAGACGGCGGCCTTCCACGAGTACTTCGGCGACGTGATGGCGATCGCGTCGTCGCTCACGTTTCGTGAGCTGGTGGTGCGAGTCGCGGGCGACGCACCGCCCGAGCTTCCGGAGCTGATCGGGCGGATCGGCGAGGAGTTCGCGTCCACGGACGGTCGCTCGAGCCTGCGCGATGCATCCGTGCGGCGCACGATGGCGGACGTCAAGGGAAACCGCGAGGAGCACGATCTCTCGCAGGTGCTCACCAACGTCTTCTACGAGCTGCTCGTCGCGCTCTATCCGAAGAAGGTCGAAGCGGCGCTGGATAACCTGAAGAAGACGAAGGTCGACGGTCAGGTCGCGGTTCGCGCGCTCATCAATGCGGCCGCCCAGACGACCAGCACGATGCTCCGCGGTCTCGACTATTGCCCGCCCGTCGATGTCTCGTACCTGGAGTATGCGCGTGCCGTCCTGCGCGCCGACGAGGTGGCCTATCCGACGTACGAGGTCGGTGGCCGCGCGATCCTGCGACGGCTCTTCGTGGAGCGCGGCGTCGCGCCGAGCGAGTCCGAGCTCGACGGCCCCCCGCGCGTCCGCAACCGCGATCTGCACCCCTACGACGTCGACGAGATCTCGGCGACGACGGCGAATGCCTATCGCTTCCTCGATGCCAACCGAGGGTCGCTGCGCATCCCGCGCGACGTGAACTTCTCGGTGATCCGCCTGTACCGGACGCGCAAGGGGAGCCCGAGCGGCTACTATCCGCCGCAAGAGATCATCATCGAGTTCGTGTGGACCGAGGACGTCGAGCTGAAGTCCGAAGGCCTCGACTTCGGTGAGCTGGCCGGTACGCGGATGCCGCTCTACTGCGGCGGAACCTTGGTGTTCGACGCCTGGGGCAACGTGCTGCACTACGTCCTGCGAGACGCGACGCCCGAACGGACACGAGAGCTCCTCGAGTACGTTGCCTACCTGGTGGACCGCGGGCGAATCGGCACGACGGCACAGGGCGCCGCGATCTTCGCCGAGGTCGAGAATGGCCGGCTCCGGCTGCAGCGAAATCCCGCCTTGCGCCACGAGAGCCGCCGGCACGCCGACGACGTTCCCACGCAGCCCGAACCCGCTGGCGAGCCGGGCCCGATCGATTGGAACTTCACGACGGTCGACCGCATCGGCGAGCCGAAGAACTTGTCTTCGACCGATTGGCGGCGCCTTCGCGAGAAGATTCGCGGTGCGGGCGCCTGACGCATCGACGAGCTGAGGAGGGCAGATGAGCGACGACACGACGCGGCCAGCTCCGGCCGGAAAGACCGGTGACGCACTCAGCCTGTTCCTCACCTCGCGGCGCTCTCACTCGGGACCGGTTCTCGTCGGCGCAAAGCCGTTCGAATCGGGCGAGCACATCTGGCTGGGCGGCAAAGGTGCCGACCTGGCGTGCCAGATGCTCGACAAAGAGGGCCACGGCGTCTTCGACAAGTCCATCTTCGCGTCGATCAAGCGGCTGCACAGCAACGATCGCCTCTCCTACGGCGAGCTCGTCGCGCTCTCCGGCGACTTCTACGAGACACCCGAGGAGCTCTTCGAGGAGAAGCCGGCGCTCTTGCCCTGGCTGTGGGAAGATCACGATCTGTCGGACCTGCGCGACATCTTCGGCCAAGAGCTGGCGTGGATCGAAGACCAGCACAGAGGCCCCGGGGGCTACCCCGACAACAACATCCGCATGGCGTGGAACGCGAAGGGTTACGTCGAGCTGGCGCTGAGGAACACCTCGCATTTCGGCTGGCACAACATGGTCGCGTACGTGACCCATCACGCGACGGCTCTCGATCTCGCTCGTCAAGCCAACGGGCAATCGAACGACACGTGGCGCCGCGCGCTCTTCACCAACGCGTTCGCCGACCACTTTCTGACCGACGGCTTCGCCGCCGGGCACGTGCGGGTGCCGCGCGCGGCCATCCGCGAGTGGGCACTCGATCGAGGTTACTCCGACAAGCTCGCCGGCGCGTTATCGAAGGTGCTCCACGATCAGGATGGTCACATCGACACGCTGCACAGCGCCGGTGAAGGACAGCTCAGCGACGCCGAAGGGCTGCGCGTCCTCAATGCCGCCGGCGATTCGTGGTTCGCGCGCTGCGACGGCCAGCTCTTCATGCCGCGGAAGGCGGCCGACACGCCTGCCGTCCAGATGACCGTTCATGCCGTGGCGGAATCGGTGCGCGAGCTGCTGCTCGCCTGGCGCGAGCAGACGCTGCCGGCAGGTCCGTACGCCGCGACCCGCCTGGTTCCGTTTCCGCATCCGGACGCACCGAAGCTGATCGACAAATTCTCGCCGTCGATGCCGGAACCCGCGTTCCAGAAGCTGGTCGACAGCGTCAAGTGGTACACGAAGATCCCCTGGATCGGGCCGGGCCTCGGTGCCGACGAGATCCGCGCCCTGTTCGCGTCGTTGCCAGGGATCATGCAGCAGTTTCGCGCGATCATCAGCGTCGACCTCAACCAAGATCAGACCCTCACCGAACGGCTCGCACCTGGCTACGTGACCGGCTTCCGCAACATCGCGTGACGGAGCGGCACGGCCGTCGCCGTGCCGCTCACCCGACGCTGGCGCCTGCGCATCCCTGCGGCTTGTGGACGCGCTTCGTCGACGCGGGGTGCGTCAAGAGCCGCGCGGCGGGCCGGCGCGGACGGCGTACGAGCTCGCCGCCGCAGTTGGGGCAGACGCCGAGCAGCCTGGTCTCGGCACAGCGCGCGCAGAACGTGCACTCGTAGGTGCAGATGCGTGCGTCCAGGGAGTCGGGCGGCAGATCGATGTCGCAGCACTCGCAGCCGGGTCGCAGCTCCAGCATGGTCGGCATCCTCCTCGTCGGTCGCTCCGTGCTTCCACACGCCGTCACCCGATGCGAGCGCTGCGGGTGCCACGCTCGTACGAGCGCGCCGCGCGAGCGGGCCGCGCGAACGAGAGCGGCCCCCTGCTCGCGCGAGCAGGGGGCCGCTTCCTCGCCGGCCGGCCGTCTCTGCCGCGGGTGCGGCGGCGGAGCGGGCCGGCCTCGACGATGCGCGCGCGTCAGCGCTTGCAGGTCAGCGACGTTCCCTTGCGGTCGAGGCTGCAGTCGTCGGCCGCGTAGGCGCTCTCGGTGCACAGCCCCGCCGCCGCGTCGCTCTGGCCGCCGAGGGTCACGATCGCCGCCAGCGGCACGTCGTCCGCGAGCACGGGGTAGTCGCCGTCCTTGCCGGCGATCGACACCTGCACGCGGCCGGGTGCATCGGCGTTGCTCTTGTCGACCACCTGGACCTTGATGATGCCCGCGACCGGCGCGCCGGTCTTGTCGGCGTACGTCCAGCTCTTGCCGTTCTTCGCACGCGTCCAGCCGCGCGTGCCGTTGCCGGACGACATTCCGGCGGGCAGCACGGCGTCGATCACGCGGTCGCCGCCGACCGCATCGACGATCAGGTGCGCGCCGTTCAGATCCAGCGCCAGATCGGAGAAGCGCTTGTCCGACGGCAGGTCGAACGCGGCCTTGAGCTTGAGGCCGTCGTCGCCGGCCGTGGTGTCGAGGTTGATGCGCGTCAAGGCGAGCTTCGGCTTCGACGCGTCGGCGAACGTCCGGCCGCCGCCGACGTTGGTGCACGCATCCTGGCCGTCGCAGGTGCCGTCGGCGTCGCTGTCGGCGGCGGGCGTGTGCGCGCATGCGCCGGCGCCGTCGCAGGCGTCGATCGTGCAGAGGTCGGGATCCTCGGTGCAGGGCGTGCCTTCGGCGAGGATCGTGTCGGCGGGGCACTCGGCGTTGCTGCCGGTGCACGCTTCGCCCGGATCGCACTCGCCGCTGCCGTCGCGGCACGACGTGCCGGCCGCGACCAGCACGTCGGCCGGGCAGTCCTTGGCGGCACCGTCGCAGCTCTCGGCGACGTCGCACGCGCCGGCCGCACCGCGGCACTCGGTGCCGGCGCTCTTCACTGCGTCTGCAGGACAGGCGACCGCCGAGCCGTTGCAGACCTCGGCGACATCGCACGTGCCGCTCGCATCACGGCAGACGGTGCCGGCGGCGACCTTCTTGTCGGTCGGGCACGTTCCCGACGTTCCGCTGCAGACCTCGGCGACGTCGCAGACGCCGGCCGCGCCGCGGCACTCGGTGCCGGCTGCGACGAAGGCGTTCGTGGGGCATGCGGTCGAGGTGCCGTCGCAGACCTCGGCGACGTCGCAGGCGCCCGCGACGCCGCGACAAACGGCGCCCGCGGGCTTGATCGCGTCGGCCGGGCAGGTGTTCGTCAGACCGTCGCACGTCTCCGCGGCGTCACATCCTCCGGTGCTCGCACGGCACACCGTGCCTGCGGGCGAGAGCGCCGGGGCGGGGCACGCCGCCGACGTTCCGGTGCACATCTCCGCCGCGTCGCACGCGCCGGTCGACGCGTTGCAGACCGTCGTCTTGGGCTGGAATGCGTTCGTGGGGCAGGCGGCACCGCTGCCGTCGCACACCTCCGCGACGTCGCATACGCCGGCGCTCGCGCGGCACACGGTGCCGGCGGCGGCCTTGACGTCCACCGGGCAGTGGCCGGTCGAGTCGCAGTACTCGGCCGGGTTGCACATGTCGCCGGAGCCGCCGCGACACTGGACGCCCGCCTTGCTCGGGTCCGGCCTGCACCCGTCGGTGCAGCCTTGGCTCAGGGAGCAGTTGAAGTCGAACTTCTCGCACGGGCCGCAGATCCCCCGCTGGGCGTGCGCAGCGCCGGGGCGCAGCAGGATCATGAATGCCATCAGCACGGTGGCGACGGCGAAGACGCGGGTCACGAAGCGAATGGCAGGCACGGCGGTCTCTCCTCTTCTGCCGCAGGCGACGTTGCCTGCGTGCTGGGAGGGATAGCGGCGGGGGCAGCGTCGTCTCGATCGGACGGATGCCGATTCTGCTGTCGGTGTTCGTCCTACGACCCGAGCGTCACCGTGGCGCACGCTGCTCGTGAGCAGGCTGACGGCTCGCGCGCGTCCGGCGACACGAAGACGGACACCTGCGGCGCGGCCTCCGCACCGCGACGCGAGCGCCGTCAAGCAACTGAACCCTCAAGAGCCGGCCACGCGCGCCCGCGCACGAACGCAGAAGGCCTCCTGCCCGGACGAGCAGGAGGCCTTCCCACGAGACGACCGGCGCCGTGCCGGTGATCCGCGCTCAGCGCTTGCAGGTGAGCGACGTGCCCTTGCGATCGAGGCTGCAGTCGTCGGCCGCGTACGCGCTCTCGGTGCACAGCCCCGCCGCGGCGTCGCTCTGGCCGCCGAGGGTCACGATCGCCGCCAGCGGCACGTCGTCCGCGAGCACGGCGTAATCGCCGTCCTTGCCGACGATGCTCACCTGCACGCGGCCGGGCGCGTCGGCCTTGCTCTTGTCGACCACCTGGACCTTGACGATCCCCGCGACCGGCGCGCCGGTCTTGTCGGCGTACGTCCAGCTCTTGCCATTCTTCGCCCGCGTCCAGCCACGCGTGCCGTTGCCGGACGACATGCCGGCGGGCAGCAGCGCGTCGATCACGCGGTCGCCGCCGGCCGCGTCGACGATCAGGTGCGCGCCGTTCAGATCCAGCGCGAGGTCGGAGAAGCGCTTGTCCGACGGCAGGTCGAACGACGCCTTGAGCTTGAGGCCGTCGTCGCCGGGCGTCGTGTCGAGGTTGATGCGCGTCAAGGCGAGCGTGGGCTTCGATGCATCGAGCAGCGTGCGCGCGCCGCCGACGTTGGTGCACGGGTCCTGGCCGTCGCAGGTGCCGTCGTCGTCGGTGTCCGCGGCCGGCGTGTGGCCGCAGGCGCCGGCGCCGTCGCAGGCGTCGATGGTGCAGAGATCGGAGTCCTCGGTGCACGGCGTGCCTTCGGCGACGACTGTATCGGCGGGGCACTCGGCGTTGGCACCGGTGCAGGCCTCGCCCGGATCGCACTCGCCGCTGCCGTCGCGGCAGGTGGTGCCGGCCGCGACCAGCACGTCGGCCGGGCAGTCCTTGACGGCACCGTCGCAGGTCTCGGCGACGTCGCACGCGCCGGCCGCACCGCGACACTCGGTGCCGGCGCTCTTCACGGCGTCGGCGGGGCAGTCGTTCGCGGTACCGCTGCAGGCCTCTGCCGCGTCGCACACGCCGCTCGCGTCGCGGCAGACGGTGCCGGCGGCGACCTTCTTGTCGGTCGGGCACGTGCCCGACGTTCCGCTGCAAGCCTCGGCGACGTCGCACGCGCCGGCCGCGGCGCGGCACTCGGTGCCGGCTGCGACGAAGGCGTTCGCGGGACATGCGGTCGACGCTCCGTCGCAGACCTCGGCGACGTCGCACACGCCCGCGCCGGCACGGCAGACCGCACCCGCGGGCTTGATCGCGTCCGCAGGGCAGGCGCTCGACGTGCCGTCACAGGTCTCCGCGACGTCGCACGCGCCCGCGCTCGCGCGGCACGTGGCGCCGGCGGCCTTGAGCGCATCGGCCGGGCACTGGGACGATCGTCCGTTGCAGGTCTCCGCGGCGTCGCAGGCGTCGGTCGCGGCGCGGCACACGGTGCCCGACGCGACCTTCCGGTCGATCACCGAGCACGGCGCACCGGTGCCGTCGCAGACCTCGGCCACGTCACACGCGCCGGCGCTCTCGCGACACATGGTACCGGCCGGCGCCTTGACGTCGGCCGGACAGACGCCGGTATCGGTGCAGTACTCGGGCGGGTTGCAGGCGTCGCCCGAGCCGCCGCGGCACTCCGCGCCGGCCCTGCTCGGATCGGGCCGGCAGCCCGACGTGCAGCCGCCCAACGAGCTGCAGCTCGTGACCATCTTCTCGCAGGGGCCGCAGAACTGTGCGGCGGCGTCGGCCGGGCGAAGCAGGAGCAGCGCCCCCATCACCACGGTCGCGAGCAGGACGGATCGGATCGATGAGCGAATCGGCTGCACGGTGCGTCTCCTTCTCCCCCGGCAGGCCGCATGCCTGCCTCTCGGGTGAAGGAACTAGCGGCCGCAGCGGTCGCTCCTCGATCGGACGGATGCCGATTCTGCTGTCGGTGTCCGTCCTACGCGTGCAGCGTCAAGGCGACTCCGCACCGCCGCGCAGCAGCCCAGCGGCGAGCGCCTCCTGCATGTCGCGCGGCAGCGATGCGACGCCCTTCACGACGCCGGGGCCGCCGTCCTGCCAGTGGATGGTGAACGTGCGCGGCTCGCGCGCTTCCGGCGGCACGAAGACCGACACCTGCAGCACGACCTCGGTGCCGCCGTCGACGAGCGCGGGCGAGGCGAGCAGCTTGACGGTCGGTCCGAGCTCGCGCACGGCGATCGCGACGACGACGTCGAGCGGACCGGCGCCACGCGTGTCGGCGAGCTGCGCCGCGACCGTCGGCGGCGCGAGATCCGGCGTACGTCGCAGCTCGCTGCGCGCGAAGCAGCCGGAGCGACGGAAGAACTCGTCGAGCCCGGCCGCCGCGGCGGCCTCGCGCTCGGGGACGTCCTTCTGGTCGGGACGCCACTCGGGCGCCCAGAGCACGAGTGCGGCGGCCCGGGGATCGCAGACGGGTGCCTGCGGCGACGGCGTCACCGTGACGGTCGTGCTCGCGCATCCGGCGCAGAGCGCGACGAGCACGGCGAGGCTTACGGCGACGGCGCGCGCGCCCACACGCGAGCGTGGTCGCGCGAAGAGATTCGCGAGTGGCACGACGTCGGTCCTCCTGCCCTCGGCCGGCTGCCTCGGAAAGACGGCCGTCATCGCGGGCCGAGAATCTCCTCCATGACACTCGTCACGTCGCGCAGCGTGCGCGCACCGTCGCCGGTCACCGTCGAGCCGTGCATGATCGCGAGGGTCCTCGGCTCGAGCGCCACGAGACGCTCGAGCATGGGCCGTGTCTTCGCGGTCCATGGCACGTAGCTCGCGAACGGGCCCGCCTCGTACTCGCGCAGGGTCTTCGCCACGCGACCGGTGACGTCCGCAGACGTCACCGCCTCGTGCTCGCCGCCCTGGTGCACGAGGTCCGAGCAGAACAGCGTGCGCTGCGTCTCCTCGAACAGCAGCGACGCCTCCCAGCAGTGCGGCAGGTGCGGCGTGCGCAGCAGACGAAAGCGATGCTTGCCGGTCAGCAGGACCTCGCCGTCCTCCATCGCGCGCGCGGGACGCAGCGCCGCGTAGCCGTCGACGCTCACCACTTTCCCGACGAAGCTGCACACCGGCGTCGCCTGTGGTGCGAGCTCCTGCCACTCGCGCAGCGAGCCGCACTCGTCGTCCTCGAAGTGGCTGAAGCCGATCCAGCGCACGGTCTTCGGATCGAGCACCTGCGCGACCGCGTCGCGCACCAGCGGGAACAGGCCCTTCATGCCGGTGTGGTAGAGCAGCGGCTCGTCGTCGCGGACGAGGAACTGGCAGAACTGCAGATCCGCCTCGGGGATCCAGGTGCAGAGGCGGAACAGGTCGGGGGCGACTTCGGTGACGGACGTCATGCGCTGCTCCTTCGCGTTCCGGGTGCTTGCGACGCGGGACGGTAGCGGCTCGGGGCTGCGGAGTGAAGCCGTCGCTGGGGCGCGTCCACGGCGCGCGGATCAGCTCGCTGCCGCGACGATCGTGTAGCGGCCCTTGTCGCGTCCGCTCGTCGGCAGGCTCAAGAACTCCGCGTGCACGATCGCGAAGCCGGCCGCGACGAGCAGCGCCGTCGCTGCCTCGGGCGGGTGCGAGTCGTAGAAGAACGTCTGCCCGAACATCGTGTCGGTGAACCCAGGCTGCGCACAGCCGGCGCCCGAGGGATCGGAGCCGCCGACCGTGAGCGCGAAGCGTGCACCGCGCATCAGCGCGGCGCGGACGCGGCCGAAGATGCCCGCGTGATGCGCGCGCGGCACGTGGAACAGCGAGTCCCATGCGACGACCGCAGTGAACGGACCCCGCGGCACGAAGTCCTCGATGCGCGCCTCGAGCCACACCGCCTCTGGAAGGCGCGCCCGCGCCAGGGCCAGCATCCGCGGCGACTGATCGACGCCGGTCACGGCGAGCCCGCGCGCGGCGAGGTGCTCGGCGATCGGTCGACCGGTGCCGCAGCCGAGGTCGAGCACGGGTGCGCCCTTGGTCACGTCGGCGAGCACGATCTCGAGGATCCGCGCCTCCGCGGCAGCGAGACGCGTGCGCACCGCGTCCCATTCGGCGACGATCGCGTCGTAGGATTCGCGGTTGATGCCCGACGGATCACTCATGCGGCTACGTGGCGCGGTCTCCGACGGGCGCGTGATCTGCTCCCGACCGCGCGTGCCGCCGACACGACGTCGGGCTCACGGCGGCGGGAACGCCTCGAACTGCGGCGCGTCGCCGCCGATGTGGTCCCACGGTGCGCGCGAGCCGACGAAGATGTGCATCGTGATCTGCACGCCGGGATCGCCGTCGACGGTGCCGAGCGTCACGCCGTGGATCTTCCCGTCGTGCGTGCCGCACAGCGTGGAGCCGCAGGTGCGGCAGAACGACAGGCCCCAGCCGGGCGCGGACGCGAAGCTCGTCAGCTCGTCCGCGCCGCGCTCCCATGCGAACGAACCGGGGACGACCTCGGCGTACGCCGAGCCGGCGCCGCTGAAGGTCTTGCGGCAGCGCGAGCAGTGGCAGCAGCGCGCGGCGTGCAGCGGCGCGTCGATGCGGTAGCGCACGCGCCCGCAGAAGCAGCCGCCGGTCAGCGCCACGCCGACCTCACCCGCGCCCGGGGGCCGCACCGCGCGCCGCGAGCAGTGCCGCGGCACTCGCTCCGACGATGCCGCCGATCAGACCGGTCGCCTCGTAGCCGCGCGTTCCCGCGAGCTCGACGCTGGTTGCGAGATTTCCGCCCAGCGTTGCGCCCAGCACCCAGCCGAGCACCCAGCCCAGGACGGCCGCGATGGCGGCGACGACGAGAGGTCGATTCATTCGCGATCTCCTCCACGCGGTACCAGCGCATGCAGCACCTCGGTCTCGAGCTGCGCCGGATCCGCGCACCAGTCGCCGTACACCTCCCACCAGACGCCGGCACGCTCGCGCCCCTGCGCCTCACACCACGACCGCACCGCGTCGTGCGCGGCACCCAGCCCGGCATACGGCCCGCGGTGCATCGTCACCGCCGCCTCGCCGGCTGGTGTAGCGGCGGACACCACGTCACCGGATGCCGCGAACGGCGCCGCGACCTCCACGCCGATCTCCACCGTCACGCCGTCGCGTGTCGGCTCCCGGAACACGAAGACGTTGTGCCCCGACTGCACGATCGCACCGGCGCGCACGGCGACGTAGACGCGATCGAGGAGCGGCAGCAGCTTCGCGCCGAGATCGGTCCAGGCGCGCCGCTCGCGGACCACCGCGAGATGCCGTGCCGGCTCGACGCGTACCTCGACCGCTCCGCTCACGGCGCGGGCTCCATCAGCTCGATACGGTTGCCGAACGGGTCGGCGACGAACACGCGGTAGTAACCGAGCTGCGTGTCGTCGACGACGTCGACCCGGGCCTCGCGCAGCCGCGCGACCAGCGCGCGCAGGTCGTGCACCACGAGCGCCGGGTGCGCCTTGCGCGCCGGCCGAAAGTCGCCCTCGACGCCGAGATGGATCTTGACGCTGCCGAGCTCGAACCACGCACCGCCGCGCGCGGCGAGCGGCGCGGGCTTCGGCGTCTCGGGGATGCCGAGCAGGCCCGCGTAGAAGCGGCGCGCATCGTCCTCGCGTCCTTGCGGCATGGCGAGCTGTACGTGGTCGATGGCGACGATGGGCATGACGCGGGAGCCTCACCGAAAGGGGAGCCACGCGCGACGCGCCGATGCAACCCACGCGCCGCGCGTCATCCGGCCTGCTCACGCAGGTGCAGGATGTTCCCCTCGGGATCGCACACGTTGCGCGCGCGGAAGCCGGGTCCCGGCCAGACCGGCCCGTGCACGAGCCCACCGCACTCCTCCGCGACGCGCTCCGCCACCGCCAGACTGCGGACAGTGAAGAACGGCTTGATCGCCTGCGCCAGGCGCGGCTCCGGCGGAGTCGCGACGACCACCTCGTCCACGTAGGGCGGCGGGATGGCATGGATGACGAGCTGTGCGTCGGGCGACTCGATCACGCGGTGCTCGTGGTCCGCGTGCAGCACGCGGGCGTCGAGGACGCGCTCGTAGAACGTGCTCACCCGCGCGAGGTCCTTCGCGTAGATCAGGACTCCGGCTCGTGCCGGTCCGCTCATCGATCCCCTCCGAGACTCGCGCGCGTGGCACTCATCGTTGCCACGGCCGTCGCTCGTCCCGCGCGACGGCCAGCTCCGCCGCAACGTCGTCCACCCAGCGCACGAGGTCTTCGGCCGCGGTCGGAGCGCTCGCGAAGCGTGTCCGCAGCCGTGCGAGCCCGGCCTTCTCGAGCATGCCCTTCTCGTTGCACGTCCAAGCACGACGCTCGCACAGCACGGCGTGCGCCTCCTCGAGCGCGGCCTTCGCTGCTTGACCCAGCGTCGCGACGACGTCGCCGCGCCGTGCGTGCATGCGCGCGTGCTCGAGGCTGAACGAGCGGCAGAAGCGCCACTTGGCGGGTGCTGCGTCGGCGAGCGCCGCGGGGAACGGCTGCACCGGCAGCTCGCCGTGCAGCACGCGACACGACGCCAGCTCGGCCGCGAGCAGATATGTCGGCACGCCGGCGACGTATCCCAGCAGCGCGTCGATCTCGAACTCGCCGCGCGCGGCGCGCGCGCTCCAGTGGTCGACCGCATCGAGGTCGCGCAGCAGGACGTCCACCTTGTGTCCGTCGAGATCGAGCCACGCGCCGCCGTTCATGAGGCGCCCCCACGAGCCGGGCGGATGCACGACGCCGTACTTCTCGAGCGGCGCCAGCTCGACCGCGCCGCGGTAGTAGACCCCGAGGTCCCAGTCCGACGATGCGTCGCTCGTGCCCGCGGCGCGCGAGCCGCCGAGCACGACTGCGCGGGCGCCGGTCACCTTCGCTAGCACCTCGACGAGATCTCCGACGGCGGGTGGTAGCGTCACACCGCGGTCGCCACGCTGTCGGGTGTCGTCCATCGCCGTGCGTCGCTCGCGGCGCCTACTCGGCGCCGATGCCGATCATCTTGCGGAACTCGTCGGTGGTATTGACGCTCGGGAACGGCGCGTCCGGCACCGGCACGCCGAGGAAGCGGCACAGCGGCTCCCAGCCGTGCTTCGCGTCGAACACCAGCAGCTTCTCCGGCGGCACGGCGGCGCGCACTGCCGCATTGTGGCGCTCGAACGCGGCGATGCAGCGCGCGCGGTCGTGCAGGTCGTCGCCGACCACGGCTTTGAGGATCGCGCGGATCGACGGCGGCGCGCCGCTCTGCACCTCGTCGCTGAAGATCGTCGCCTGCGTCGAGCGCCACCAGCTCTCCGGGTCGCGCAGGCTCAGGATGACCTTGGCGTCCGGATAGCGCGCGATGAGCTCGCGCCAGTACGTGCACGCGGGCCAGTCGACCGTGGAAGGGAAGCCGGCGAAGACCTCCTCCCAGTCGATGCTGTCGCCGGCGACGACGCGGTTCCAGTGCTCGAGGCGCTCGGGCACCGCGCGCACCTCGAGCATGTGGTAGCAGGGGCCGAGCCCGAGCTGCTCGAGCGCGAGCTTGAGGGAGAGGGTTCCGGTGCGCCCGAGTCCGGCGCCGATGACGTCGAGAGGCATCGTTCCTCTTCACCCGCGGCGCGTCGTCGTGCAACGCTGCGCGCATGCCGACCGACGCGTCCGAGACTCCGCTCGTTCTTCACGGACCGCTCCGCCGCCCGCGCCAGATGCTCGCCGACCAGGAGTATGGCGGCCACGGCTCGATCCACGACGACGCGATCGCCGAGAAGCTGGGCTTCCGCGCCGGACCGATCGAGGGTCCGACGCACTTCAGCCAGCTCGCACCGCTGCTCGCACGGATCTGGGGACGCGAATGGTTCGAGCGCGGCTGCGTGTCGGCCCACTACCAGAACATGGTGGTCGAAGGAGAAGAGGTGCGCGCGTTCGCCGAGCTGCCCCGTGACGGCGCGACGCGCACGCGGGTGTGGGCGGAGAAGGCCGACGGCACTCCGGTGCTCGAGGCGAGCGCGAGCCTCGGGCCGCAGGGCGCGCCGTCGCTGCTCGACGAGCGCATGGCGAAGCTGCGCGCACCGGAGACGCTCGTCATCCTCGCCGACCTGCACGTCGGGCTGCGCGGTGCGGTCGACGAGCGCGTCCGCATGGACATGGACCAGCACATGGGTGCCCTCTACCCGTTCTCGCTCGCGCAGAAGCTCGCGGTGATCACCGAGCCGTCGCCCTGGTACCGCGACCCGACGGCGTCGCCGTGGGGACGAGCGATCATTCCGATGGAGATGATCAGCGTGCTGGTCGAGCACACGAGCCATCTCGCGCGCTTCCCGGTCAAGGGCCCGGTGGTCGGCTTGTTCGCGGATCAGGAGATCCGGCTGATCGACGGACCGCTCTTCGTCGGCGAGGAGTACGTGCTGCGTCGCGAGATCGTGGCGCTGTCGGAGAGCAAGCGCACCGAGTCGTACTGGACGCGCACGCGCATCTTCGACGCGCAGGGCGAGCGTCAAGTCGCGGAGATGCTGCTCAATCACGCGGTGCTGAAGGAGTCGTACGCGGGATACGCGGACGCCGCGCGCTGAAGCGGCGTCCGCGTGGCCCGAGCCCTGTCCTCCATCCGCGCGAGAGGGTTCCGTCGCGGTCCCGCTACTGCGCCTGCCCCGCGTGCCCGTCGGTCGCCGGCACCACGCCGTGCATCGCGTGGCTCGTGCCGGGGTGCGCCATCGCGCAGCCCGAGCCCGCGGGCGCCACGACCGACGTCGACAGCGAGCGACCGTTCGCGTCGACCTTCAGCGCGTCCGCCTGCGCGGCCGTCGCGACGCCCGCCGCCGCGTCCTGCGCCGCGATCGTCGGATCGACGTAGTAGAGCCCGAACAGGTTGAACATCTCGTTCTCGGTGCTCTCGCCGCCGGTGATCGGACAGGCGTCGCACTCGCCGTCGCCGGCACCGGGCGACGAGTCGCAGGTCGCGTCGTCGTCGGCGCCGTTGCAGGCCGCTCCGACGAGGCCGGCAGTGCAGGCGACCGGCTTGCACGTGCCGCCGATCTGTCCCGCGGCAGTGACGCTGACGCGCGACAGGCGCGTCACCTGCGACGGATCGGGCGTGTCGCCCTCGCCGAGGCCGTTCTCGTACGTGCCGCAGTAGCGCAGCGTGCGCTCCTTGGGATCGGGCGAGTCGAACGCGAGCGGTGGATCCCAGCGGCCCTGCACCGGGTCGGTGTACGAGAAGTTCTCGTAGACCTGCGAGCCGTCGGGCAGCGTGATCCAGGTGCGCTTGCCGCGCTTGTGGGTGTGCGTCGTCAGGTGGAACAGGCGCGCGCCGCGCGGCAGCACGTGGTCGTTGCAGTAGCTCTCGCGCGTGTACGGCGGCGCGTCGGGGCGGAAGATCGCCGAGAAGTCGGCGATCGAGGTGATGGTGTAGCGCTGGTCGTTCGCGAACTCGTAGTTGTGCTTGACGTGCATCACGCCGTCGGTCTTCGTCAGGTTGAAGGCGTGGCTGTTCCAGTAGATCACGCCCTTCATCGGCAGCTGCGCGAACACGCCGGAGAGATACTCCGTGCGGTACACGGGCTGGCCCGAGCCGCCGATCAGCACCATGTTGCCGGCGCTGCGCGGACCGTAGCCGATGCAGCCGAGGCTCTTGGTGAGCTCGCTCGCGCACACGCCGCCGCCCGCCGTGCACTCGTCGGCCGCCTTCGGATCGCAGGCGTTGCCCGCGGCGCTGCCGCCGCGGCACGTCCACTGCCCGAACTCGGGCGCGTAGACGTCGACACCCTCGGGACGGAAGTTGCCCTCCGGGTAGTAGAGGAACACGTGGTGGCTCTGCGGGTCCTGGCGGACCTCGGTGGTCGAGAAGCGGAACATGGTGCCGCTCGGATCGCGATACTGGGCCGGCACCTGGTCGGACACGTCGTAGTAGGTCGCCATGCAGCCCTCGAACTCGCTCTGCGCCTTCAGGTCCCACTCCGGCATCGTCAGCTGGAAGCCCGTGCCGGGCGACGGCGCGGGCAGCGGCTCGATCACCAGCGGCTTCGGCTCGGGCAGGCAGGCGCCGAGCAGCTGCTCGCTGCCGTTGACGACGCCGGTCTCGGGCGCACCGGCGTAGATCCACAGGCGCAGCAGCTCGAGCTCGTCCTCGCTCAGCGCCGGCAGGCCGCTCGGCATCGGCGAGCCCGGGATCTCGTATCGACCGGGGCGCGTCGCGGCAGCGAGCTTGAGCCACAGCAGGCTGCGCTCCTCGTCGCCCGGCTCGACGCGCGACAGCCCGCTCGCCTGCCCGCGCACGCCGTAGAGGCTCGCGTAGGCATTCGCCGGTGTGAGATCGAGCCCACCGGACTTGGCGCTGCCGTGACACGCGTCCTGCGTGCAGCCGCGCCGCTCGAAGATCTTGGTCTGGATGCCGGCGAACGTGCTGTCGTACGACTCGGTGCCCTCGGCGCACGACGGATTGCCGGGATCGGCAGGGCCTCCGTCGCCACCGCCCCCGCCGCTGCACGCGGCGAAGACCGTCGCCGCGGCCAGCACGGCGAGGAAGGACGAGAACGGGACGCGGGAACGGCTCATGGGCGATCTCCTGGGTGCGGCGCTTTGCCGCACGGCCTCATCCCACGGCGATCGCCGGCCGCTCAACCCGATCGGCTGCGCCGGGCCCGGACCGTCGTGCGAACGGTCCGGGCCGGCGGGCGACCGGTCGGGGATCAGCCTTCCTGTCGAATCTCGACCACCATCTCCTTCAGCACGCGCTTGAGGACCTTGCCGGTCGGGTTGCGCGGCAGCTCGTCGAGGAAGACGATCTCGCGCGGCACCTTGTAGCGCGCGAGGTGGTCGCGGACGTGCTTCTTGAGGTCGTCCTGGGTGCACGCCTCGCGCTCGACCAGCACGACGAAGGCCTGCAGGCGCTGGCCGAACTCCTGGTCCGCGACGCCGATCACCGCCGCCTCGTGCACCATCGGATGATCGGCGAGCAGGTCTTCCACCTCGCGCGGGAAGACGTTCTCGCCGCCCGAGATGATCATGTCGTCGTCGCGGCCGTCGACGAACAGGAGCCCGTTCTCGTCGAAGTGCCCGACGTCACCGCTCGACATGAGCCCCTGCACGATCTCCTTGTTGCCGCCGCCGGTGTAGCCCTCGAACTGGTTCTCGTTGGCGACGAAGATGCGCCCGGTGACGCCGGCGGGAACTTCCTTGCCGTCGGCGTCGATGATCTTGACGATGGTGCCGCGCGGCGGGCGTCCGGCGGTGCCGGGAACGGCACGCAGCTCGTCGGGCATCGCGATCGACGCCTGCGCGACCTCGGTCGAGCCGTAGAAGTTGTAGACGTTGTCGCCGAACGTATCCATCCAGCGCAGCGCCAGCTCGCCGGGCAGCGCCGAGCCCGACGCCGCGACGACCTTCAGCGAGCGGCAGTCGTACTTGCGGATCACGTCCTGCGGCAGCTGCAGGATCCGCTGCATCATGACCGGGACGACCGCGAGCACGTCGGGCTTGTGCTCGTGGATCGTGCGCAGCGTGTCCTCGGGATCGAAGCGGTTGCGCATGATGATCGTGTTCGACAGCATCGCGCCGAGCAGCAGGTGCAGGCCGCCCCACGAGTGGAACGCGGGTGCCGCGTCGAACGTCTTGTAGCCGACGGTGAGCGGCATGCGTCCGAAGAGGCCGATGAACGTGTCCAGGCTCGCGCGCTTGACCGAGCGCTGCGCGCCCTTCGGCGTGCCGGTCGTGCCCGAGGTCAGGATCGTCGTGCGGCCGTGGCGCGACGGCGGCGTCGGCTCGGCGTTCGAGTTGCGGCCGGCGAGGTCGAAGATCGTCGCGTCGCCGAGCGGGCTCGAGCCGTAGGTCACGAAGCGCTTCTTGTCGGGCGCGCCCTTCTCGACGATCGCCGCGAACTCCTCGTCGTAGAGCACGACCTGCGATCCTTCGCGCGCCACGACCTCGGCGAGCTGCGGCGCCGCGAAGCCGGTGTTGAGCAGCAGCGTGTCGGCGCCGAGCTTGTTGAGCGCGACCATCGACAGCACGAAGCCGCGATGGTTGCGCGCGAACAGGCTCACGCCGTCGCCGGTCTTGACGCCGTTCGCGGCGAGACCGTTCGCGATCGCGTTCGACTGCTGGTCGATCTCGCGGAACGTCATCGGCGGGCCGGCCTCGTCGATCAGCCCGACGTCGTCGGGGCGGCGCTGCGCCGAGGACCAGAATCCGCCCGCCGGCGTCGAGCCCCACTTCTTGATCCCCTTCTGCAGGTTGATCATGAACGAAGGATTCAGCATGCCGGCAGTGCCGAGGACCTCGACGGTCTCCCACAGGCGCGCCAGCGTTCCACCCTGACCGGTTCCGCGTAGGCTCATGCGCCTCCCTACTCCGCCGGACGGCCCCCGTTCAATCCGGACGGCGACCGTCACGTCGTGGTAATGACGCTGCGTGCTGAAGGCGGCGTTCAACCCGGCGGGCGGGGTCCGCTACCACCTGCGCGCCCGCCGGCACCGCGACCGCGAGTGGGCGCCGTTTCGTGCCGCGCTCGACGCGTGGCTCGCGCGCTGGGAGCCCGGCACCCGCACGCTCGCCATCGTGGGACCGAGCGGCGGCCACTGCCTGCCGGTCTCGCTCGTGGCCCGCTTCGAGCGTCTGATCTGCTTCGAGCCGGACCCGACCGCGCGCCCCATCTTCGCGTCACGACTGCGTTCTCTCGCGCGTGAGGCGGGTTCGGCGGTACCCGACGTACAGTGGATCGCCGACGACGCCTGGATCGCGCCCGTGCTCGCCGGCCGCGGCGTGCCGACCGATTTGATCGAATCCGAGGGCGCCGCGCTGCTGTTCACGAACTTCCTCGGCCAGGTGTCGTTCCTGGTCCCCGACGAGCGCTGGATGGACTTCCGCGCCGCCTGGCGCGCGAGCCTGTGGCCGCTCCTCGAGCGGGTGTCGTGGGCGAGCTTCCACGACCGCGTGTCGGGCGAGATCGTGCCGCGCGTCGGCGGCGACGGTTCGCTGCGCACACGGAAGCCGCTCGTCGACGACGAGATCGTGGTGCTCTACGGAGACGACCAGCACGGCGAGCTGCTCGACCACCGCACCGACGACCTGCTGCCGCGCGGCGCGAGCTACGCGTACTTCGACTGGCCGATCGTCCCCGGACGGCACCATCTGGTGGAAGGCGTCGTCGGGAACGTGCCAGAGTCGCGTCCCGGCCGATCGTGACGGGCACGACCACGAGGTGACGACATGGCGACCAGCGGAGCGACCACCACGACAGAAGACGTCCTCGCGGGCATCGACCTGATTCAGGCGATGGACGTGCCAGGACTGGCCGGCCGGGCTGCTGCCCAGGTCGAGGAATT